>CAYQVT010000005.1:0-24467 GCA_964420885.1 uncultured Gammaproteobacteria bacterium
GCTGCGTCAAAGTCGCCATCATCACGCACTATTTGACCATTGGTTTTTAGTAAATCACGACATTGGGCGTCTAATGAATCTGTCGACTCTTGGTTGTGTGGCCCAGTGTCCCAATCGATGTCTAATAAGTCTCGCGCTGTTTTTGCCGTCCAAAAATCGTTCGCGATAACCGCCACACCACCAGCTAAATAGGTATAGTTACCTTCAAGTGCTGGGCGCTCAAGCGTTACCACCGCGTGCACGCCAGGCAGTTTCTTAGCCGCGCTTGCATCCAATGATTTAACAAACCCGTCTAAGTATGGGGAGCGAGCCATGACCGCAACTTTTGCATTTGGGTACTCCATATCCATGCCATATAAAGATTTGCCAGTAACGATATCTCTGGCTTGAGACGAGTGACGC
This sequence comes from uncultured Gammaproteobacteria bacterium, assembly GCA_964420885.1. Taxonomy (GTDB): domain Bacteria; phylum Pseudomonadota; class Gammaproteobacteria; order Arenicellales; family Arenicellaceae; genus Arenicella. The sequence continues at coordinate 403 of CAYQVT010000005.1, forward strand.
TTTACTCCAATTATTTTCCAATCGGATGAGTCACGTAATGCAGGTTTGAAGTCATCGGGGAGAGTTTCCAGCGCTGCACCCTTTAGCAATTTACCGAACGAGACTGATTGTGCGCCATTAGAGATCATGGATTTAGACACGCTCAATTTTTCAATCGGGGTGGACAAGTGCTTTGCTGCGGCTTGTAGTAAAAGTTGCCGAGTGCTGGCACCGGCTTCGCGTAGTAGCGGGTAGTTACGACTGATGCTGGTAGACCCGCCGGAAAACTGTGGTACTGTCACCGGAATGACTTTGCCCTCATCGTCGCGTGTAATTTGATAGGGCATTGGTTCGACCGATACTAGGTCGATATCACCGCCCAACTCTTCGATAAATAATTGCGCAAGCGATGTGTCGACACCTTGCCCCATTTCGGGCGACGGGTAGTAGAACGTGATATCGTTGTTTGGGTGTATCTTTATTAACGGTGTTAACGAATAGTCAGATTCCGTCATGCTGCCTTTTTCGGCTGTCAGTGCTGTTGGAGCGGCTACAACGAAGGCACCTGTGGCAAGAGAATAGTGTAGGAATTGACGTCGTGAAAGCTCGATTTTCACGCCCCACCTCCATCTTGCTTCATCAGCTTGGCGGCATGATGTATGGCTTTGCGCATTCGAGTGTAGGTGCCACATCGGCAAAGATTACTTAGGTTTTGATCAATCTCGTCGTCGCTCGGGTTTGGAAACGATTGCAAAAAATCGACGACCGCCATAATTTGACCGGCTTGACAATAACCACATTGAGGTACGTTCAGGTCGAGCCAAGCTTGTTGTACTGGATGCAGTTGCGTTTCGTTCACGGCCAATGATTCAATGGTGGTAACTCGTTTGCCTTCCAGAGACGCGACAGGTACTGAACAAGATCGTACGGCTTTGCCATCTAAATGAACAGTGCAAGCGCCGCATGATCCGATGCCGCACCCAAATTTAGTACCGATGAGTTTTTCCTTATCGCGCAAATACCAGAGCAATGGCATGCTGCCATCACCAGAAAATTCAACCGTCTTTTGATTAACGAAAAACTTAGTCATAGCTTGCTCCCCAACTGTGTCTATTCTATATAGATGCGCGAGAAGTAAGCTTGGTTGCAAAATTTAAGCCATACAGGCTCTTGCTATTCAGCGAAGCGCGTTTTGGCGCCTTACGCCAATCAATAGACGGCTTAGTAATATGACGATAGTCAGGTGCTCGGCCTTGTGAAATAGTGTCGACAAAGTTGTGGCAATATGAGCCATAAGCTAAAAATATCAACCACGCCGTTAGCAAATTCTGGATAACTAAATGATCGAAGTAAATAAGCTGCAAGAAACTCTTTACGACGTCACGGATAGGGTGGCAACTATTACTCTAAATCGACCCAAAAGAGCAAATGCGTGGACCGGTGTTATGCATACCGAGTATCGCGCCTTATTACAAAAAGCCGATACCGATCCAGAGGTCGGAGTGATCATTGTCACCGGCGCGGCAGATTACTTTTGCGTGGGCGCCGATGTCGAGGGTTTAGAAGTTTTTGCGCAAACCGGCGAATACAATTCTGGCACCGGGCCTGATTTGGTCACGCCCGGCTCTAAGGAATTCTCGGCCTTTGCTCACGATTATGTCTATCATCTGGCCTTATCTAAGCCAGTGATCTCTGCGATAAACGGCCCGATGGCTGGGGTAGGTTTTGTGCTTGCTTGCTTTACTGATATTCGTTTTGCAGTTGAAGGCATTAAGTTTACCGCAGCACATGGGCCCTTGAATCTGCCAATCGAATGTGGCTTATCCTGGTTGTTACCGCGCTTAATAGGGGGCTCTCGAGCGGCTGAGTTATTGATATCGAGTCGCAAATTTTTGTCTGATGAGGCTGAGCGGATTGGCTTGGTTCATCGCTTGTCGTCGAAGCAGAGTCTTTTAGAAGATGCGCGCAATTACGCGCTAGAATTGATTGCTCGAAACTCACCGGAATCTCTTCGACAATCGAAGCGCCAAATTTATATAGATTTGCATCGCGATGTTGGCACCTCAAATAAAGAAGCTGGGGAGTTATTACAGGCAATGATGAAACAAGCAAATTATCAAGAGGGTGTTAGTGCGCTAAAAGAGAAGCGCCAGCCCAAATGGTTAATAGATTAGGTATCGCGGAGTGTTAAAGAAATCGCTATGTCCTTCCTGTGGTATGCCGCCGATGAGTTGGGCAAAGAAGTTATTTGGGCTAATTCTAAAATGCGGCAATTGTGGTGAAAAGCTTCGCCATGACATTCTCTGGTCTGTTATCACTGTACTGGCATTTACCTCAATAGCGTATTTTTTGACCGGTTTTTTCGCCGTTCAATGGGTTGTCGGCCCAATTCTCTTTTTTGCCTCCTTAGTTATTATTGTTACGCCGTTAAAGTCTAAAACCAAATAAAATCATATTCAGCAAATTGACGCTGTTTATCACGGTCTATTTTTAGGTCCTTCTTTTCTAAACTTTGCTTTCACCGTAGATCGAAACGATTTTATTTTGGAATAGATGCTCGCTAACTGATAGCCAACCGAGGTCGAGTCGAGGTGCGTCACGTCGCTGACTTGAAAGTCGGTGAGGGTTTCATTTATTTTCTTAAGTAAAAAGAAATCATTGGCGTCGCTAAAATTCCCCGATCGTTTTCGGCCGCGTGAATCGAGCACAAACATCTCTCCATTGGCGTCAATTAAGAAATTGCCTAGGTTTGGGTCATTGTGGCGAAAGTCCGCCTGATGCATTTTTCTCAGCATTTCAATAATGTCAGGTAAACTCGCTTCTTTGCAGGGTGTTCCCTCTCGGAATTCATAGCATATCCAAGAATCTACAACCGCACCCAGAATGCGTTTTTCTAGAGCGAATAGAGGCTGAACCGAGGAGATGCCCAATTCATGAAAGCGCTCCAAGGTTGATAAGGTTTGCGCGGCTTCGCTTTGCTCTATGAAACTCAGTAGTCTGGCCCAAATGCGTCGATTCTTATCCCTTGGCTGTTTCGCGACAAGTTCTTTGCCAGCGAACTCACCGCACCTAACGAGGCTGCGATGATTGTCCTTTAAAGTTTTTGGGAGTGACTCAAAATGCTTGAGCAACTCAGGAATGTCAGGCAAACCTTGAACCCAGTTTTGTTGACGTGGATTACTAAGGCAGCGCCAATTCGCATGTTTTTTTACTTCTACTAACATCTTAAAAGTTAGGTTCTATTTTTCGCTCGGCCTATGACTATTTGTTTAGCAGGAGGTATTTATTAAGACCGCCAATTTGTTTTAATGTTGTTGTGCTTATTCAGTATAAGGCACAAAACCTAATAAGGTGTTGGGATAGCGGTCGGTCACTAACAAAAAGCCACGGTTTTCTAATCTGGCTAAGCCTTCCCAGTTGCGGCCTTTTGAGCTGGTCATTTCTAATGAAATCGGCTTTGAGTCTAGCAATTTAATTTGATTATCTTCCAGCGCCAGTTGCAGCAACCGTTCGACATTATAGTACTTTTTGTGACTGTTTCCCTGACCATATTTAATACTGATAGGGTCTTGTGTATTGCGACTAAAGTCATCGCCACTGTATTTGTAGTTTATAACCCAAAATCGATTGGCTTGATCAAGACTACTTGCATCGGTAATACGAAAGGGAATCGGCGGAAATTTTAAGGTCTCTAAAGAGTTACTTAATCGTCGGGCGTTTGGTGATTTCACTGCAGAGCGACTGTTGACTTCATGAATCGCGATCACATCGCTGCCGTGCATCACAATGGCTTCATCCCCTATGTTCCTTAAATTACTTTGACTGCGTAATAAGGCCTTGCCTTGTGGTTCGATTTTGATTGCTGCTTGCGCAGCAAACGAAATATCTCCGGGGACCAGTACGCTTTGATAAACGCCGTTTGCATCAATGCTTTCGATTGATAACCAAACCTTGTCCTCAGAGCATGCGATCGCCTCATAACCTTCGAATACCGAAACAGTATCTCGCACCTTGTTTTCGTGGATCAGAATTCTTTTTGGTGTGAGCGCGTGGCTTGATTTTTCATCGAGATAATCGATAATTTGTTGCCGTTCTAGATAGTAGAAGAAGCTGGCGTCATTGTTTTCTACTCGTTCGGGATATTGAGGAAGTAAGATTAGCCTGTCGCCACACCAACTCAATCCCGACAACTCGGCCTGAGGCTGATTCAAGGGAGCGGTGAGCGGTATTATTTCTACGGGTGTTTCTTTCGCCATAATCGCGTAAGACGAAAACCACAATAGCAAGCTAATTAGAAAACATTTGAACATGTGATCAAGAGGGCTAACGAGCTAGCCAACATTAAACCGATTTTTCATCACTATATCGCGATCTCAGCTTGTGAAGTAGGGAATTGGTCAGTTAATAACATTGTGAGATTTATATAATCGTAACTAAGTACACCAAACCAGTTTGCTCAGGGATCTGGTTTGTAACACTGTCGCAATAAACGATATGATCACAGCAACGTGGCTTATTGACAATGTTAACTAGCCGAAGAGTTATACCCAATATCAATTAACCAAGCGAAGCGCCCATGGACCTGTTACCGAATTTACAAAGTGCGCTAGGCTTGATCGCGTTCCCAATGATCGCCTTGCTATTTAATAAGGGCACGAGGCGAATAAACGTCAGATTATGGTTGACAGCTATCAGCGCGCAGCTCGTATTAGCCTTGTTGTTGTTAAACGTGCCAATATTTCAGGCCTTGTTCGCTGCCATGAATCAAGCGGTTTTGGCCTTGCAAGAGGCAACCGCTACAGGAACTGTATTCGTGTTTGGTTATCTTGGTGGGGGAGAATTGCCGTTCGCAGAACTTAAGCCAGGGTCGAGTTACATTTTAGCATTTCAGGCGTTTCCGCTGATCATTGTAGTAGGTGCTTTAACGGCGTTGTTATCACATTTGCGGATCTTGCCATTGATTATTGAAGGTCTCGCCAAGGTCTTTTCCAAGACGTTAAATATTGGCGGCGCGGTGGCCTTGTCCGGAGCGGCAAATATCTTTATAGGAATGGTCGAAGCGCCGCTATTTATACGAAATAGCGTTAAAAAACTAAGCTATTCTGAGCTGTTTCTAGTGATGACGCTTGGCATGTCCACCGTCGCAGGAACGGTGTTGGTGTTGTACGCTACTTTCTTGAATCAGGTGATCGGTGGCGCGGTTGGGCATATATTAACCGCGTCAATCATGAGTGTGCCCGCGGCCGTAATGATTTCGTTGACCATGGTGCCACAACGAGGGCAACCAACCGGTTCCGACGCCGAAATAGCGTTTGATTACAGTGGTTCGATGGATGCGATAACTCAAGGCGCCGTCAGTGCCATGCAAATGATGCTCGGTATACTTGCCTTAATTATTACCTTCATTGCCCTGGTTACCTTGTGTAATTACAGCTTGGGTTTGCTACCAGAATACAATGGTGCTCCAATTGCACTAGAACGGGTGCTCGGTTGGCTTATGGCGCCAATGTGTTGGCTGATGGGAATACCGTGGGGTGAAGCGACGTCAGCAGGTGCATTAATGGGGGTAAAGACTATTTTCAATGAGTTTTTGGCCTACATTCAATTGAGCCAATTACCCGCTGACACCCTAAGCCCACGCAGTAATTTAATCATCAGTTATGCTTTGTGCGGTTTTGCAAATTTTGGCAGCTTGGGAATATTGATTGGTGGCTTATCAGTGATTGCTCCTGAGCGCCGCAGCGAAATCACTCAATTGGGTTTGCTGAGCATTGTTAGCGGTACTCTCTCAACGTGCATGACCGCCAGTGTTATTGGTGTGCTAACGATGGTTTAAGATATTCGAATTTTTTTGCCTTAACGACGTTCTAAAAATGTCAGCAGTCCCTCGGGGTCGTCGCTGATAATGCCATCAACACCGAGTTTTAATAGTCGAGCCCACTGGCGTTTACTATTAGCAGTCCACGGTATCACCGCTAAGCCGGCCTCTTGAATGCTTTCGACGTCTTTTTTGTCAATGAGTTTGTAGTAGGGTGAAATAATGTCTGCATTCACCGATTCGGCCGCTGCGACCCAGCTCTCGGGTTTATATCTTAGTAGCAAAGCCAATTGTAAATCAGGGGAGATTTCTTTAGCGGCAATCAGTGTTGCGGGGTCGAAAGACTGCAAAGTTACTCGAGATTCTAAATCAAATTTTCTCACCACCTTTAGCACAGCCTCAACGAAATCTTTCGCAGCAGGCTGAGCGTGTGGAAGGTCAGGGTTACTTTTGGTCTCGATGTTGAAACTAATTGTTTTTGCATTAGGTAGGCCTGATTGCGTTACCATCTCAAACACTTCTATCAGCGTGGGTATCTCACTGCCGGGCACGGGTCGTTGTTGGTCAAATCTAGGGTTCTTTTTACTACCGCAATCGAATTCCTTTATTTGCTCCAAGGTTAATTGATGCACCCACAGGTCCTCTTCAACATTCGAACCGTCTTTATATTGGCAAATAACCGGGTTTATTTTTTGGTCGTGAACCACCACAACAACGCCGTCTTTGCTGACACCCATATCGAACTCTAGTGTGTCTACCCCCAGTTCTAATGCATGCTTAAGCGCAGCTAAAGAATTCTCAGGTAAGACCGCTCTGGCACCGCGGTGTCCTTGAACATCAATTGCATGAGCGAAATCTGTGGGCATCATTATTAATAAACTGGTTGCGAAGAAAAGTGCTTTCATTGTCTGTCTGACTATAATCTATTTTAGATAAGGATTATAACGCGATTGCGATGAACGCTTAGGCACCATGATCTAGCGCTGAGTTCACTTGGAATATGGCCAATAAAATTATTGGCCATATAGCTACTGTCAACACTACATGCGTTGAATTTTTCTCATACTAGATAGTGTTTGTGCACAGGCATGAGCGGCTTCTTGCCCTTTTTTAACGAAGTGTTCCTTGAAGAATTGCGTGTGTTCTTCGCCAGCGTGAAAGTGGTGGGGCGTTAGTACGGCTGAAAATACCGGTATTCCAGTGTCCATTTGTGCGCGCATTAAACCGTCGATAACCGCGGTAGCGACAAAATCATGCCGATATATGCCACCGTCAACCACCAAACCCGCGGCAACGATGCCAGCGTATTGGCCGGTGTCAGCTAAGGTCTTCGCGTGTAATGGAATCTCGTAAGCGCCCGGCAACTCGAAAAAGTCCACCGTTAAATCACTTAGTTGGGCGAACTCTTTTGCAAAAGAGTCGCGTAGTTGATCGACGATGTCTCGATGCCAACATGCTTGAATGAAGGCGATTCGCTTAGAGTCTGAAGAAGGATTTGTCATTGTGTTAACTCAATCTGAAAATAAATTGAGGGCAAACAAGGGGGCATAGCGCAATTGCACAGCAGTGCAAAAGATCAGTACTCCACCTTATTCTCATAACCAGACTATTACTGTCGGCCCTGGAATCTCACCAAGTCTGCTAGTCCTCCCGATAAAAGAATTACTGGGAGCGCCCGCGGGCTACGCACAAAAACGATTTCTGCGACTACCGCCGGTGGGGAATTACACCCCGCCCTGAGAACCCCGATAATGCTATCGGGGCCGAGATTATAGTCAAAATGGCGTGATGAGTATATGGCGAAATATTGAGCTCTTGCGTGTAAGCTATGGCAATGACAATAGATAAAAAAAGAGAGCCTAATTCTGATGCAAAGCCGATTTGGCACGGCGTTATTTTAGTCGCAGGTGGTGCCGTCGGTGCGGGAATGTTTGCCTTACCGCTAGTATCCGCGGGTGCTTGGTTTTGGTGGTCAGTCTTAGGCTTGGTGGTGGTGTGTTTGTTTACCTATTTGGCAGCAAAATTGCTTATTGACGTTAATGCCAAATACCCGATTGGCAGCAGTTTCGATACTTTGGTAAGTGAAGTGTTGGGTCGAAATTGGGCGCGCGTCAACAATGTCTCGATTGCCTTTATTATGTTTGTATTGATGTACGCCTATATCACAGCCGGCGCCGGTATTTTAAGCAATAGCTTGGTGACATTAGGCGGCGATGCGTTACATTTACTTCGGCCATTACTGAGCGTTCTATTCGCCGGTACCATTGCCTTGTTCATTTGGTTTGGCACGTCTATGGTGAGTCGAGTCTCAACCTTGCTTTTAATGGCGATGTGTTTGACCTTTCTGACCGCCAATGCTGGCTTGATTGATTCCCTCGAATCAACGGCTCTGCTGATTTACAGAAAGGACTTTGTCCTTTATATCTGGTCGGCTTTGCCCGTTTTTGTCACCGCGTTTGCCTGCGCTGGTTTGGTGCCCAGTCTGAGTAGCTATTATGCAAATCGTGTATCAAGAATAGAAACAAGTGTGTTGTTTGGCTTGATATTGGCCTTGTTCGTCTACGTGATTTGGCTGGCGTCGACACTGGGAAGCATTAATCGAGAAAGCTTTGTCGAGGTTGCAGAAAACGGCGGCGGTTTAAGCGCGCTGCTGCTTATGCTAAAAAGCGGTACAGACAGTTCGGTCATAAGTGCCTCGCTCAGTTGGTTTTCACATTTCGCGGTGATCACGTCTTTTCTCAGTATTGGGCTTGGGCTGGCTCATTTTTTAGTGGACCGCTTTAGGCTTAAAGGCGATGCTATTGGTCGTGCACAATCAGTTGCGCTCGCGTTTGTTCCACCGCTGATCGCCAGCGTTTTTGCACCATATGGCTTTGTCAGTGCCATCGCCTATGCTGGGCTATTTGTTGCATTCAGTTTCTTTATTGTTCCCGCATTAATGCAGCGAAAACTTAACCGCACTAGTAGCACACGATCGGCGAGAGGATGGCTTTCGGTGTTTGCATTTGGTGTGTTGATTATTGTGCTAAAGATATTAAGTGTACTCTCTTTATTGCCGAGCTACCCTTGAGTATCAGCTAGCGTTAAATGCATAGGCTATCGCTTTAATTTCAATCACTTAATTACTTGCTCGTTATTAATCAAGTAGAGTAAGTTCGAGGATCTGCGAGGTTGTAGGTATGGTGCATTCGGCACAAGGGAGTGGTATATTTTACAAAATTTATCAGCAATTATTAGATATTGGGCTTATAAATGATTGGATATATATCTGACTCTACTCAATAGAAAACCTAGGTAAGGCAAGCAAAATGAAAAAAATAGCAGGACTTGTATGTCTGGCAGTAATGATGTTTTCGACTTCTCAAGCGCACGCTCAACAGGTCGCTACTATTGGTTTAGGAGATATTACTTACAGTGCCAAAACAAGCATTGCAAGCCGACCAGCCAAGGCAGTGTTAACTCGATTGAATAAAGACATAAAAGAGGCGCTGATTCGGACTCGTAAATTCAGCGTATTAGATCATGCTGAATTGAAGACACGCCTAGGCACGCAAGGGCGGAACTTGGCGGGGTACTATGCTAAGCAATATTCCGGAAATGCGATATGGCAAGAGGGCTTAGATTTCATTCTTAAAGCCGACGTCAACGATTTTGGTTTCTTGAAGCAAAATGCTAATAGCGATGGGAAAACGGTAGGCGTAATAAATATTAATTTTGAGCTATTGGGTGTTGCCGATGTCACCTATGACTTCAAGTCTGCGGTAAGGGGTCAATTTTCTGCAAAAGTAGGTTCAGGAGATCAGCAGGCTATGATGCAGGTATTGGATAAAGCAGTTCAGGAAGCAGTTGATTTATTGGTAGACAAAATAGTGTCTAGCCTATTACCAATCCAGATTGTCACTATTGTAGATCAAGAAGATCAAGAGAATTTCGGTGACATTACTTTAAATTATGGCAAAGGTTTTCTAAAGGTTGGCGATACGGTGGCTATTTATGCGCCTGAAATCCGAGAAATCATTAATGAGTTAGGCCAGCCAGTGGGTTCTGCCGAGACAACTCTAAAAGTAATTTCTACTAGTACCAAGTTCTCCGTTGCGCGGCTGTTAGAAGCCGAAAGGGTTCGCCGTGGAGAACTAAAGCCACTTGAGAGAGGCCAAAAAGGAAGACTGTTATTAGGTCGTCGTTAGGTGTTTATTCGGTGATGTTGCCTTCCATCGGGCCAGCTGTCTTACACGGCGAGGGTTTTCAGGTATGTGCTCGCCAAAGCGTGGGTATTGACTCGCGCTCCTAGCCTCGTTGCCAGCATGAACATTCCACCTAGTTTGCGGTGAAGATAGAGGATGTCGGTGGGGGGCGTTTGCCAAAATTCTTTAAAACCATAACCTTCTTGGCTCAACTGCGACAATCGATCAGATAGACCCGCGGTTTTAAAATCGTAAAGGCCGGGTTTCGCAAACGGTTCGAGCGCGATGCAAAACACCGATACTAGGAACTCTTTGTATTGTTCACTTGCCTCGCTGGCTTTGTAACCCAATTTGTCCGCAGCGATTATTATTGCTTCAAAGTCGTTCGCAGCGACGGCTCTGAGTAGTCGTTTATAGTCTATGGCGAAGCGTTTGGTAAATCGGCGGGTGGCACCGAAATCAAGCAAAACAATCTTTTGTGTATCGTGTTGAAATAAATAGTTCGCAAAGTTCGCATCGGTTTGCATTAAGCGAAGCTCGAACAGCTCTTTGAAGGTTAGTTCAAATAGGTTATGCATTAAACGATCAATGACCGATGGATCTAAGTCACCTAAAGACTCGATCGCCTCACCCCTAACATAATCCATCGCTAGTATTCGTTCGGTACTTAATTCAGGATGATGCTTTGGAATCTGGTAATTAGGGTCGTCTCCAAGTAATTCGACGAATGACTCAAGATAAGCGGCTTCTTGTAGATAGTTGGCTTCTTCATGCAGTTGGAGCTTGGCATCGCGCAGTAAGTCGCTTATGTCCATGTGTTTGGGCAGCAGGTTTGTCATTTTGAATAAGCTTGCGATATTGTCGACATCGCTGTCGATGCTCTTTGCCACCCCTGGGTATTGGATTTTCAGCACAATCTCGTGATCATCAAGCGTGGTTGCACGATGGACTTGCCCGATAGAAGCAGATGCCAGGGGTTGGTAGTCAAAGTTCTTAAACAGAGATTCCCAATCTTCACCATAAGCAGATTCTAATGAATCAATCAGTTGAGCGCGCGGCATTATGAACGCGCGATTACGAAGTTGAGCAAGTATGTCAGCGAGTTCAGGTGGCAGAAAATCGCTGGTCTCCATCGATAATAATTGTCCAACTTTCATCGCCGCGCCGCGCATGGTGGCGAGTTGATTCGCCACTCGACGAGCATTCGACGGCGTTAATAGTAAATCTTTAACTTGGGGACGGTTGCCTTGACTAAGCTGCCTTGCGCCCTCGCCAATCATACCGGCCGCGACGCCGCCGGCCATTTTGGCGATTTTCCCTAGACGACCTAAGCGCGTTCTGGGAATTGATTTTTCCTTGTTCTTCTTTGAGCTCATAGAGGCTGCCCCGGTAACGGCTTACTAATCGAGAATCGTAGTGTTGAGAATGAATACAAAATAGGGCCCGGTCATTAATTAATCCTGAATCTTATGTTCCACAGTGTAGCGCTTTTTAAGTGATGTATCGTTGATGAAAACTTGAGAGTACAATTGCTATCATTAACCAATGATGACGAAAATAAAGATGACACACTATTCTGTGCTTTTAGTAACCGTATTGCTCAGTGCTTGCACCGTTACCCAATCAAGTGAGCCGAGTCTAAATTCAAGCCCGAAGACGAGTATTCCCGACCGTGTAGGAATGGTAGTAACGGCCAATCCACACGCCACTAAGGCGGGTGCCGACGTATTGCGTGCTGGCGGGTCAGCCGTCGATGCGGCCATTGCGATCGAGGCGGTACTAAGCTTAGTTGAGCCACAGAGCTCTGGTTTGGCGGGCGGTGGTTTTATGGTGCATTTCAATAATGCTGACAACAAGCTCGAAGTGTACGATGGTCGCGAAACCGCGCCGGCCTTAGCAACAGAACGCATGTTTCTAAATGAGGACGGCAAGTCGATTGGGTTTTTGAATGCTAAGAACAGTGGTCTTTCGACAGGTGTGCCGGGTATGGTGGCTATGCTAGCTTTAGCTCATGCAGATCATGGCAAGCTGCCTTGGGGCCCTCATTTTGATCGTGCTAAACAATTGGCAACCGACGGTTTTGAGGTTTCTCCTCGATTGCAAGGCATGATATCCAGATTCGGCAAGTATATTCCGAAAACACCAGAAGAGGGCCCAGTTGATGCACATCGTTATTTTTTTGACGATCAAGGTGAGCCGCTGGCCGTTGGGGATTTACGTACTAATCAAGATTACGCAAATGCTCTAGACCTGATTGCCGAAAACCCTCGCGCTTTTTATGAAGGTAGTCTAGCAGAGGCCATAGTTGAGCAGACCTCTCAGGCTCCTAGAGCCGGGACACTAAGCCTAGCTGACTTAAAGAATTATAAAGCTCAAAAACGTGAGGCATTGTGCACTAAATTTAAAGACAAGCTACTATGCGGGCCACCGCCATCCTCCTCTTGGGTTGCCGTCGGAGCTATAATGGGTTTGTTGGAACACGCTCCTGCATTTAGTCCGGGTGGGGCTGAGGACCCTCGTAATTGGACTCTTTTCGCCGAAGCGCAACGCTTAGCTTACGCTGACCGTGATCAATATGTCGCTGATAATCTATTTGTTGATGTGCCGTTAACGGGCATGTTGAGCGAAAATTATCTGATGCAACGAGCGGCATTGATAAGTGATGAAAAGGCGATTGAATCGGTGCTACCAGGGGACCCATGGGCGCATGAAACCAAAACCCAAGTCGCCTATGGGCGTGATGGTACTAACGATACCCCTGGAACCACTCACTTCGTGGTTGTTGATGGAGATGGAAATGTTGTGTCATTAACCGCCAGCGTTGAAAGTATCTTTGGTACCACGAGAATGGCCGGCGGCATGTTCTTAAATAATCAATTGACCGATTTTGCCTTCAAACCAGTCGATGACACTGGCAAGCCGGTGGCGAATAAGGTTGCGCCAAGCAAGCGCCCGCGTTCATCGATGTCGCCAACAATCGTATTGGACGCTAAGGGCGAATTTCTAATGGCGACCGGTTCTCCTGGTGGTAATTCGATCATTGCTTATACCGCCAAAACCCTGGTAGGGGTTTTAGAGTGGGGTTTAAGTCCACAACAAGCCGTTGACCTGCCGAATATGGTAGCCCGTAGGGGGAAGGTAAGAATAGAAAAGTCACGGGCGTCAGCCGAGGTGACTGATGGGCTTCGTAACTACGGTTATGAGGTCCACGAGAGCGCGGGTGAAAACTCCGGTCTTAGTGTCGTTTACCAACATTCTGAAGGCCGCCTAGAAGGCGGTGTAGACCCTCGTCGTGAAGGGGTGGTTGAAATCGTGGAATTCGATTAATCACATGCAATAAAAAGTTCAGTTTGCTTGAAACCGCGTAATCTGCCGCAACATACAGTTATTAGCGCAGCAAATTAACCCCGTTCTAATAACGAACCGACGCTGTGCAAAACGTTTACTTATACAGGATTTAGAATGACTACTATTCTCTCCGTGCGCCGTGACAACCAAGTTGTTATTGGTGGCGACGGTCAAGTTTCTCTCGGCAATACCGTGATGAAAGGTAATGCACGTAAGGTTCGCCGTCTATACAAAGGCGAAGTGATTGCTGGCTTTGCTGGAAGTACCGCTGATGCGTTTACTCTCTTCGAGCTATTTGATGCCAAACTAGCCAAACACCAAGGTATCTTAACTAAAGCGGCTGTTGAGCTCGCCAAAGAATGGCGCACTGACCGTATGTTAAGAAAACTAGAGGCGCTGCTGTGTGTGGCCGACAAAGAGGCGTCGTATATTATTTCAGGTACCGGCGACGTAATAGAGCCGGAAGCCGGTGTTATGGCGATTGGTTCAGGCGGCTCCTACGCCGAGGCTGCGGCGCGTGCACTGGTTCAAAATACTGAACTCTCCGCGAGTGAGATTGTTAATAAATCTCTCACAATTGCGGCGGATATTTGTGTGTTTACTAATCACAAGCTGACAATCGAAGAGTTGGAGTTCTAAAATGAGTGAGATGACCCCAAGAGAGATCGTTCAAGAACTCGATAAGCATATTATTGGCCAAGGTGATGCTAAGCGAGCAGTTGCGATAGCCTTACGAAATAGGTGGCGTCGTTCGAACGTTTCGGATGAGCAACTGCGTGCCGAGATAACTCCCAAGAACATTCTCATGATCGGCCCCACAGGGGTAGGGAAAACCGAAATAGCGCGTCGCTTGGCTAATCTCGCTAATGCACCGTTTCTTAAAGTTGAAGCCACCAAGTTCACCGAAGTGGGTTACGTTGGGCGCGAAGTAGATTCGATTATTCGCGATTTAGCTGATATTGCTATTAAAGGCCAGCGCGAAACTGAAATGAAAAAAATGCAAGTTCGTGCTGAAGATGCCGCTGAAGAGCGGATTCTTGACATACTCTTGCCGCCTGCTCGTGACGTAGGCTTTACCCCCGAATCGACCGAGAGTAAAGACGGCGCAGCGCGGCAGAGCTTTCGAAAGAAATTACGAGAAGGTCGTTTAGACGAAAAAGAAATAGAGGTTGAAGTCGCCGCTCAGGGAGCGGGGGTTGAGTTGTTTGGTCCGCAAGGCATGGAAGAACTGACCAGCCAACTTCAAGGCATGATGAAAAACATGGGCGGTGATAAAAAGCAGAGTCGTAAAATGACCATTAAGGAGGCCTTAAAAGTTTTGACCGAGGAAGAAGCGTCAAAACTTGTCAATGATGAAGACATCAAGATCAATGCCATTCAACGGTTAGAGAACCACGGTATTGTTTTCATCGATGAAATAGACAAGATTGTTGGTCGCTCAGAAAATGGCAAGAGTGCTGATGTGTCCCGCGAAGGCGTTCAGCGTGATCTATTGCCGCTTATCGAAGGCAGCACCATATCAACCAAGCACGGCATGATTAAAACCGATCACATTTTATTTATTGGGTCAGGAGCGTTCCAATTATCCAAGCCGTCTGATTTGATCCCCGAACTTCAAGGCCGTATGCCAATTCGCGTCGAGTTGGCGGCGCTGACGGTTGACGATTTCACTCGAATCTTAACCGAACCAGATGCTTCGCTGACAGAGCAGTATGACGCCTTGTTGGCAACCGAAGGTGTGTCATTGAAATTTACTGACAATGGTATTCGGCGCATCGCTGAGCTCGCCTGGCAAGTAAATGAGAGCACCGAAAATATTGGCGCGCGTCGACTGCACACGATGTTGGAACGCCTACTCGAGCAAATTTCATACGAAGCCAGTGACCGCTCAGGGGATACCGTAACGGTTGATCAGGCCTATGTGAACGAACACCTTGATGAGCTTGTTGAAAATCAAGATTACGCTCGCTACATTCTTTAGTTCGTACTTTGATTCCAAAGCAGAGTTTAGGATGCCTTGTGGAAAAAAGGCTGTGCTTCAATTGTGATGCTAAGATGAGCTAATGATATTCGCTATTCTCTTTATAATGGCCTTTCTAATTGGCCTAGTTACCTACTTGCTGAGTAATAAATGGTTTTTAGCGGTGATGTTGTCGATGGGCCTGTTTCTTGTATCCACTCTCGCCGATGGTGAAGCACAAGAAAGCTGGACCTTTACATTGGTCTTTGGTCTGCCGATTGTATTTGTGGCAAGCTTATTAGGCGCCTACGTGGTTGAGCTAAGGCGAGGTGAAGACCTAGACCTTGAATCAGACCAAGATGAGCCGGGCTCTGCAGATAAGCAGGATTAAAAACGCAAGAATACTAAGACCGGTTAGAATGACAGCAAAAAGGTAAGAATCGAATGTATAAGAATCAAGTAGTTTGGATAACGGGGGCCTCCTCGGGTATTGGCGAAGCCTTGGCGCTGCAATTTGCGGCCGAAGGCGCGCGATTAATATTGTCGGCTAGAAACGAACAACGTTTATTAGAAGTCAAAGCTGAATGCGATGCCGTGTCGGGCGCGGATGCGAACCTCATATTGCCGATGGATATTACCGACGAAGCCAGTCTTGCGAGCAAGGTTAAGATGGCTAAGGATTGGGGCGGGCAGATCGATATGTTGGTAAACAATGCGGGTATCTCTCAGCGGTCAAGTTGCTTGACCACTGAAATGTCGACCTATAGAACCATTTTCGAAGTGGATGTCTTCGGTCAGATTGCTCTTACAAAAGCGGTGTTGCCGCTTATGATCGAGCAAGGCAGTGGTCACTTTGTGGTTACGTCGTCGATTTCCGGTAAAGTCGGTGTGCCATTTCGCACCGGATACTGCGCTGCCAAACACGCAGTGATGGGTTTCTTTGATGCGTTGCGTACCGAAGTTGATCATCAAAATATAAAGGTCACAACAATCACACCAGGTTATATACGAACATCGATTTCCGCGAACGCAGTTGCAGGCGACGGGTCTGCGTACGGCCGTGAAGACACTGAAATTCGTGGCGGCATGGATGTTAACGATTGCGCAAAGGTAATCATGAAAGGCTTTAAACGCGGTAATCCTGAGATTGGGGTTGGTAAGGGTTTTGAAATGAATGCCTTATGGATAAAACGCTTTTTTCCTAAATTTCTTATGAAGATGGCGGCCAAACAATATTCCAAAATGGGAGAGAGTAATAATTTGAGCTAGTGGCTGATTATTAGTAATTAAAATTATTCTCGGACAATTAAAATGGTTTCATTGATGGAATAGGCGATAGGTCCCAAATCGTGGTAAATCGATCATAATTCGTCACAACATTGCCCGCCAATGTTGCGTACAATGCATCATTAAACTGCGGCAATCGTAAAAAATATTATGCTTAATTCAGAATGCACCTCAAACTTATCCTTAGTTGACGACGAGATCGCCAGCACCTTGACGGGTATTGTTCGCGGTGTCGAAAAAGAAGGTTTGCGAGTTACCGAGCAAGCACAAATTGCCCAAACAGAGCACCCGCAGGCGTTAGGCTCGACCTTGACGCACCCGAGTATCACCACTGATTATTCTGAAGCGTTGCTGGAATTTATAACGCCTGTTTTGAATGATGTTGAAGACACCATTGGCTATTTGAGTGATTTGCACGCATTTACCTCCACCAATATTGATCAGGAACGGATTTGGCCAGCGAGCATGCCTTGTAAACTTGAAGGTGACCAAAGTATTCCAATCGCTAAGTACGGCAGTTCTAACATTGGTACATTGAAGCATATATATCGGCAAGGCCTAGGTGTGCGCTACGGCCGCATCATGCAGTCGATTGCTGGAATTCACTATAATTTCTCTTTGCCAGAATCGTTTTGGAAAGCCTATCAGCGAAAATTAAAGCAAACCGATCCCGCGGTAGAGCCAGATTTACAAGACTTTAAATCAGCGCATTATTTTTCACTCATCCGGAACTTTAGGCGTTATTCCTGGGTTTTAAACTATTTATTTGGCGCCTCACCTGCGATCGACAAATCGTTTTTGAGTGGTCGCTCCGATGATGAACATGGCTTGAGCGCGTTGTCTGAGAATACCTATGGAGCTCCTTATGCGACCTCATTGAGAATGAGTGATTTAGGTTATCAAAACTCGGCGCAAGAAGCCTTGCACGTCTCTTACAGCTCACTCGAGGACTATGTGGTGACCTTGGCCGAAGCAATGGAGCAAAAATACAAAGCCTATGAAGATATTGGCGTTAAGGTAGACGGTGAATATCGTCAACTTAATACTAATGTACTGCAGATTGAGAATGAGTATTACAGTGATATTCGCCCAAAACGCGTGACCGAATCGGGCGAAAAACCGATTGCCGCATTACGTGATCGCGGCGTTGAGTACATCGAAGTACGTATTCTTGATATCAATCCGTTTCTGGCTGAAGGAATCAGTGCCCAACAAATTCGTTTTTTAGACGCTTTTCTTTTGTATTGTCTGTTCTCACAATGCCCACAAGTTAGCGACACCGGCTGTCCAGAGATAAGAGGCAATCAAACTGAGGTGATTATGCGTGGCCGCGACCCTGATCTTAAACTACAGCGCGGCGACGAGATGGTGCCTTTTAAGGTTGCTGCGACCGAACTTATTGATGCGATTATGGGTACAGCCGAGTTGCTCGATAAAGCACACAATAGTTTTGAATACAGCTCTGCAGTGTATGCGCAGCAAGCGAAGGTCGACGATTCAACTTTAACGCCGTCTGGGCAAATAATGGAGCTGGTCGAAGCAGGCAATGAGTTTATTGATATCGTCAGTGAACAGGCGGATAAACACCAAATTCACTTTGCTAGTATTGATAAGAATACTGAGTTTCAAGACAATTTGGTGGTGGAGGCCAAGCAATCTCTGCAACAACAACAAGAATTGGAATCGCAAGATAGCGTTAGTTTTGACGACTTCTTACGTGAGTATAACAATAGTTAGCGCGCCAGCATCTTAGTTTTCTATCAGCATCAAGAGTGCTTGCTCGGTCACGATTGTCACCGAGCCGTAGGCTATCCTAATCCAATCTTGTCGCTCCCACTTCTTCAGTATTTTATTAATACTTTGGCGCGAGATTCCAACCAGACTGCTTAACTCTTGTTGATTGATTCTTATTGGAGTGAGTGATTCCTCGCCACGATTCATTCGCAATAGACGGGTCGCCAGTGTTTGTTCAGGAGTGAAAAGTAAAAATTCGTCGATAGCCGAGAACGCTTGACGGCAATGGCTGCATAGCAATTGCACCAGAGCCTGCCTCACAACGGTTTTTTGCTGACAGAGTCGTTGAATTGAAGCCTTAGGGACAACCACTAATTCGGTCTCCTCCACTGCTACAGCATCATGTGTTCGTCCTAGCCCATCGAGTATTGATATTTCTCCAAACCAATCACCTGGCAGCATGGAGGTGAGCATCAATTCGCTGCCAGAGTATGTGCTTGCGCCAGCTTTTACACGGCCACTTAGCACGCCGTATAGATGCCCGTCATTGTCGCCTTTTCGATAGAGGATGTGACCCGATTGAAAGCGTCTTATTCGGGCAGAGTCGGTAAGCTCTGCACGTGCGATCAGTGGCAGCGTGAAGAACCAAGAATCTGGGTTTAATGCGTCTAATGCTGATGGGTGCATGAGAGATTGTCGATTTATCGTGGCCTGAAAATCAATTGTAAACTAGTTTACAGTTTCGATTTTGGATGATTGATATAGTGCGCAGCACGTTTTGTAACCCATTCACTATTATTAGAGATACAACGATGAATATAGATTCAGTAAAAGCCTTGGTCAGCGAAGAAGAGTGGCAACTTCGCGTGGATTTAGCCGCTGCCTACCGCCTGGTTGCTTATTACAAATGGGACGATCTTGTTTTCACCCATATTTCGGTTCGAGTGCCGGGACCAGAACATCACTTTTTGATTAATCCATATGGTTTCATGTTCGACGAGATAACCGCGAGCAGCTTGGTTAAAGTTGACATGAATGGCAATAAGGTGATGGATTCGCCGTATAGCATTAATCCGGCAGGCTTCACCATCCATAGTGCGGTACACGGTGGGCGAGAGAATGCAAAATGCGTAATGCACACACACTCGCTCAATGGCACCGCCGTTTCGGCGCAAGAAGGTGGTCTATTACCTTTATCGCAACAGTCTTTATTCGTGTTGTCGGGGCTCAGTTATCATGACTATGAAGGCGTCGCCCTGCGTGACGAAGAGAAACCCCGTTTGGTCGCAGATCTGGGTGAATCGAATTTTATGATTCTGAAGAACCACGGCCTGCTCACCTGCGCCCCTAGCATCGAAGACACTTTCTTAGCGATGTATATTTTGGAAGCGGCGTGCGCTATCCAGATTCGTGCTCAGGGGGCTGACAAGTTAGTCCACGTGCCGTATGAAGTAATGGCAAATATGAGAGAACAAGCGCAAGAATCAACCCATGGGCTAGGTGGTGCGCTAGCGTGGCCAGGCCTACTTAGGAAGTTAGATCGTATCGACTCGTCTTATCGAGACTAAGGTTAATATGCTAGAAATGTTCGGGAGCAAAGAAAATGTCATATCAATCGTTCGCTGATTTTTACCCATACTATATATCAGAGCATCAAAACCTAGCTTGTAAGCGCTTACATTTTATTGGTTCTTGGCTGGTTCTAATCTGTCTGACTGTCGCGATTTACTTACAGAGCTTGGTGTACCTAGGCTTTGCTTTCCTAAGCGGCTACGCGTTTGCTTGGGTGGGGCATTTTTTCTTTGAGAAAAACAAACCCGCAACATTTAAGTATCCGATATATAGCTTAATGGGTGATTGGCTAATGTTTTGGCACATCATGGTAGGAAAAATATCGATCCGCTGATTTGTGTAACGATAAATACTTGATCGATACCAAGGCAAGGTCAATAAATATTGCCTTGGTCAAACATTACAATGTGGAAGTTTAATTATTATTATTGTCCGAAGTAGTTTAATTTGGGTTGCTAGGCCAAAGATTAACTTCGGAGAATCTAATGAACTTTCAAATGAACAATAAATTAATTTTGGTGGTATTGACCATGACCACATTGGCGCTGGTTGGCTGTGCGTCCAATGGAAAAGTAGTGTCTCGTGGCCAAGCCTATAAATCCATCAGCTATGGCACCATAACACACGCTGAAGAGGTCACTATTGGTGGGTCTCAGTCCGGCGTTGGCGGTTATGTCGTGTCGGCGGCCGCTATTCATGATGCTACCAGTGATTCATTTTTTGGCTTTTTAGCAAGAGCCTTGGTTGGTTCGGCAGTGGGTTCGACAGCAGAAGAGTTCGTTACACGTAAACCCGGCATGCGTTACATGGTAGATACTTCATATGGCAAAGCGGTAGAAGTGTTGTCTTCGAATGTCGAACTTAAGAAAGGCGATTGTGTACAAATAGCCACTGGACGACGGCAAGTTGATATAAGTCTGGCAACGTCGGGCCCGTGCGGCTCGCCAAGTAAATCTTCGACCACCTAAAAGAAAGCTCTATTTTCTTATACGCGCTGTTTGTTTAATTAAGACGGCGTTGTAACACACAATTTTGGCTAGCCCTCGTTTGTCTGTTTAATGAGGGTTAAATCTCGCTTAGGGTATGGAATTTCTAAATTGTGTTTTCTAAACGCCGAGTGAATCTCTTTATACAAAGTGTGCGATATGCGTCCACGATCTTCAGGCTCGTTAATCCAACCCATTAGTTGGAGGTTAATTCCACTGTCCCCAAACCCTCTGAAGCGCACCCTCGGGCTTGGGTGTTGCATTACGTCATCATGGCTGTTAACGAGATTCATAAGAACTCTTTCTACGTTTTCTAAATCGGCTTCATAAGCGCATTGAAGGTTCAGCCTAATACGCATAGAGTGACCGGGCCCACCGTTTTCATTAACGATCTTCTGATTGCCAATTAAGCCGTTTGGAATCGTTACCTCGATGTCGTCGCGCGTTAGTAAGCGTGTGCTGCGAATGCCAATGTGCGTGACCTTGCCTCGCTCACCGCTGTCCAAATTGATGTAGTCACCCAGTTTGTAGGGGCGATCAGCGAGAATAAAGACCCCCGAAAATAAATTTGCTAAGGTATCTTTTGCCGCAAAGCCGACCGCAATTCCGACGATGCCGGCCGACGCTAGTAGGCCGACTGGGTTGATTCCCCAAATAACCAAAACCAAATAGGCGCAGATAATCATCAAAACGATTTTGCTACTTATGATCAGCAGAGGTTCAGTACGAACATCCATGGTTTTAAACCGCGAAGTGTCTCGCGACATTGCGGTGATCAACTTGCTGCTGACAGTGAGTATGGCTCTGGTTCCTGTAAGTACGATCATTGATAATGCGATCGGGCTTAGGTAGGCCCATAGGCCATCAACGAACCCGGTCGATTTTGTCGCGACAATTAAGCCAAACCACAATACCGTATTAAAAATTGGATTACGCAGTTCAGCGATTATCTCATCATCTAATTGACTGTCGGTTTTACCGGCGACTTTCTGAATCAGATTCAGCGCATAACGTCGAATGAAGGAAGCAGACGCCCAAAATATAGCGAAGATGATTGCGGCTTCAATGATCGGATATTGCTGAATAAGTTCCCAATATGGACGAGCGTAGTCTGGAAGCAGGTCGGCGAAGGCTGGGACTTTATGACTGATGTCGATCGCGGTTTGAGTTACTGCGCTCTCCTCTGTTGAGGCGACTTTCAGAGGGGATGTGTTGTTACTCATGCGTTCTACCATTTTCGGTCGATAAGAATTGCTTATAGCATGAGCGCTAGTTCAGAGCTATAAACCTTGCGCTTCAATCCAAGTTTGGATTTCTTCTGTTATTTGAATGTCGTCTTTGCCTTCTACGCTGATTGGTGGCCCAAAGATACAGCGAATCGTTCCTGGTTTTATCCACCAGCTGTCGCGCGACCAATACTTTCCGGCGTCGTGTGCGACCGGTACGATCGGTTTGTTGGCCGCTATCGCAAGCTTTGCCGCGCCTTTCTTATAGCGGCCCGATTCGCCATAAGCCGTGCGCGTGCCTTGTGGGAAGATCAGTACATACCGGCCTTCTTTGAATTTTTCTATACCTTGCTCGACCACTTGATCGAGTGCGTTTTTCTGATCGGAACGGTCGATTGCTATCGGCCCAGTTGCGCGTAATCCTAAGCCAAAAACGGGGATGCTCAATAATTCTCGTTTAAGTACCCAAGCCAGCGCTGGTAGAAATGTCTGGGTGGTAATCGTTTCCCAGGTCGATTGGTGAGCACACGCGAACACGCAAGGTTCTTCAGGAATGTTGTCCATACCTTCAAGTTCGTGTGTGAGCTGGCAGGTTATTCTTAACCACCACGTCACAAACTTAGCCCAACCTGCAATCATCCAGGAGCGCGTGATCGGCCGAAACGCTAAAGCGAATATTGACACTACCAAAAATGGAATCGTGGACAGTGCTTCGCCGAGATAAAATAGAATTGAACGAATATAAATCATAGTGTTAGGGTGCGTGACGTTTAGTCTAGTCAGACCTAGAGCTCGTCTTTAAGAAGCGCATCTGCGAAGCTGGCTAGGTTGTCAAACACCAGTGTGCCGTCTAAGTTAAGCTCTGGATCGTTTGCAATGGTTTTTAAACTCTTTTTGCCATTGCCGGTTCTAACCAAAACTGGTTGTGCACCGGCGTTTTTTGCAGCTACTAGGTCTCTGATCGAATCACCGATCGAATAGATATTACTAAAGTTAATGTTTAAGCGATCAGCCAGTTCTTGGTATAAGCCGGTTAGCGGTTTACGGCAAGTGCAATCATCATCTGGGTGATGAGGGCAAAATAAAACGCTTTGAATTTTCCCGCCATATTGTTGGACGTAATCAATCATGCGCACATGAATCTGAGACAACATATCAGCACTGAGTAATCCGCGCCCAACACCAGACTGATTGGTGATGATTACGACTTCATACCCTGCTTGAGATAAACGGGCAATGGCTTCAAGGCTGCCTTTGATTGGCATCCATTCATCTGGGGTTTTGATAAAGGTTGAAGAGTCTTTATTGATAACGCCATCTCTATCAAGAATGACCAGTTTTATGTGCTTAGTATGCGGCAAAACGTGTATTAGATTTGCAGCAAAGCAATGTCGGCAACGCCAAGAAACAGGCTTTGCATACGTTTTAACAGCGCTAAGCGGTTTTGTTTTTCGGCTTCGTTATCACTCATCACCATAACGTGTTCAAAGAAATCATCAACGGGTGTACGCAAGCCGGCAAGTTTTTCAAGCCCTTGTCGATAATTCCCTTGCTTAAACAGCTTTATACAATCGCTTTCGATGATTTTAATCGCCGAGTACAAGGTTCTTTCTTGATCTTGGCTTAACGCAGCTTCATCGACCTCAGCTGAAACATTATTCGCTTGTTTCTTTAAGATATTGCTAATACGTTTATTGGCAGCGGCCAGGTCAGCGGCGCCTTCCGCTTGACTGAAAGCGTTAACGGCCTTTACTCGTTGCTCAAAGTCGAGAGGGCTGTCAGGCTCGCAGGCCATAACCGAATTAATAGTGGACGTTGCGATATCCTGCGATTGGTAGAACGCCATTAGGCGCCCTCGCATAAATTCGACGATGGCTGATTGGGTTTCGGCATTGATTTGGATGCCTTGTGTTGTTGCGTAGATCGACGTTGAATCGGCAACTAGTTCGGACAAACCAAATGGATGTTGTT
>CAYQVT010000005.1:24477-45778 GCA_964420885.1 uncultured Gammaproteobacteria bacterium
AGCGACGCTCGACGCAGGCCATATGGGTCTTTGTCACCAGTGGGAATCTCACCTGAGCCGTAGATGCCAACCAAGCTATCAAGCTTATCCGCCAGCGCAACCGATTGTGCTTCGATGCTGACTGGTAATCGATCACCGGCAAATTTAGGCCAGTAGTGTTGTTCGATACAGTCGCCGACCAAACTTGGTTCATTGTCGCGGTCAGCGTAATAGTGGCCCATAATGCCTTGTAATTCATCAAATTCGCCAACCATGTCTGATACCAGATCGGCTTTTGCCAATTGTGCTCCACGCTCGGCAATCGTTGGGTCGCCACCCATTTTGTTGGCCAGTCTCCCTGCCAAAGATTGAATCCGTTGCGTTTTTTCCAGTACGCTCCCAAGCTTTGCATGAAACATAACTTTGCTTAAACGTTCTACACGATCACTGAGTCTGATCTTCTGGTCGGTCACCCAAAAGAATTGTGCATCTGATAAACGTGCTCGCAGTACCTTTTCGTTTCCTGATTTGACTTGCTCTGGGGTCTTGCTTTGGATATTACTCACGGTAATAAAATTTGGCATTAGTTTGCCAGCGGTATCAACCACGTGAAAATACTTTTGATGGTCGCGCATTGACGAGATCAAACACTCTTGAGGTACTTCTAAAAAGCTTCGATCAAATTCTCCGGTCACGGCTGTCGGGTATTCAACTAAGCCCGTCACTTCGTCGAGTAATGCTTGATCTTGTTCAATCGCGCCATTCACGTTCGCCGCTGCTGCAACAACCTGTTCATGAATCATTGCTTTACGCTTAGCAAAATCGGCAACCACATGCCCTTGTTGTAACATGGTCTGCTCATAACTGTCTGCGTCGACGATCACAATCGCGCCTTCACTATGAAAACGATGTCCCCGAGTCGTGTTCTGTGAATCAATACCAAGTATGGTTGCTGGCAGAATTTGTTTGCCGTGCATAATGATTAACCACTTAACCGGGCGAACAAACTCAGCGCTTCCACTTCCCCATCGCATACGCTTGGGTATTGGCAATCGCTTGATTGCCTGATCCATTATCTCAGGGATTATCTCGCTTAGAGATTTACCGGATTGCTTGATACTGTAGCTAAGCCACTCTCCTCTGTCGGTCTTTAACCGTTCGAGATCAGCGACTTCCACTCCACACGACTTTGCAAATCCCATCGCCGCTGGTGTTGCCTCTCCATTGGCTTTAAACGCAGCTTGCACAGCAGGGCCACGACGTTCAATCGTTTGGTCTGGTTGAGCCGACTCTACATTTGGAACCGACAAGGCTAAACGGCGGGGAGTTGCGTAAGCCGTCGCAGCCTCTTGACTCGCTTGAGTGATAAGTTGGGCATCACGCAGGCCTGATAACAATTCAGCGGTAAACGCTTGGCTCAGGTTTTTTAAGGCTTTAGGGGGTAGCTCTTCGGTACCGAGTTCGATTAGTAGGGTACTTGTCATTACGATTCTCCCGTAGAAGCGCCGCGTGGGAACCCTAGCGCTTCGCGCGATTCATAATAAGATTGAGCAACACCTTTTGCCAGGCTGCGGATACGGCCGATATAGCGAGCACGTTCTGTCACACCGATAGCGTGGCGTGCATCAAGCATATTGAAACAATGAGACGCTTTGAGCATTTTCTCGTACGCGGGCAGTGGCAGGGTTTGTTCTAACAAATATTTTGCCTCAGTTTCGCATGCGTTAAACTGATGAAATAGTTCATCGACATTCGCATGCTCGAAGTTAAACTGTGATTGTTCGACTTCATTTTGATGATAAATATCGCCATAAGTAAAGCCGTCAGTCCACTTAAGGTCGTAAATGCTGTCGACGCCTTGTAGATACAATGCGATTCGTTCTAAGCCGTAGGTAATCTCCCCGGTGACTGGTCGGCAATCTAAACCGCCCACCTGCTGAAAGTAAGTGAATTGAGTAACTTCCATACCGTTGAGCCACACTTCCCATCCGAGCCCCCAGGCGCCTATTGTGGGAGATTCCCAATTATCTTCGACGAAGCGAACATCGTCGCTGAGCATATCGATGCCAAGCTCTTTCATCGATTCGAGGTAGAGTTCTTGAATATTGTCAGGCGACGGTTTCAGAATGACTTGATATTGAAAGTAATGCTGCAAGCGATTAGGGTTTTCACCATAGCGCCCATCTGTAGGGCGGCGCGAAGGTTGAACGTAAGCCGCGTTCATTGGCTCAGGCCCAATTGCGCCTAAAAATGTTGGTGAATGGAAAGTTCCAGCGCCCACCTCTGTGTCCATTGGTTGCATGATGATGCAGCCATTGTTGGCCCAAAATTGCTGCAAGCGCAGAATCATATCTTGGAAGCTTAATACATTGCTCATGGTGATTTATCAGCTGTCGTCATTAGAGGTTTATCAGTGTTAAACCTAACAAGTAATAATAGGTCGAATCTATAAAATTTTCGCGGCCTATAAAAAAGGCGGTGCCTAGCAATACAGCAGGAGCGAGCCGCCTAAAATTAGATCCGACATTATAGCGGGCAGCTCCAAATATGCGAGTCCTTAAGCCCGCTTTTATGTCAGTTAATACTGCTTCTTGAGTGCGATTTTAAATCGTGATAATCGCGTGAAACTAGACACTTTGTCTATCATATTACTTTAATTCATATCCCTATTAACATTTAGTTATAAAAGGATAGACAAGCACCTAAATTTTAGGTAATTTCCGTTCCAGACATTGGTCTAGCCCAAGTCGCCTAGGAGTGAGGAAAGTGCAATTAATAGCACGACTCATGAAAATGAAAAGACTCGTTAATAATAATAATAATGGCGAGTCTTTTTATTTTCTGCATAGTTTTATTAGCCATCAAGACACATAAGGCATTGCTCAAAGGAAATGAGCGCCGCTAGATTTAGGATTCTTCAATTATCATTTTCTTCTTTAGTAACAAACCTAGCTAGGACACGACGATGTACCAGAACGTAATTCATTTTTGGTTTGACGAAATCGATAAAAGTAAATGGTACTCAAAAGACCATGCTTTTGATGAGCTAATTAGCTCTAGGTTCACAGGGCTTCATGCTCAAGCAGCGAAGTGCGAACTATTTGCATGGCGTTCTACGGCACTGGGTTGTCTGGCCGAAGTGATTATTCTGGATCAATTTTCGAGAAATATGTTTCGCGGGAGTGCCGATTCGTTCGCACAAGACTCGCTCGCTTTATCGCTGGCACAATCGGCTATTTTAGCCGGCTTGGACCTAGAGCTAACAACAGAGCAACGAAGCTTTTTGTATATGCCCTTTATGCACAGCGAATCGCTAGTTATTCATGAGCAAGCGATGGACCTCTTTACCAAACTTGGCCTAGCCTCAAGCTTAGATTACGAAAAAAAGCATAAAGCGGTGATCGAGCGGTTCGGCCGCTACCCACATAGAAATAAAGTCCTAAAGCGCAGTTCAAGTGACGAGGAAATCCTCTTTTTGCAGCAGCCCGGATCGAGTTTTTAGTGTGCTAAGTTTTCTCAGAGATTTGTTCGCACGCGGAATTAATCTCGGGTAAGCGTGTAACGCCCCATCACCCCTGAAATGCGACGCAATAACCATTTTGGCGTCGCTCGCCCAATTACAGTAGCGGCAAGGTTAACTGCCCCAGGCACACAAATGACGTCGCCGTTCAAACAGGCCCGATAACCTTGGGCGGCTACTTGCTCGGGTTCACCAATCATGAACGCGGGTAAGTCGAAACCACCATTCTTGCTCTGCGCCGTGGTAACCATATTGGTAGCGGTGACGCCTGGACATAGCGCAGTCACCGAAACGCCGGTACCGGATAGTTCCTCGGCCAACGATTCTGTCAGTGACAAGACGTAGGCTTTGGTTGCTGCGTAGGTGGCTAAGCCAGGGATTGGTTGAAACGCAGCGATCGACGCAACATTTAAAACCTTGCCGCTGCCGCGAGCGACCATTGGAGGCAAGAAGTGGTTCAACATGCTTGTGAGCCCCGAGATATTCAGGTCAATCAGGCTCTGCTGTGAAACTGCTGGTAAATCAACGAAACTGCCGTGTTCAAGAACTCCCGCACAGTTGACCAACACGTTTACTTCAATGCCTTGTTGGCTAAAATGTTTTGCCAGTTTCTTGGCAGCCCCCCGTTGCGACAAATCAGCGGTCGCTACCTGAGCGACAATATTAGTGTCTCGTTCAAGTTCGCTTGCAAGAGCCATTAACTTGGCTTCACTGCGAGCCACCAGTACAAGGTCGTACCCATTCTGAGCAAAGGTTTTCGCGAGTTCCTCACCAATTCCGGATGAAGCTCCTGTTATTACTGCAGTTTCTGTTTGCATTATTTTGTGGCCAGTTGTCTAGTTCCTAGGTTACCAAGTCTAAACTATAGAGTGGCTGCATTATGTGCAAACTATACGCTGTTACCTAGGTTGAAGCCCTTACAAACAAAGCGTCTGACCACTATTTCGGCCGAAGAACTCAAGTAAGTTCTGTTTCTCCAAAACCTCAAGCATATTTCGGATGTCTTCGCTGGGTTCGGAATTCTCCGGATACTTGCATCTAAATTGCTTGATTATTTGAGCCACCGAATTTATTCCATCGCATAGATTCCATATTTCAGCCGCGAACTCATTCAGCACCATATTGTCTTTGAAATAGTAAGACTCCAGCGTCAGCGTGCCATCGGATCTATCCACCGTTTCGACCCAAGGCACATGCGAAGGCTGGAAATCATAGATTGAAATTTTCATAACTGAACTCTTGTATTGTGTTCGACGGGAAAGCTTGTCAATTGACAAGTTAAAGGTTTTCGTATGCTTGCTAGACCCGTGGTTGGGGTACAATCGTGTTTTACTTTAAAGGTGGAGATTGAGTAGACTCTATCGGTATGCCCACCATAGAAACAGGCGAGCTCAACGCCAGAACTCAGATTGTTGATGCAGCGATAATAGCCTTCGCCGAAATGGGCTTTGCCGGAGCGAGCACACGAGAAATAGCTAAGCGAGCTGGTACCTCGCAAGGACTGCTCACGTATCATTTCAAAAATAAAAATGTTCTTTGGTATGCCGCGGTTGACCGAATGATGGAAGGGTTGAGGTCTGAGGTTGATAACGATATGTTTGATCGCTCGGTTAGGCTTTCTGACAATAAAATCGCCGAAGCTTTGAAGAAGTTTATTACCTACAACGCGAAAAACCCACACACCCTTAAATTTATTATCGAAGGCGGTAGAGAGCTGAATGAGCGTAGCCAATACATTGTCGATAATTATGTGAGCGCGATTTACGAGAAATTTAAGATAGGCTTGCCTAAACACCTTAGAGGCGATATGTCCGCGCACATTTTTTACGCGTTTATTGGCGCAATGAGTACAATCTTTAGTGTTCCTGGAGAGTGCGAGTACATGACGGGTGTCGACCCTAAATCGCAGGAAGCAATTGATCGACACCATGAACTTTTGTTCCATCTATTCGTACCCGGTGGGGCATTCTCAATCATGATCAAAGCGATGAAAGGCGGGGTTGCCTCTTTTAAACCTAAGAAAGCCTGACCCGGATTAGCTAAAAAGAAATCGAATTGTGTTCCAGTACCATGTTTCAACATTCGAATCTCATGATTTGCAAATTCAATCGTATAATGAGTGATTGACATGCGCTTATGTTTGACCAATCATTCGAAAGACACTCACTCAAAACGATTACAAAACAAGTGGGTAAAACTTTAGGTCGTTTGTGATGAAATGGCAGTCCTTGATTAAACGAATGGAGCAATGAGCGAATACAGTAGAGAAAGTCAGACCTTGCTGCTGCTTGACTATCTTCGTCAACACCCCGGTTTAGCTCTGTCGATAACGTATGCTTTGCTGACCTTGTGCGGTATTTTTTACAGTGCAAGCTTCTATCAACAGTTTAATATTCCGATTCTTAAACTGGCCAATATTTCCGATTTGATGGTGGCCGGATTGAGCGAACCTGCTGCGCTTTTAATGTTTTCTGGCGGAGTTTTGGTGGGAATATTTGTGGACCTAAGTTCTGTCTACTTTCATAAGCTTCAGGATGATTGGCGTAAGAAACCAAAAAGCTTCAAACGCGTTCTAATGCTGACGGTTGTGTTCACTCCCAAGAAAAGTGAGTCGGTCATGATGATGGTACTGGCCTGCTTCATTTTGTACGCCTTTGTGTTTGTCTCATTCTTTGCAGAATGGCACGGCAATCGTATTAAGCAGGGCCATGGTGAGCAGGTTTTGATGATCAGTAATGCTGCCGATAGTGAGGCGAAACGATTAACATTGCTGGGTTCTACGACTCATTTTTTGATTACCTATAGTCAAAGTGACAAAAAGGCGACGCTGACCCCGGTTGACAATATTGTGAGACTAAACACCCTGTCGACCGAAGCTGAAAAGTAATGACTGAACTTCAAAAGCATGCGAAGTCGCGGTGAAAATGACAAATCTAAAAGAGGCTGCCGGAGTCCAAATAAGCGAATGCTGCTGAGTTTATACCGAGCCCTACGAAAGGCGCGCTAACAAGAACGATGAAAGTCAGACAAATTGAAAACCAAGAGATCGACCAAATCGGACCTTTATGGAACGAGCTAAAGCGGCATCATCAAGCAAAAACAGTGGACTTTGCTGAACATTACTTAGCAACCGACTTCAAAAAGCGGAAAGCGCAATTATGGGCGAGGGACCAACTTGCCATATTCATTGCTGAAGATAAGGGGCGGAACCACGGTTTTTGTGTTGTCTCAATTAGTGATTTTCAGGGTTATGTTGATTCTCTATATGTCAGACCAGAAAACAGAAAGACTGGAAGCGGAAAAGCCCTAATGGATGCAGGGCTGGATTGGCTTACTCAGCATGGGCCTGAGAATATCAGTGTATCTATCGGGCAAGGGAATGAGGAAGTTTTGCCTTTTTACGAGAGATTTGGTTTTAAAAACAGGGCCACAGTGATGGAGTATTTTGGGTAATGAGTCTGAGAAGAAGCCCACTCACAAGGGATCGCCTAGGAATACTCTATGGCGTGCCGTTAGAATAAGTTCTAGACCACGATGAAAAATAATAACGATGTTAAGCTAATTATCTTTGATCTCGGCGGTGTGCTGGTCGAGTTGGGCGAACAGCTTTTTCCATCTTCTTGGATGCCAAATAACGCCGACTTTGGGCTTGATGAGTGGTTTGCGTCGAGTGTCGCCGCTAGCTTTGAGACGGGTAAAATTTCAACTCAGACCTTCATATCGGAATTAAAACAATCCTTGTCCATTAAGGCCTCCGATGAGGAAGTGTTGACGGCTTTTGAATACTGGCCAAAAGGGCTTCTTCCTCACGCCGATGAGCTTCTTCGTAGGCTCAAAGTTAACTATAAGCTAGCCGTGTTATCTAATACTAATGAGGTTCATGAGCCGCGACTATTAAATGGTTTTGATCTTCAAAGCAAAGTAGACGATATTTTCTTTTCGCATAAAATCGGCTATTCCAAACCCGATCCAGCGGCCTTTGATTATGTGCTTAAATCGCTCGATGTTAGGCCAAACGAGGTAGTCTTCTTTGACGATAATATGACAAACGTGCTTGCTGCTCGCGCCTTGGGAATACTAGCTTATCAAGTATCATCGCCATTGGCGATTAATGAAATAATGTCTCGCATATCCAATGTCAGTGTCTAGAGAATCACAAATGCATGGGTAACGAACCTTGATCATTGTTGATGCGTTTCTGCGATTCTCGGGACTTGGGCTGATAATTTTCATCTCAGTACTATTATTTAGGCATTCTAAGAGTTCAAACAGCGCGTTGTTTTTACTGTTGGCAAATGTAAGTATCGCTAGCCATTTTCTTGGGTTCACACCAGAATTTTTCAGTTTACCGTATTACCCTCGACTTGCTTTTAGACTGCTGGATGTGTTTCAGATAATCTTCATTTGGCTTTTTGCTCTGTCACTTTTTGAAAAAGAGTTCAGGCTGAGAAGTTTTCACGTGATCGCGGCTTCAATCTATGGTCTTTGTGTATTGATGGAACGGGCGGTTCAATTTAACTTCATAGGCGGCCTGCCTAGCTGGTGGGCATTATTGGTCAATGGCTTAAGTTTATTGGTTGTGCTGCACATGGTCAAAGCGGCCTTAATTGAACGCAGCGATGACCTAATTGAAAACCGCCGTCGATCAAGAGTTTATTTTGTATTGATGATTTCCTTTTCTGTGCTGTTCGTAACAGTAGTTGGGTCAATGCTCTTCAGTCAATATCAAGCAACAATCGACGTAATCGGTATTTGGCCTGCTATTATCTGGGGTGCCTATTGGCTTTGCGACATTCCGGCTGGGACCTTTAACTTCGACACCGCTCAAACTGAATCCGTGACACCAATGAATCATCAAGATTCTGATTTGTACGAGCGCCTAAATCGTGAAGTGATTGAAAAACAATGCTACCTTGACAGTGATTTGTCCATCGACTCTTTAGCTAAGCGCTTAGGTGTTAGCGGTTATCGCTTACGAGGCTTGATTAACAAGACACTCGGTTATACTAATTTCAGCACTTATATCAATGCGTATCGAATTGAAAGCATTAAGCAAGTGCTATCAAAGCCAGAATATAGTCACCAGCCGATTTTGACGATTGCTATGAATCATGGTTTTAACTCTCTGTCTCCGTTTAACCGAGCTTTCAAGCAAATCGAAGGCATTACCCCAAGGGAATTTAGGCAAAAAATAAGCGATTTGTCTTAATGATCTACGATCCCCCCATTTTCGGTCAGCTTTTCCCCACTTTCGATTAGATAAAATAACGACAAAATTTAGTCTGTTGCTTCAATCAAGAGGTGACAACTAATGAATTATAAACAAACAAAAAAATGGTTTTTTCGCGCGTTGGTGGTAAGTGGTACTACGCTAGTCATTGCATTTACTTGGATGGATTATGAGATCGGTAACATGTGGGGGGCACATACAAGTAAGGTCGACCATGAGCAATTCAGTAGGCCACAATCATCAATCGTAATCAACAATATAAACGCGCTTTCGAGCGATGGCATGTCTATGGCCGCGAATCAATCTCTGCTTATAGAGCAGAGTTTGATTAAATTCATTGGTGCGGATATATCCGTGCCTAGGAATGCTATTGTGATAGATGGTACTGGAAAGTACTTGATCCCCGGGCTCATTGATTCGCATGTACATCTCTGGCGAAGTGCCAATGATCTGTTGCTCTATCTTGCGAATGGTGTAACCCACATTCGGGAACTTAATGGTAGCGATGAGCATCTGGCATGGAGAACCGAGATAGAACAAGGTCGTATGGGGCCGACGTTGTTTGTGGCGTCACCTAGATTGAACAGCAATAATCGATATAAAGGTTGGTTCGACCAGTGGACGGCAAAAATGGCCAACATAAGTGATTCCAAAGACGCCAAAAACGTACTTAACTCGTTTTCGAAAGAAAATTACGATGCGGTTAAAATATACAGTTTTCTTAGTGGGGAAGACTTTTTAGCAATTGACGCGGCTTCAGTTGATAATGGTATTCCATTATTGGGGCACATACCTATTACATTAAAACTCGACGATATTTGGCGCTCCAACTTGAGGGAACTTGCGCACATCGAAGAACTTGTAAAAGCGTTGGATCGTGAATTTGGCGGCTATGACGCAGACAACGCTGAAACATTTTTGCAATTCATAAAAGCACGGGGTGATAAGGTCGCGCAGAATTTAGTAGTCAATAACATGGCTGTGGTCTCAACACTTTGGTTGATGGAGAGCTTTTCCGCGCAGCGACATCATCTTGATCAAGCATTAACTGAGGTCGCGTTGGAATACGTTAACCCTGGAATAAGCGAGTTGTCGCCCCTAGCTCCACGAGTAATGGGTTGGTTACCAGATTCGAACATTTATCGGATTGGTCACCATCATTCGGCTGAAATACTACTTGGCGATAAACTATATTGGGAATCTTATGCCAAGGCGCATCACTTGTTGCTTCAAGCGATGATTAAAAAAAATGTCACTATTCTAGCTGGAACGGATGCTAACGTACCAACGACGGTGCCGGGTTTTTCCATGCACGACGAGCTTAAATCCCTAGTAGACGCCGGAATGTCAGCTTCTCAGGCGCTAAGATCGGCAACGGCTGTGCCGGCTAAATGGATGAACATTAAATCAGGCAAAATAGCGCAAGGTTATAATGCTGACCTTGTGGTTCTAGACGCAAATCCTTTAGAAGATATTACACACACGAAAAACATTAACACAGTGATCAGTAGAGGGCGCTTAATCCCACGCCAAACCTTAGACGATATGTTGATGAGTGTGAAAAAAGCTAACGACCACAGCCGAACGGTTAATATTGATCAATATCGCTAAACTGAGACGAGCTAGCCAGTCAATAAATGATTAGGCATTTTTGGTTGAGAATTCCAACGAGATTGGCAAGCGAGGCGGGCCAATCATAGCTTTGAAGAATCAAAACTATGATTGGTAAAATAAGCTGTCGTACTTTAAATCAAACTGGTTGGGTCGACAAAATTCAAGCCTTGCGCTTGCGCTACAGCTTCATACGTCAACATGCCTTCATGCACATTCAAGCCGTTAAGCAAATCAGAATCCTGTTGCATGGCTTTTTTCCAACCTTGATTCGCCATGCTCAAAGCGAATGGCAAGGTTGCATTATTCAACGCATAAGTAGACGTTTGTGGGACAGCACCAGGCATATTGGCAACACAGTAATGGACTACATCGTCGACTACAAAGGTTGGGTCTTGGTGAGTAGTGGCTTTAGACGTTTCTAAACAACCTCCTTGGTCAATCGCGACATCAACGATCACCGACCCTGGTTTCATCGATTTAATGATCTCGCGCGTGACCAGTTTTGGTGCATTGGCGCCAGGCAATAAAACCGCTCCAATAACCAAGTCTGCTCGTGCGCAATGGTTCTCGATGGCTTCTTTGGTTGAGTATAGGCAGGTTACTCGGCCGCCAAACTCGACATCAAGTTGACGCAGACGTGGAATAGACCTATCGACAATGGTAACTTTAGCGCCCATCCCTTTGGCAATGTAGGCCGCGTTTTGACCGACAACACCGCCTCCAATCACGAAGACATTGGCTGGTTGAGTGCCTGGAACACCGCCCATCAATACGCCGCTACCGCCTTGCGCGCGCTCTAAGCAATGCGCACCGGCTTGTGCCGACAAACGTCCAGCTACCTCGCTCATGGGCGCGAGCAGTGGTAAAGAATTTCCTGGGCCGGTAACGGTCTCATACGCGACCGCTGTGACACCTGATTCTAATAGAGCGGCTGTTTGATCTGGATCTGGCGCAAGATGCAGATATGTGAACAGTAATTGACCTTTGTTTAGCTGAGAGCATTCAGCCGGCTGGGGTTCTTTTACTTTAATGATCATGTCATTTTCAGCGAAAATTTCTTCTGCCGATGCAGCTATCTTAACACCCATATTGGAATAGATTTCGTCGCTCAGGCCAATGCCAGCCGCTGCGCCAGTTTCAATAGTGATTTCATGTCCATGTGCTAACAGTTCTTTAGCACTAGCTGGGCTAAGGCCAACGCGATATTCATGGTTTTTGATTTCTTTTGGCACACCAATTTTCATGTTCGAATCCTCAATTGTGGGGCTTTTGGTTTTTTCAGAATGATACTCATGAGATATCATTCATTTAAGCTATTATTTTGTTATATTTGTTATTTTGCAGTAATATTTAATTTATTTTTTTATTTTTTTAGTAAATTATGCTGATAATAGCCTTCTGATCAGTTGAGTGTATATGCAAGAGAATGCAACTTTGGATAAATATGATCGCAACATATTGAATGTGCTGCAGGATGACGGTCGAGTTTCCTTTACTGATTTAGGGAAACGCGTTGGTCTAACAACTACGCCGTGTATTGACCGTGTTAGAAAGTTGGAACGTCATGGATATATTAAGGGCTACTCGGCTCGTCTGAGCGCCAAGCAGTTGGATAAAGGCCTAGTCGTATTTGTGCAGATAAGTTTGGACAGAACCAGCAAGAAAACCTTTGAAGACTTTAGACGGTCAATTCAAAAAGTACCGTCTGTGCAAGAATGCTATTTAGTCACAGGCAGTTTCGATTTTTTGGTTAAAGCACGCATTAAAGACATGGCGGCGTATCGCAACTTGCTAGAGGGAGAGTTATTGAACCTGCCCGGAGTCAAGGAATCAACCAGCATCGCTGCGATGGAAATTGTTAAGGAGACCCTAGAAATCGATGTCTGATTTGAGAACGATGAACGGTGCCATCGCTCAAAATAGGTATTTTGCAGTTCAAGCATATTTGCACTAAAAGAGTGCGTAAGTTAACATGGCGCACCTAAAAAGTGCGCACTTTGCGTTATGGAGGTGCTATTTTCAGGTTTTAGCGACTATTTTAGCTTGCTTAAGTTGGCACGAAGTTTGCTAATATCCTTTTGCTGAATGATTTCAGTGCTTGAGCAATCGGTAATTTCCGTGATTAATGCCGCTAAGCTAGATGACTCAGATATTAAAACGTTAAATATCTGGGAGTCTTAGCAATCATAGCTTGGGTATTTGTCACGTATTATAAGGTCGTATAGTTGAACAGCAGCGCCTTATACGGCCGACTAAATTTAATTTATATTTTGAGGAAAAGGTAATGTCAGCTTCAGACGTACTAAAACAGATCAAAGAAGAAGATATCAAGTATATCGATTTTCGTTTCACCGACACGCGCGGTAAAGAGCAACACGTAACGGTCCCTACGTCTGTAGTTGACGAAGATACGTTTGTAGAAGGCAAAATGTTTGACGGCTCTTCAGTCGCTGGTTGGAAGGGAATTAATGAGTCAGACATGATTTTGATGCCTGAAGCAAGCAGTGCGGTTTTAGACCCATTTTTTCAGGATAAAACATTAAACATTCGTTGTGACATCATTGAACCGAGCACGATGTCTGGTTATGAGCGTGACCCACGTTCTATCGCAAAGCGCGCTGAAGCGTATTTGAAAGAGACTGGAATCGGAGATGCAGCGTACTTTGGGCCAGAAAATGAATTTTTTGTGTTCGATGATGTTCGCTTCTCAACAGAAGCTCGCGGCGCCTTTTTCGAGATTGACTCGGAAGAAGCCTATTGGAATTCTGATAAATCTTATGATGGCGGTAATATGGGCCATCGCCCTGGCCTCAAAGGAGGTTACTTTCCGGTTCCACCTGTAGATTCATTGCACGACTTGCGTGCAGCAATGTGCCAATCAGCAGAAGCGATGGGAGTTCCTACAGAAGTCCACCATCACGAGGTAGCGACAGGTGGTCAATGCGAAATCGGTACGATTTTTAACACATTGGTGCAAAAAGCCGACGAAGTACAGATCTTCAAATATGCGGTTCATAATACAGCTCACATGTTCGGCAAAACTGCTACGTTTATGCCGAAACCAATCGTTGGTGATAACGGCTCTGGTATGCACGTTCATCAGTCTATCTTCAAAGATGGTCAAAACATGTTTGCGGGCGACGGCTATGGTGGTTTGAGCGAAACAGCCCTATACTATATTGGCGGTATCTTTAAGCATGCAAGAGCGATCAACGCCTTTGCGAATGCATCTACCAATAGCTACAAACGTCTGGTCCCGGGTTTTGAAGCACCTGTATTGCTTGCTTACTCCGCGCGTAACCGTTCTGCGTCTTGTCGAATTCCGTATGTCACTAACCCTAAAGGTCGTCGCATTGAAATTCGCTTCCCAGACTCGACTGCTAATCCATATTTGGCTTTCTCATCGATGTTAATGGCGGGCCTTGATGGCATAAAAAATAAGATTCACCCAGGTGATGCTGCCGATGAAGATTTATACGAATTGCCAGCCGCTGAGCAAGCCAAGATTCCAACCGTTGCAGCTGGGCTAGATTACGCTTTGGAAGCTCTGGATAATGATCGCGAGTTCTTAACCGCGGGCGGAGTATTTACCGATAGCGCGATTGATGGCTATTTAGAGCTTAAGCAGGAAGAAGTTGATGCGCTTCGCATGTCAACTCACCCTGTTGAGTTCCAAATGTCGTATAGCTGCTAGAAGTACGCCAAAGAGCGCCTCGAGAGATCGAGGCGTTTTTTTAACTGTCAATGCACTATTTTGGTGCAAAAACGGCGCGTTATTTACCGATGGATCACACTGAATCAAAATGAATTACGCTTCTCTCATAGAAAGCTTGGAATGTGCCGTGATTGTTATTGATCGGCAGAGCAATATTGAATTGGTCAATATTTCAGCCGAGAGCTTGTTTTGTCAGAGTCGCCGCTATTTGATCGGGCAGCCCTTTGCCAGGTTGATTCAAAATGACGCAGTCGAAAAGTGCATCGAAGATTGTCTACAAAACAATGCTCAATATACACTCCGTGAGGTGGCGATAGAGTTTGAAGACCGCGAATCTTTGGTTGATATGACCCTGTCCTGCACTACAAATATCGATAGCGTAGAAACGTCTATTCTGGTCGAGCTGAATCTAATAAATCGAATCTCACGGTTCATGAAGGAAAAGAATCAATTAGAGCGTCAACAGGCCTTTCGAATGATGATGAGAGGCCTCGCACACGAAATAAAGAATCCATTAGGCGGTATTCGAGGTGCCGCTCAATTACTCGATAGAGAATTGATTGAATCATCACAAAAAGAGTTGACTGACATTCTTATTAAAGAAGCCGATCGTCTAACTCGATTAGTTGATCGTGTGATGGGTTCGCGCGAACAATTAAAACCTCAGTATCTCAATATTCACGAAGTGCTCGAACATGTGCTGCATTTGGTTTCAGTAAAATCTGCCGAACAAATTATTGTAGAGCGTTTTTACGACCCCGCACTGCCTGAGATAAAAGTTGATAAAGAACAAATGATTCAAGCGGTGCTAAATATTGTGGGTAATGGAATTGAAGCACAGGCAGGTTCATCGAGAATCAAACTCGGCTTTATAACTCAATTCGAACGCTTCGTTACCCTTAATCAAGAAATGCATCGTCAAGTTCTAAAGATCAAAATTTGGGATAACGGCCATGGCGTGCCGAGGCAAATAAGAGATAGCCTGTTTGATCCATTGGTAACCGGTCGCCCTGAGGGAACGGGTTTGGGATTGTCTATCACTCAGGAAATCGTGCAACGGCATAAGGGTGTGGTACAACTAGAAGATCATCACGGGAAAACTTGTTTCTCGATTTATTTGCCATACGTTAATGGTAATTCAGAAACGCCTGCTGCCAAATTGGGAGAATAAATATGCATAAAGTTTGGATAGTGGATGATGATTCTTCGATTCGCTGGGTGTTGGCCAGAGCGTTGCGTGCCGAGGGTTTCGACGTGAGTGATTTTGAAGACGCCGAATCGGCCTTAAGTCATTTAGAAAACGATTCCCCCGAAGTATTGATGACTGACATTCGTATGCCGGGTATTAGCGGATTAGAATTGGCTAAAATATTGCACCAAAAATACTCAGAAATACCGGTCATTATCATGACCGCACACACTGATTTGGACAGCGCTTTAGCTAGCTATCAAAGTGGCGCTTTTGAATATCTTCCTAAGCCGTTTGATCTCGATGAGGCTATTAGATTAGTACACCGTGCGGTCGAGCCAAAAGGTGGTGAGATCAAGCACGACGAAGACTTAAGCGACGAGGTTGAGATTATTGGCGAAGCACCCGCTATGCAAGAAGTGTACCGAGCGATAGGGCGATTGGCTAAGTCCAACATTAATGTAATGGTATGCGGTCAGTCTGGAACCGGTAAAGAGCTAGTGGCGAATGCCTTACATCAACACAGTCCAAGAGCCAACAAAGCATTTGTAGCGATTAACATTGCAGCAATTCCCGCCGAATTGCTCGAGTCGGAACTATTTGGTCACGAGAAGGGGTCTTTTACGGGCGCCCAAGCTCAGCGTAAGGGGCGCTTTGAACAGGCAGATGGGGGTACTTTATTTCTTGATGAGATAGGGGAAATGAGCGCTGATTTGCAGACTCGTTTATTACGGGTTTTGTCTGATCGCCGTTTTTATCGAGTCGGGGGCCGTGATTTAGTTTCGGTCGATGTGCGTGTTTTGGCGGCGACCAATCGCGATTTAGAAAAACAGGTCGAACAGGGCCATTTTCGTGAAGATTTATATCATCGATTGAATGTTATTCGAATTGATATTCCCACCTTGAAGGAGCGGTCTGAAGATGTGCCTTTGCTGGCGAACCGGTTTTTGCGTACCAGTGCCGATGAGCTGCAAGTTGAGATGAAAGTTTTGTCAGAGAATGCGCTAGTAAAAATGATGGCCTATGACTGGCCTGGTAATGTGAGACAGCTTGAAAATATCTGTCGTTGGATTACTGTGATGGCTCCCGCTAAAACAGTCAGTGTCGAAGATTTACCCAAGGAAATTATCGGCGCTCCAAAAGAGTCAGCGCCGCAAGACTGGGAAGCAGCATTGGCTAAGTTAGTGCGACAAAAACTTAATATGGGTCAGCAGGATGTACTTGATGATTTACTCAAGCGGTTTGAGCGTATAATGTTGAATGTCGCCCTGGATCACACCGGTGGCCATCGGCAAAATGCGGCTAAACTATTGGGCTGGGGGCGTAACACGCTTACTCGGAAACTCAAAGATCTTGATTTAGAAAAGTGATCGTTAAGGTAGATTTTCATTAAACTATTTGATTAACTGGGTTTGACCGCTGCTCGGCTTGGGTATAATACGAAAAATCCAGATGCTCTCTTTGCTGCTCTAATAATGAAAAATCTAAAGATACTCGTATTCCTTTTGCTGCTATACGCCGTGTTTTCTAGTCACTCTTTGTTGGCGCAAACCCGCTATGTTACCGATGATTTTAAAATCATGTTACGAACTGGCCCGAGTTTGCAAAACAAAATTGTCGATTCGCTTAATAGTGGTACCAGCCTCGAGGTGCTTCGCGAAGATGCCGGAAATGGGCACAGTCAAGTACAAACCAGTGATGGGAAAATAGGTTATGTGTTGACGCGTTTTTTGAGTGCCAACCGCTCAGCAAGAAGTCGACTCAAGACACTAGAGGATCAACTTGCGCAATTACGTTCTAAGCCTGGCGAACTTCAGGCATTATTAGCGACATCTCAAGAAGATAATCAAGAACTGATCGCTCAAAATACTCGCTTGACTAAACAGTTTAAAGCAGCGTCTGAAGAGCTGGCTCAAATCAAGGAAGTGTCGGCTGATGCAGTAAATTTAGCTGAACGTAACGCGAAATTGGAGGTCGAAGTTCAGCAGTTGCTACTGCAGCTCGACGACATTCGTATTCAGAATCAGGATAAAAGCGTGCAAGAATCTCAGCGGTGGTTTGTCGTTGGTGGAGGCGCTATCTTGGTAGGCTTGTTGCTTGGTTGGATTCTTTCCATTGCTCGCCGCCCACGGCGCCAATCTTGGGGCGCATAGGGACGAATGAGTTGTTCCGCTAAAGTCGCCCTCATTACTGGTGGCGGGCGAGGCATTGGTGCCGCCACGGCACATCGCTTATCGGAGGACGGTTTCTCTGTATGTGTTAATTACTTTGAGAATAGCGAAGCTGCCGATCAACTGGTGAGACAGATTAAAAGCAAAGGAGGCAAAGCCATCGCAATCCAAGCTGATGTGTCTCAGGAAGATCAAGTTGTTCGATTGTTTTCCGAAACTGAGTCAAAACTTGGAAAGCTCAAAGCCTTAATTAATAACGCCGGTATTTTATTTGCTCAGACTACACTTGTGGAACTCGATGCCGCTCGAATTAATAAAGTGTTGAGCACTAATATAACTGGCTACTTTTTGTGTGCCAAGCAAGCGGTGTTGTCTATGTCGAGGGAGTTTGGCGGAGAAGGTGGAGCAATTGTGAATGTTTCTTCGGTAGCGGCCAGGCTCGGTGCGGCCGGAGAGTACCTAGATTACGCCGCGTCTAAAGGTGCAATCGACACCTTCACCATAGGTTTAGCCAATGAAGTGGCGGATCAAGGCATACGAGTTAATGGTGTTCGACCGGGTTTCATTTATACTCAAATGCACGCGAGTGGAGGTGAGCCAGATCGTGTTGATAGGCTCAAGTCCGCCTTGCCAATGCAGCGTGGCGGAGAGGCTGAGGAAGTTGCTGCAGCCATAGCGTGGCTTGTATCAAATGAATCGAGCTATTCAACAGGAACATTCATTGATGTGTCGGGTGGGCGTTGATTGACGATTTTCGCGGTACCTTTTTCTCGTCCCTAAGCCTTATTTCCCTTATTATTATGTACTAACAATATCGCTCTTAATTTTCATTATGGAACAGCTCGAAGACTTAAGTACCTTTTTAGAGAAACTATGGCTTAATCTACCGGCGCTTGCGCAGTCGGCCTTAGCAGTCGTGATCACGATTGCGGTGTTCTACTTGACTCGTTTCGTAGTACTGCGCCGTCTTGAAAATTTGGCGGCTGAAACGGATAACGATTTTGATGATCGTTTGATTCATTTTCTCAAACAGTTTTTGTGGCTAGTTGCCCTTTTCACAGGTTTGGTTTGGGTACTAAAAATCAACGGCATTCAAGTCGGCCCAGTATTAGCCGGGGCCGGAATATTTGGCATTGCGATCGGTTTAGCGGCGAAGGAAACCTTAGCTGATATTTTAGCGGGTATTTTTCTGATTGCGGATCGTCCAATAAGAATCGGTGACCGCATCATTATTGATAAGATTGGTAAGCATTGGGGTGGTTGGGGTGACGTTGTCGACATAGGCCTACGTCGTACAGTTATTCGTAATACCGACGGTGTGATTGTTAATTATCCGAACGCGGTATTAGCCTCGTCCACTATAAAAAACTTTTCAATTGATCCGCAACCAGTGCGCGCGCGAATTCGCTTCCAGACCGATTACAGCGCTGAGCCTTCATTAGTTAGAGCCAAAACAATTGAAGCGATAGAACAGATAGACGGTATTATCGACGGTACTGTAACGGTGGTTATTCGTTCTATATGGGACGATGATCAAGGCCATATGTTATCGGGTGTGCTCTACGAGGCTCGTTATCGATTAGTAGATGTAACTACGCGAACGACGTTGCGATCTACGGTATTAGAAAGTTTGATCCAGACTTT
Organism: uncultured Gammaproteobacteria bacterium; assembly: GCA_964420885.1. Taxonomy (GTDB): domain Bacteria; phylum Pseudomonadota; class Gammaproteobacteria; order Arenicellales; family Arenicellaceae; genus Arenicella. The sequence goes on from CAYQVT010000005.1 coordinate 43,540, forward strand.
TCGTGACAACCACATTCCAATGGCGTCATTACCGATAAAACAGGTATAAACAATGATGATAGATTTACGCAGTGATACTGTAACTAAGCCATGCGACGCAATGCGTAAGGTCATGTCAGAAGCTGAAGTGGGTGATGATGTTTATGACGAAGACCCCACGGTCAAGCGGCTTGAATCTGAGCTCTCCGAGAGGGCTGGGCACGAAGCAGGTTTGTATTTTCCAAGTGGTACTCAAAGTAACTTGGTTGCACTATTGACTCATTGTCAGCGCGGTGACGAGTATATTGTTGGCCAAAATGCGCACACCTATCGGTACGAAGCTGGCGGTGCTGCTGTGTTAGGTAGCATTCAACCTCAACCAATAGAAAATGCTGATGACGGGACGATCCCTCTTGAAAAAATAAAGGCGGCGATTAAGGATTTGGACTTTCACTTCGCTAAATCGCGTGTTCTCGCCTTAGAAAATACTACCGGTGGAAAATGTCTGTCACAGAGTTATATCTCCCAAGCACGTCGTTTGGCGAGCGAACATGGTCTGGTTTTTCACCTCGATGGTGCAAGGGCCTTTAATGCGGCTGTAGGGCAGAATTTGAGCCTCGCAGATGTGTGCTCACAATTCGACTCTGTTTCACTATGCTTGAGTAAGGGTTTAGGAGCGCCCGTTGGGTCGGTGATGGTCTCCAATAGTGACGTGATTGAAGAGGCCAAGCGCTGGAGAAAAATGGTGGGCGGGGGAATGCGACAAGCCGGAATTATCGCCGCCGCTGGTTTGTATGCGATCAATAATAATATTGATCGTCTGGCAGAAGATCACGATAGAGCCCAACGCTTGGCGAAAGGTTTAGAAGGAATAGATGGCCTAAGCGTAGAGGGCGGTATGGCCCATACTAATATGGTTTATCTCTCGGCAAAATCCAATCCTAATGAGTCCTTTCTGGCGGCATGCAGTGCTCGCGGAGTCTTGTTTTCGGGTGCTGATATCTCTCGCTTAGTTATCCATAGTGGGATTAACGATGAGATGATCGAACGTGCCATTTCAGTTATACGTGGCTATTTTGATACGTAAAATCTTGTCAATAAAGCAGAAAAATTGAGAAAAATATGGGTGTAAATTGAGACCTGGATATTATTATTTGGAACTTACGCTACAAATGTGTATTATGTGTCTACTAAAATAAAACTGTTAACAAGCAGTAACGGGACGAATTAATAAGTTGTAGTGAAATGGTGGATGTATGATAGTAAGAGTCGTGTTTTTAGTGTCTTACCTAGTCTTGGTGCTTGTTTTCAACGCTTCTGCGTTTGCTGCGAAAATACAGCCAGTTTATTCTTTAAAAAATTTGGGCGACCATCAATATGATTCTGGTAAGTCATATCAGAAGGTTCAGATCAAATGTAATACCAGTCCCGATTTAAGATATATACATCGAGACGCCGGCCGAGAAGACTGGTGTGTTGAGGGTGATTCTGCAGAATGCTTCAGCGAGCGAATTGAAGCGGCCACGCGCGCATGTAGCGTAGCTCGAGATTCACTAGTGACGCTTGATTCAAGCCCTGCTAAGACGCAACAAGAAACTTCCCAAGCGCTGGTCGAACGCGCCAAACTGGAAGAAGAATTACTCGAGAATGAACAACGGAAGATCGAACTTAGAAGCCGGCAACTCGAGTTAAGAAAGCGTGAATTAGAGCTAATCGAGCTAAAAAGCAATAATTAGTCTTATATTTACTAGCGTAATTAACGGGCCGAATTATTGACCGGCTTAATAGCGTGATTCATGCTCGGGCATATTTCGGCCTGCACCGTTTAAAGTGGCGTTGTATACTCGGAGCGAATCATTAAGCTATCTGAGGAGTTTTTTATGTCTGTTTCAGTATCTGAATTATGGTTGGTCATCTTGCTTGCAGGCTTTTTGTGTTGGGTCGCGAGTGCGCTGATACACATGCTAGTGAAGTATCATAACGCCGACTATAAGCCGTTATCAAACGAAGAAGATGTATCTGCTGTGCTGGCAGCACAATCCCCGGAACCGGCGCTTTACACCATGCCCTATTGCAGTGATATGAAGGAAATGGGTGAAGCGAGCATGCAAAAAAAGTTCGACGATGGCCCGGTTGCGATGATCACCGTGATGCCCAATGGAATGCCGCCGATGGGTAAGCTCTTGTCGCAGCAAATATTATTTTTTATTGTCGGGTCATTCTTGATTGGGTATTTGGCTACAATCTCGTTGGCCGCCAA
>CAYQVT010000005.1:45788-52948 GCA_964420885.1 uncultured Gammaproteobacteria bacterium
CCAATGCCGACTCTATGATGATCTTTAGGCAGGTGCTGATCGCGTCCTTTTTGACTTACGGCTGGGGGCAAATACCCTATAGTATTTGGATGGGACAGCCCTGGTCAAATTGCCTTCGGTACCTGATGGACGCCGTGATTTATGCGGCTGTCACAGCGACGGTATTTGCTTGGTTATGGCCGCCCAGTTTGGGTTAATGATAAAGCTCGGTTAGTGGTAAAACAACGCTGTTGTATTTAGAGTGAGTGCACTCAGCGATATCAAAGATTGTCTTTGACAATTTCGGCCATTAAGACGGCATGTTGATCTGAGTCATTTAGGCAAGGGATGTAATTGTAGCGTTCACCACCGGCTTGCATAAAGTAATCTCTGTTCTCACCTTCGATTTCTTCGAGCGTTTCCAAACAGTCCGCGCTGAATCCTGGGCAAACAATGTCGATCGACTTAATGCCTTGGCCAGGATAGTTTTTGAGAGTTTGATCGCAATAGGGTTGTAGCCATTCTTCAGCGCCTAAACGAGATTGGAATACCAGCTGCCATTCGTCGTCATTGAGCTTAAGGTATCTGGCAATACGCTCTGCGGTGTCGCAGCATTGATGTTGGTACGGGTCGCCGCGCGTAATAAACTTTTTTGGCACGCCATGAAATGACATCACCAATTTTTGATTACGCCCGTGAATCTCCCAGTGGCTTAAGATAGAGTCACCTACCGCTGTAATGTAATCATCTCGCTGAAAATAGTCACTCACAAAATTGATACTCGGAACCCACCGGTGTTTCACCAGAGTCTGGCTCACAGCGTCAAATGTCGAACCATTGGTGCTACCACTGTATTGAGGGTAGAGCGGTATTATTACCAGTTTACGAACCCCCTTTTCGTGCAAGGCCTTTATTTTTTGGTCGACACTTGGATTTCCATAACGCATGGCAACTTCCAGTTCGAAGTCTTCGCCTAATAGTGCCGCTGTTTTTGCACCGAGATTCATGCTGTTAATAAGCAAGGGTGAGCCGTCGTCAGTCCAGATTTCTCGATAGGTAGCCGCGCTTTTATGTGAGCGAAAATTTACGATGATTCCTTTCACTAAAAGAAGCCTAAATAACGTCGACAGCTCTATTACCCTCGGGTCCATCAAAAACTCCCCAAGATACTTTCTCAAGCCCGGGCACACGGGTCGATCGGGAGTCCCTAGATTGATTAGCAGCACTCCCGTCTTGGAGTTGCTGTTGGTTATATCTTTTTCGATTCCGTGATATTTCATTGAAAAAAATCCAGCACGTCGAATTGGCTCTACGAGCTAATGAAGAATAGTTATTGTGATACTACCTACGCGTTACCACTGACCTTCATTCCAGGCCTTATGTGTTCGTTTGCGAAGTCGACCATGCGCTTTAGCGATCGTTCAGCGTCGATTCTGACAGTTTCGTCAATTGTAATTTCATTGTCGCCAGTATTAAGTACTTTTTCTAATCGCTGTAAGTCATTCATTTTCATCCATGGGCACTGAGCGCAACTTTGACAAGTTGCCCCGCTGCCTGCGGTCGGCGCCGCGATAAATTCTTTGTCGGGCGAATATTGCTTCATTTTATGGAAGATACCGTCCTCGGTCGCGACAATGAATTTTTTATTGGGTAACTCGCGAGTAGCGTTTAAAATCTTACTGGTTGAGCCAACCACGTCAGCTAGATCGACCACACTCATTGGAGATTCAGGATGAACCAAAACAGCCGCGTCAGGGTGTTGCTGTTTCATTGTGAGAAGGGCTTCAGCCTTAAATTCTTCATGCACAATGCAAGAGCCTTGCCACATAATCATGTCTGCGCTGGTTTCTTTTTGAATATAGCTACCTAAAAAACGGTCTGGCCCCCAGATGATTTTTTCTCCCTTGTCACGCAAATGAGTGCATATTTCTAAGGCAATTGACGACGTCACCACCCAATCGGCTCGCGCTTTAACCTCGGCGCTTGTATTGGCGTATACCACCACAGTTCGATCCGGGTGCTCGTCGCAAAATGCTGAAAACTCATCAATTGGACAACCAATATCCAGCGAGCACTCAGCGTCATTGTCTAGTAATAACACGCGCTTCTCTGGGCTAAGAATCTTGGACGTCTCTGCCATAATCCTGACACCTGCAACGACGATAGTACTGGCATCGTGTTCGTAGGCATAACGTGCCATTTCAAGTGAATCGGCCACTGTGCCTCCGCTATCTTCTGCGAGGTCCTGCAGGTCATCATCAACATAATAATGCGACACTAGAATAGCGTCTTGTTCCTTAAGTTGTCTGAGAAGTTTAGTTCTCAAGTTTTTCTCAGCTTCACCACCCAGAGCGCTGTGGGTGATCGAACGTGCGATTGCAGCGGTATCGTTAATCTCTATTTCTAGGCTTTTTGGAACGTCTAGCGCTTTGGACATTTTACTGCTCTCCAGTTAATGCAATTAGTCTGGATGAATCGTACCACAGCTTGTTAAACAGAGTGTTAGGCGAGTAAAAAAAAGCCACTGTGGTTGCAGTGGCCTATTTCCTATAAAGTGAACCTTAAAATGGTTTTGGAATGCTCAGGCCAGCTTTCTTTGCGGCCTTCTTGGAGGCGGCTTTCTTAGTTGTTTTCTTAGCTACTTTTTTAGTTGTGGCCCTTTTAACGGCTTTCTTTGCGGCCTTCTTGGAGGCGGCTTTCTTAGTTATTTTCTTAGCTACTTTTTTAGTTGTGGCCTTTTTAACGGCTTTCTTTGCGGCCTTCTTGGGAGCGGCTTTCTTAGCTATTTTCTTAGCTACCTTTTTAGTTGTGGCCTTTTTAACGGCTTTTTTAACGACCTTTTTAGGTGCGGTTCTCTTGGTGGTCTTTTTGGTGACAGTGGCGGCGGCTTTGCCGACTACTGCTTTCTTTGTTTTCTTCTTTGATTTCGCTGCGGCCATTTTATTCCTCTCTCTGGTGGTGAGACTGGTTGTGGTGCCTATAGGGTTCTCGTTATTCGCATTTACGAGATTAACTAATGTTGTTCTGCTGTTCTAATTTGTCAACAAAGCGAGCGCCGAATATAGGCTTAGTCGCGAACACATTATAAACAACTATAATTATGCAACGCTAAATGTCAAGTAAAGGCATTGCCGATGGTGCATACCACTGATAGCTCGGTATAATACGCCGCTATTTACGAACACCTTGCGTATAAATCATGTCTGAATTTTTCTTTTCATATGGCCTTTTCATCGCCAAAATTGTTACCGGCCTTGTTGCCTTAGTATTTGCTGTGGCGATAGTTAGCGCAGGCCGCAAGAAGGAAGAAGGTCCAAACCTTAAAATCACCAACTTGAACGAAAAGTACAGCGATCTTAGAACGCTTGTTAGACAAGCGCTGATGGATAAGAAAGAGTATAAGGCGATGATTAAGTCGCAGCTTAAGGAGTCTAAGAACGAGAAAAAGTCCAGTAAAAGGGCGCACCAAAAACCAAAGTTATTCGTTCTCGAATTTGAGGGTGATATACGTGCAACCGAGGTAGAAACAATGCGTGACGAAGTGAGCGCGTTGTTGTCCGTTGCTGAGCCGCAAGATGAAGTGCTTTTAAAGCTAGATAACTCTGGTGGTACGGTCCATGAGCATGGATTAGCAGCCTCACAATTACTTAGAATTAAGGATGCAAAGCTCAAGTTTACTGTTTCGATAGACAAAGTAGCCGCGAGCGGGGGATATATGATGGCGTGTGTGGCAGACAGAATCGTCTCGGCGCCTTTTGCGATTGTCGGTTCGATTGGTGTGCTCGCACAATTGCCAAACTTTCACCGTCTGCTAGATAAGGTTGGCGTTGATTGGGAGCAGCATACAGCAGGTGAATACAAACGAACCGTTACCATGTTCGGCGAGAATGGGCAGAAAGAACGCGAAAAGCTAAAATTAGAATTACATGAAACGCACGTTTTGTTTCGGGATTTCGTATCGGACCATCGTCCGAAGTTGGACATCGATAAGGTATCAACCGGTGAACATTGGTATGGAAAACAAGCGCTTGAGTTAAATTTGGTTGATCAGTTAATGACTAGCGACGAATATTTAATTAACGCGCTGGACGAGTATGATATCTATGAAATTAGTATGGAGGTTAAGCAAAGGTTACAAGATAAGTTGCTGGGTGGTTTACTGTCTATCGCATCAAAGACCCGAAATAGCTTAGCCAGCGCTGAAAGCAATTCGAAATACCCTTAAGAGTTTGATTTTAGTGCTTGGTGATAAGACTGGCCGAACAGGTCTTTGATTACGCTTACCTTATTACGCTTTTTTCATTAAGAGGCCTATGGATACCTGATTGCCAGTATTAGAGTTATAATTTAACTTCATTAATAAATACGAATGGTTCGATAGATGCTTAGATTTAATCACCGTGCTGCCATGGTTATTGCACCGTCGCTAGCTTTGAGTGCATGTACAACAATTAACCCATACACAAATGAGTCTCAAACAAGCAAGGCAACTATCGGAGCTGGTGTGGGCGCCCTCGCCGGGGCTGCTATCGGCCTAATTAGTGGTGATGATAGTCGTGAGCGGCGCAAGCGAGCCTTGATTGGTGCTGGGCTTGGAGCACTCGCTGGTGGTTCGGTTGGTTATTATATGGATGTACAAGAGGCGAAGTTGCGGCAAAAACTTGCTGGCACCGGAGTCAGTGTTACGCGCCAAGGCAGTAATATTATTTTAAATATGCCGTCTAATATCACCTTTGGAATCGATAGTGCCAATATCAGCGGCGATTTTTATGATGTACTTAACTCGGTGAACTTAGTCGTTAAGGAGTATGACAAAACTTTGATCGAGATTATGGGGCACACCGACAGTACTGGGACGGCAGAGCATAACCAAGGTCTCTCAGAGCGTAGAGCTAACTCGGTAGCTCAATACTTAGCCAGCCGTGAGATAAAGCAATTGCGGTTAGCGACGTATGGCCATGGAGAAAATTATCCCGTGGCCAGCAATGATACAAAACAAGGGCGCAGTCAAAATCGTCGTGTTGAAATTGTATTGGTGCCGATCACGGTTTAGCGGTTGGTATTTGTCTGATAAATATTTTTCAGAACAATTAAACACTTTCCATGCTTGAGTTAAACCGGTGCCGTTATTTAAGAGAGTGATTCATAGCTTGATTTTCGTGGTCATTGACTGCGCGCATCTTATTCTAGAGCATGGTTGAATTGCGATCCGGTTCCCCGAAATAATTACCGAGAAATGGTAGGAGCTGATCTGGTACGCCTATATCGGCGGCCTCGAGGTATTTTCTGATCAATACTGAATGGCACGTGCTCGAGCTCAAAACTACTTAACACTAGAGGCTCTGTGTCATTCAGAGTGTAGCCAGAAGTCTCTAAATTCTTGTTAGATATCAGAGATCGCCGAGTTTTGCCCGCAACGACCAAAGGAAAGATCGCGGCCAAAAAGCTAACCAGCAAGAGGGTTATTGCCTGTAAGTACCAAAGGGCTTAGCGTCAATTTATTCGAAGTGACGAGGTATCTGACTTTTGCTTCGCCTATAAACCTGGCGCTTGCCAATGTTGGTCTGCATCGGCGTCGACGTAGATCGGATTGGAAAACGCGTAAGGTGTTAAATAAGGATACACTCGTTGATAGTCCTTAGTCGCTGGGCCACTTACTTCGATCGTGACGAAGGAGTCTTTTTCAAATGCGAGAGGTATTAACAAGTTGTGCTGAGAACCCTCATTTAGCTGGTACTCATCAACGGTTGTGCCATTAATTTGGATTTTTACGTGATTCACTGGTATCCAGTCTGCGGACAAAATTTTCAGAGAAAGCTGTCCTCGAGGGCCAACAAATGTACCCCCCATTTGCACACCTGAAAGCGAAACCTCGATCAATGGGCCAGTCGTACCATAGGCGTTGCCTGCTTTTAACGCGCCGAGAAATTCGCTTTGTTCAAAATGACTTACACGGTCATCCGTCATCGCGACCATCGTTCGGGGTACCGCAACTTGTTCGCTGGCGCGGTGCGAATCGCTGTTAGCGGTGGCAACAATTTTTTCACCTTGTTTTAGAAATGAAAGCCAATCCTGACGTAGAGTTTGTATACGTTCTGCGTAGTGTTCTCCGCCGGGGTTGATAACTTCCATCAGATTAAAATCAAGATCACGAACTCCGGTCTGCTGGTCGGGGTCTATTAGGGTGTTGTTAGGATGAGTGTGAAGGGGCTTAGCAGGGTCATAAGGGTGGTTGGCAACTCCCATGTGATCAAGAAAATGACCGTCGTCAACCAACTCATGCCAATTCTTAGGTAGATCGCCGCTTAATTCCGAGGTTAATCTGGCGTGATTCAGCTGTACTAGAATTTCATCTCCTTGCTGCTGCTTTATGTCGTGAATAATTTCACGCCAACGTTTATCTTCGTGATTGATCATCCCGCGGCGATAGGCGTAAGGTGTTGGAACATAAGGGAAGAAATTTGCATGGCCGGAAGTGAATTGATATTTCTCAGTCGCTAAAGCGCTGGTAACTTCGACTGCCGCGATCGAGGTGATTTTATCTGACACGCCTAAGGCCGCGATGTTCGGGGAGAAGTCCACCGGAACATCGTGCTCACTGGAGACCATGACCTCACCATGCTCCGCGACAAAGGTACGTACCCGTTCAGTTTCAGAAAACGCATTGTCAAAACTAATGCCCGAGTGAACGTGTAAGTCGCTGGCAATGTAATTTGGACTAGAAACCACTTGCTTTGGGATATCGATGTTTAAGCGACTTGTGGTTTCAGTAAGCACCTTGATGGTGGTTTTTTCCAGAGAATATTCGGGACCTTTGGTGGCGTATATTTGATAGTCTCCAGGCGCGAGGTCGACGCTCTGAATATCACTGCTAACCCCCGCTAAAAATACGTTCGGTACAGGGTTGACGAGATGCCTACCCTCAGCGTCGTTCACTGAAAAACCGGTCAGTCGATTTGTAAAATCAGGGCTCTTAGTGCCGTTAATACCCACAAAAAGTAGCCGCATGGCGTGCCCTTTTGGAAGTAGAATTTTAGCGGGGGCCGGTAAGCTAGGTGTGTCGAGCGTCATTGATTCTTCGACGCTAAATTTATGCGTAACTTGGCGTTCTGCTGAGCCTTTGATGGTGGCTGAATAGCGGCCTTGAGGAGCGCGAAAGGAAAAATGACCGTCGGTATCTG
>CAYQVT010000006.1:0-1446 GCA_964420885.1 uncultured Gammaproteobacteria bacterium
TCTCCACCGCCATAGACTACCACCGGTACTTGGCCATTGCGTCGCGCACGACGGCTGGCAGCTGTTCCGGAACCAGTTCTTACTTCAGCTTCTACTATAAAATTAGCACTCATTTTTAATATCTCTATAAATGAATAGTTTTGAGAACCCTGTCAATCAATATTAGAAAGGCTCTCGTTTCCATCACAATCTGGTCTAACCCAAAATGTGTACAAAAATGTCCAGAGCAAACCTTAAAGGTTGTCCTCTTCGACAAATAACGAACTGATCGAATCACTTACCGTGATACGTCTGATCGATTCTCCCAACAAGTGAGCTACCGATAATTGTCGGATTTTACCACTTGCTGCTGCGGCATCTGACAATGGAATGGTGTTGGTTACCACAACCTCATCCATCGTAGATGCGTTAATTCTATTTACCGCTTCACCTGATAAGACAGGGTGAATAGCGTAAGCACGTACTGCCGTTGCGCCATGCTCTTTTAAGGCGTCGGCCGCTTTACAAAGCGTATTAGCGGTATCAACCATGTCATCAATAAGAACACAGCTGCGGCCTTTAACATCGCCGATGATGTTCATTACTTTGGCGACATTTGCTTTTGGCCGACGCTTATCAATGATCGCCAAATCGACACCGAGGCGTTTAGCCAACGCTCTCGCTCGAACCACTCCACCTACATCTGGTGATACAACGATCAGGCTCTCTTTGTCTAGTTTATGCAAATCATCCAACAACACGGGTGAACCATAAATGTTATCGGTCGGGATATCGAAAAAACCTTGAATTTGATCGGCGTGCAGATCCATGGTTAATACTCGGTCTGCCCCAGCGGTGCTTACCATCGAAGCAATTAACTTTGCACTGATTGGCACACGCGAATTACGTGGCCGCCGATCTTGTCGTGCATAGCCGTAATAAGGCATGACTGCGGTAATACGGTGTGCCGAAGATCGCTTACAGGCGTCGATCATCAATAATAATTCGATCAGGTTTTTATGACTGGGTGCACAGGTTGGTTGGATAATAAACACATCCCGCCCGCGCACGTTCTCTTTGATCTCAACCGTAATTTCACCGTCGCTGAATTGTTCTACTCGAGCGTTCCCAAGAGGAAGCCTCAAATAATCAACCACTTGGGCCGATAAATCAGGGTTTGCGTTGCCGGAAAAAACAAGCAGATTCTCAATTGTCACTATTGCCTCGCGCTATCGATCATGATCGATATTTTCTATTTCAAGCTAAGTCAAAACTCTATCAACAACTAAACGGCGCTAATAAAGCATTTGTATTAGTGCGTTTACCGCTGACCAAATGCGACCAAATTCTGAACAGACCACACACGCTCAGACACCAAACAAAGTTGCAATGGAAGGCCGCGCTTAGAGAATAAAGCAGCGCTAAAACGGCGGTAAATGAATGGCTGGGGCGGAAGGATTCGAACCT
>CAYQVT010000006.1:1456-9714 GCA_964420885.1 uncultured Gammaproteobacteria bacterium
AATGCCGGAATCAAAATCCGGTGCGTTAGGCCACTTCGCCACGCCCCATTCTCAATTTCTCATTTATCGCAATTCTATGGCTTTCCTTGCCTCGAAAAAAACGAATCCGATAAGCGGAGCCGAATTTTAACGCTATTAGAATATAGTGCAAGCATTATTGCTAAACTACCTCTAATAAAGGGTGATTATTCAACCCTTTGGCAACAAAACCAACTGAATATGATGGTCGCTTTGCAAGCACTTCTAACCCTTTTTCGCGGCTGGAAACTGGCATAAATACCGATGCTCCTGAGCCACTCATACGGGGGCTTCCATACTTACTAAGCCACTCGATAAGACTGTTTACTTGAGGGTATTCGGCCCTAACAATCGCTTCAAGTTGATTTTCACCAAAACTTGAATCGATGCCTTTCTCGAGAGCGCGTATTTTCTTCATCTCGGGGGTCGGTGTCAAATGTTTATTACTAAAAATTTGGGCGGTTGACACACTTATTTGAGGGTTTAAAACAATAAACCAGTTTTCCGCTAATTCAACCGGTGTTAATTGCTCTCCAATCCCCTCTGCCCAAGCCGATTTACCCATAACAAACACCGGCACATCGGCACCTAGAGACACACCCAAACCAGCTAACTCTTGTCTACTTAGACCAATATTCCATAGAGAATTGAGCGCGATTAGTACGGTTGCAGCGTTCGAACTACCACCGCCGAGCCCGCCGCCGATTGGCAATCTCTTGATAATATCGATGCTCACACCGCAATTGGGCTCAGCGTATTGTTTTAGTAAATTCGCTGCGCGCAAACACAAATCCAAGTCTTCTGAAAACCCAAGATCATATTTACGAGTAATTCGACCACTTTGATCGATGTCAAAATACAAGTCATCGCCATAATCGATAAACTGAAACACGGTTTGTAGATTGTGGTAACCGTCTTCGCGCTTGCCGACAATATGCAAGAATAAATTTATTTTGGCCGGTGAAGGCCACACCTTGGCTTTCGGGGGCTGTTCTGAAACCATTATTTGAATTCTATTTCCAATTCTTGGTAATGAGTTTTACCACGATTTTGTTGTTCTGCGTATTGTCCTCACCATTCAGCAACTCTGAACTCAGCTGCTTGCTCGCCACTATTTTACGGGGCATGATTCGGTCGTCATATTCTTTGTAGTCGGAATAGCTAATTCGCCAACCTAATTGTTCAAGTTCGCTTACTCGCTGGTTTTCATCGAGTGTGTATCTAAATGCCGCGCCGTTCGCAGGAACCGCAAACATCCAAAAACTAAGAGCGTCTATTGGAATCGGCCAACCAACAATTCGAGTTAGCAATTGCTCGGCGTTGTTACCTCGATGCAGTACGCCCTTGTTATCAGACAAAACCACGCCGTTGTTGTCAAACTGCAGTTTTACCGCTCCGGCCCCTAACGGGCCGAATAAACGAACGGTGTTATTTTGATCACGATTCTCCCAAACTAAATTGGCTTGTTCTCTGAGGTCTGGCGTGGTCAAACCTACCTTTGCCGAATAACGCCAAGACTGTCGAGATTTGATATGCCGATACCCATCGGAAAAATGCGCCAAATCATTTCGCCACACAGAATCGTGATCAGCAACATCAGGCTGCGGTAATGATTGACACGCTGCAACGAGCAGCGAGGCCATTGAGGTAATAAACAGTCGACAGAAAACCTTCAATGAAACACCCCGAACCTAACAGGAATTACCGTTTATTCAGAAGAACCGTCAGAGGTAACACTTAGACCACCGTCGTCGTCTAATTGAATTCCATAGCGTTCAATAACCTTATTTAAAATAGGGTTATCATTCTCTTCAGCAAACGACTTGCGAAACAAGGCACTGGCCTTCTCTTGCTCACCTGATTCCCATAGCACTTCGCCTAAGTGTGCGGCAACTTCCGCTTCAGGGCTGGCATCATAGGCTTTTTGCAAATATTCGAGCGCCGTCTCGTAGTCATTTAATCGATATGAAACCCAACCCATACTATCTAGAATGTGTGCATCGTTAGGTCTCAAAGCCAGCGCCTTTACAATTAAAACCTTGGCCTCCTCATATCGATCAGTTTGATCCGCTAAAGTATAACCTAAAGCGTTTAGGGCATTTGCGTGCTCAGGTTGTTGCTCGATAATATTGCTTAGATCTTTTTCAGCTATATCAATCTTACCCAGTTCAGCCGCGACTAAGGCCCGCGCGTAAAGCAACTCTAGATTATCCGGCAAATAAACCAATGTTTCATTGACGTAACCAAATGCCTCATCGTACTGATAGGCACCCATCAAAAGATAGTGACGGGTAATGGCAACCTGCAAATAGTCTTCAGACGTTCGAGGCTGCAAGGCCTTCAAAGTATTAACGGCAAGTTCGATACCCTGAGTTTCACTGCGCATATTAGCCACTTGTATTTGCGCTCGCACGTACATAGATTCGTCTTGAATTTGGTCGAACAAGCGCTCAGCGGTAACGTACTTTTTATCGATCACGGCCAAACGAGCGAGAGACCAGCGAACTTCATCATTATCGGGCTCCGCCTTCAATGCTTTACGCAGGTGCACAGCGGATTGTTTATTATCGTCTAGCTGCTCCGCTAAGGCTGCCGCATATTGCAAGGCATTAACGTCTTTTGGGGCGTCCTTTAGTACCTCAAGCATTAAGGCGTAGGCCTCGATATAGTTTTCAGCGCGCCCTAACTCAGCTGCATGATTGACACGCATCGAAATAGAGTGAGGGAAGTCTTTCACGAATTGATCGATAAACGCTGCACGTTCATCAACCTTATTTTGTTCCCCAAGCAAATTGGCATTCATCTGCGCCGCCAAATCCCACCCTGGCTTTAATGACAATGCCTGCAACGCCCATTGTTCGGCTGCTTGGTACTTTCTAAATGTTTGTGCAACAAACGCAGCGCTAATCAATACCTGCGCCGATTCTTGGTACTTCTGAACCATATAGTCAGCAATCTCGTAGGCTGATTCAGGATTTCGCTGTCGAATAAGCAGCGTCGCAAGCTGCTTTATATACTCGTCAATATTTTGATCGCCAACTTGCTCGTCGATCGCCGATTTTGCCTCTTCGATTTGTTGAGAGCCGACTAGAGACAAAATAACCATATTCTGGGCATTAACGCTGTCTGGCTTGAGGTCCAACCACACCTTAGATGCAACAGCCGCGCCAGCATAGTCGTCGTTTCTCAAGGCCAATCTCGTTGCCGCTCTCGCCACACGAAAATCGCCGCTTAATTCGGCCGCCGACAGTGCATTGTCAGCGGCAAGCGACCATTCGCCCTGAAAAGAGGCAAAATTCATCACCAATAACTTCTCTAGCGTATCGACCTCCAGATCCTGTAGCGGAAGATCTGGGTCATCGCGTAGCTCAAAATCTGAGCTAGCACTGATCTGATCAGGATTGACTGCCACTACCGCGTCTGGCTCACTGGGATCAGCCCCATCACTCTCTTGAGCCGCTTGAGCCTTTAAAACCCCTTCCGATAACCTAGGCTGGTGTGACGCAGGCCCATTGGCACACGCAGCAAGCGAAAGGTTTAACGCTAAGGCGATGCAGAGTGTTTTCAGCGGTGGGTTTTTAATAACTTTTTCAGACATGTGTGACATCTATTAGATTATATACTTAACTTTATCAGACGGAAAAACTACAATCAGCACTCAGTTTCCATGCTGGTAAGTAGTTTATACCTCTAAATATACATAACGACCTCTATTATTACTCGTAATATAAACTTATTTACAAGCCATAACTGAGACCACAACCAACAAGTAAACTCTGCAAAACAACTATGCACAGCAGCCTCATCGCGTTTCTTGCCGCACTCGGTTTCATAGCATTTGGCTACCTGAGCATGATTCGCATGCTAAGCCGACAAAATTTCGAGCAAACTGACAATAAATCATCTTTCTTCAGCGGCATCACTACGGGCCAATTTCTGAGTAACTTAGGTAGCAGCGCTTTTTTCGTTAGCCTTCCGGCAACAAGCTTGCTGTTGTTTTGGGGCTGGGGACCCGCGTTACTCTGGCTGGTAATCTTTCATCTGTTTATAGAATCAATTTGTCATTTACAATATACCGCGCAGACCAATGATCTGAGCATTGCCGATCATTTACTACGCTCCGAGAACGATAAACTTGCACTGCTCGAACAAGGCCTTATTCAAGCCTTCTTTCTTCTGTCGATGGGCGTGGTAACTGCATTGCTTGCCACCCTAATAGACCGTCAATCAGGCCTTTTGTTTGCACTTCTTTTTCTACTCCCTGCGAGAACACTTTTAAGCCACACCAGCAAAGCCCTGCCATTGGCCGCTCGAATAGTCGGCTCGCTGGCCTTATTAGCCCTCGGTTTGGCATTCAGCGATCAACTGGGGTTTTCGATATATGGTGATTGGGTGCCATTTGGCGACGCGGTTTCATGGCTGAGATTCAATAACCCCACGGTAATCGCTGCGGTACTCACCGTCGCCGTTTTTAAATTAGAAAAAGACACTGGCTTTAAACAGGACTTATCGTCATTGGCCGGTTTAATCATTGTGTTATTGCTTGTTTCAATGACGCTGCAACTGATTTGGTCCCAACCTAGTTTGGATGCGCCGATAAATGGCGCACAGTCTAGCAACGAATCGCTGCCGGCGTTCATCAGCGTAAGCTTAATAATTTTTGCGGGTTTTTCAGCCCTTCTAATTCGCTTGCTAAATGAAGAAGAAAATCAAGGTCAATCGGGCATACACCAGTTTCGTCGATTGCAAGGCGGCAGCCTGATTCACTTATCTTTTATGTTAATTCTTAGTTTAAGCTTAGCGTCAGCGGTGGGTATCGGTGCTTGGAAAACTCACTATGTAAACTGGGACGATTCCATCAATATGTTGGACCATTTGAATTTAGCGATTTCAAGTACCTTACACTTAATCGGTACGCAAACCGAGTCTGGGACTCTGATGCACACCATACTACTAGCATCTTTGTGCTTCGCTGGCTTTAGTTTCATGCTTAATTGTGCAGTTCAGTTAACCATTGAAGAGCAAGCCGATGAGACACTTTATTCGTTGATTCTAGAGTCCAAGATTCTGCAAGCGATTCTAATTTTCTTATCGGCCAGCTATTTTATTTCAAACGGAGTGAGTATCGATATGTGGTTACTCATTGGCCTTTTAGCGTGGGTTCTCGCCACTCACCTAATCGTCGGCATGTGCCTCAACAATCATCACACAGGCTTATCCGCGTCGGTGTTTTCGATCATCAGTGGTGGTTTAATTATTCTTGGCAGCCTTCAAGCCCTCATTATTACCATCAATTGGATGCTTAGCGCAGACTACTTATACGGGCTATCAGGGATGCTCTTAATTGTCCTCACAGGGTTACTTTGGTGGCCATCGGCTCCGCAGCTAATTCAAAATTTCGGGCAAAATTCCAACGACGATTTGTTCTAGATCGGTGTAAAACAGGGTAAAATGCTCTGTTGAGGCCGTTTACGGTCAATCGTCAGGTCGAGTTCTGCGCTTATAGCCCCTCGTGCTGACGCCAATTTTAAGAGCTAACCATTTTAGAGACCACTGAGAAAAGTTAATCGTTTAAGTCATGCACGTTTTATCCATAGGTTTGAATCACACCACCGCGCCAGTTGAAGTTCGTGAACGCGCGGCGGTTGCGGCCGAGCACTTAGATGATGCCTTATTGGATATCTCTAAACGTACAGACATCGAAGAAGCGACCATTTTATCGACCTGCAATCGTACCGAAGTGTATTGCCAAGTCCCAGAATCTAATATTGAAGTGGTGAGCGATTGGTTGTGCGATTTTCACGAACTGCGAAAAGATGAAGTCGCTCCATTTCTTTACGCCCATCCTGGGCAAGCTGCGGTAAAGCACGCCTTTAGGGTTGCTGCCGGTTTGGATTCAATGGTAATCGGCGAACCGCAAATATTAGGGCAAATGAAAACCGCCTTTGCCAAAGCACATAAAAATGGCAACACGGGCAAAGTTTTAAACCGATTGTTTCAGCATACATTTTCGGTCGCAAAGGAGATTCGAACTAGCACCAGCATTGGTAGCCACGCTGTCTCTGTTGCTTACGCAGCCGTGGCGCTGTCTAAACAGATTTTCTCGGATATTGCTCAGCAAACCGTTCTATTGGTCGGTGCTGGTGAAACCATCGAGCTTACCTGCCGTCACTTATATGCCCAAGGTGTTCGTGACATCATCGTTGCCAACCGAACGGTTGAACGTGCTGAAGGTTTAGCCAAAGAATTTGGTGCCAAGGTGATTTCCTTACATGAGCTACCCACTCGCTTGCCAGACGCCGATATGGTCTTTAGCTCGACCGCCAGCACATTGCCGATCTTAGGCAAAGGCGCATTTGAAAGTGCCTTAAAGAAGCGCAAAAACAAACCGGTACTAGTTGTCGATCTAGCAATTCCAAGAGACGTTGAAAAAGAAGTGGGGGGGTTGAGCAATGTATACCTATATACCGTTGACGATTTACAACAGGTCGTATCTGAAAATATCGCATCGCGTAAAAACGCCGCGCTCGAAGCCGAGAAAATAGTAGAAGAGCAAACCTTGCAATTCATGCATTGGTTTAAAAACCTACAATCCATCCCCACCATACGACAATTACGAAACAGAACCAGTTCTATCACTGAAAATGAACTCCTAAGCGCGAAGAAACGCTTAAAGGCCGGTGAAGACCCGGCCGTGGTACTGGAACATTTCGCCTATGCACTCTCGCAAAAATTCATGCACCATCCTACTGAATCCTTGCGACAAAAACACGACGAAGCGCTGCTCTCTGCCACCAGAGAACTATTTGGATTAGACAACGAATAGCTGAACATTAGCTAATAACAAGAAGAGAAACACCGTGAAAGATTCCATCCGCTTTAAGCTGGAAAACCTAGTTGATCGCCAAGAAGAACTGAATGCTTTATTGTCGCAACCCGAAACCATGAGCGACCAAAATGTATTTCGTAAGCTGAATATCGAGCTGTCTGAAATCACGCCTATCATCGAAAACTTCGAGGAATATCGAACCCTCGAAGGGGACGCCGAGGCTGCACAAATGATGATCGACGAGGACGACAAGGAAATGCGCAAAATGGGTCACGATGAGATGAACGACATTAAGGCGCGTCAAGAATCTCTGTTGGACGATCTGCAAAAGTTGTTGTTGCCCAAAGACCCGAATGACGACAGTAATATATTTTTGGAAATACGCGCAGGCACCGGCGGTGACGAAGCCGCGATATTCTCGGGTGATTTATTCAAGATGTATCAAAGCTATGCTGAGTCTCAAAAATGGCAAGTTGAGGTATTAAGCAAGAACGAAGGTGAACACGGCGGTTTTAAAGAGATTATTTCACGAGTGGTCGGCCACGGCGCCTATTCTAAGCTTAAGTTTGAATCAGGTGCCCATCGGGTTCAACGTGTGCCTGAGACAGAAACCCAAGGTCGTGTCCATACATCTGCTTGCACGGTTGCTATCCTCCCCGAAGCCGAGGACATTGGCGACGATATGGAAATTAATGCGTCAGACCTTAGAATAGATACCTACAGGGCGTCGGGTTCAGGCGGACAACACGTCAACAAGACGGATTCGGCGGTGCGTTTAACACACATTCCTACAGGTACTGTCGTTGAATGCCAAGATGAAAGGTCGCAACACAAAAATAAAGCGCGCGCCATGTCGATGCTCAAAGCAAGAATTTTAGACGCTGAACGCCAAGCTCAGGATGCCGAGCAAGCTGAAACTCGCAAGAGTCTTGTTGGCAGCGGTGACCGCTCAGAGAGAATCCGCACTTATAATTACCCGCAAGGCCGAATCACTGACCACCGTATCAACTTGACTCTGTATAAGCTGGACACGGTCATGGCGGGCGATTTAGGCCAAGTTGTCGACCCTCTAACCACAGAACACCAAGCTAACTTATTAGCCGAACTCGGCGACGACACCTGAGAGTCGACCCGCCGTGCTCACCTATAAGGCATTGCTCGACGATGCCACGAAACAACTCTGCGAGACCAGCGACACACCTCGAATCGACGCCGAGGTTTTGCTTCAGCACGTTCTGCAAAAAAATATTGCTTGGCTAATCGCGTACGGTGATTCGCTAGCCACCGCCGAGCACACAAAAGTATTCTACGACTTAATTACTAAGAGATATCGTGGCATACCGATCGCCTATCTAACAGGGTCTCGGGAATTTTGGTCACTGACGCTAAAAGTCAACGAACACGTCTTGGT
>CAYQVT010000006.1:9724-50440 GCA_964420885.1 uncultured Gammaproteobacteria bacterium
CCCGCGCTGATACCGAAACCTTGGTAGAAGAAGCTTTGAATCGCTTGCCAAAGGACCAGTCAATTGATGTTCTCGATTTAGGCACAGGAAGTGGCGCTATTGCCTTATCCATTGCCAAAGAGCGCCCTTTAGCAAACGTCATTGCGTTGGAATTTCAGCAACACGCTTTGGATGTTGCCAAATTCAATGCGCAGGCCAATGATATAGGCAACGTCGAGTTTCGTCTGAGCAATTGGTACCAAACTTTGGTTGCTAATGAGCAATTTGATCTAATCGCGTCTAATCCGCCCTATGTTCAGCCAGGCGACCCTCATCTCACTGAAGGGGATTTACGCTTTGAACCCATTACATCGCTAACGGCAACTGAAAACGGTTTGGCTGATATAAGAAAGATTATCGAAACGGCGCCAAAGTACCTTAAAATGCAGGGCTGGCTTATTCTCGAGCACGGTTATAATCAAGCCGATGAGGTAGCCGAGCTGTTCCAAGCTAATGGTTTCATTGATATCAGCCTTTTTCACGACATCAACGCGCTTCCGCGCTGTACTCTTGGTAAATTGGCAAACTAATGAGCAACGATCTATTCAATGAGATTCATCGAATAATACTCACCGGTGATGCCAAGGAAAAATGCCTTGCCACGCACGCGCTTGCTACAAATTTAAAACGCTTTACTCAGAATCACGACGGCGAAGTTCTTGGAATTCCGATTCCAGCGTACCCGCCCGCGTTGACTCTGGTTGCGCCGAGAGAATTAAAACGCCGAAGCGTACAAAGCCAAGTTGGGCGTAATACTTTATTACATGCCGTCGCACATATTGAGTTTAACGCAATTAACCTAGCGCTGGACGCCGCCTATCGATTCAGACATCAACCACCCGAGTATTATCAAGACTGGATAAAGATCGCCGACGATGAGGCGCGACACTTCAGCTTAATTCGAGCTTATCTGAATGAGTATGGCTGCGAATATGGAGACTACCGAGCCCATAATGGACTTTGGCAAATGGCAGTCGAGACTCAACATGATGTGGTTGCCAGAATGGCTCTGGTGCCACGGGTGTTGGAAGCGCGAGGTCTCGATGTGACGCCGGGTATGATTGACAAACTACAGCGAGTAAAAGACCAATACGCGGTGGATATCCTAGAAACAATATATCAAGACGAGATAGCGCATGTTCAGGCTGGTTCAAAATGGTTTCTCTATCAATGTAAGCAACGTGATCTTGAACCCAGAGCAACGTTCATAAACATGGTTGAAACCTATATGCACGGTGAACTCAAAGGCCCATTTAATACCGCGGCTCGATTACAAGCAGGTTTTGATGAAATAGAGCTGGCTTCTCTTAACTCGCGTTTTGCCTAATCGCCAGCGTTTGCAAGGCTTCCACCATCACAAATAACAAATTATTAAGTTGAAAATTTTGCTGGTGAGGTTATAAATACGACCAAAGATTCAAGCAAACGATTCTAAGTCTTACCGGCAACCACTAAACCGCCCCCAGATAAAATTTAAAATATAAGAGGCTATTACGCATGCACGCCGAATTCAATTCACTTCGCCAATGGCTATCGAGCCAAATTTTAGGGCAACCTACACTGGTCGACCGACTATTGATTGCCTTGCTAGCCGATGGGCATTTATTGGTCGAAGGCGCGCCAGGTTTGGCTAAAACCAAGGCGATAAAATCACTTGCCGACGGCATCGAAGGTAGTTTTCAACGCATCCAATTTACACCTGACTTACTGCCTTCAGACATAACCGGTACTGAAATTTATCGCCCAGAAACATCGAGTTTTGATTTTCAACAAGGGCCTATTTTCAATAACCTAGTGTTGGCCGATGAAATTAATCGTGCGCCCGCCAAGGTTCAATCAGCACTACTCGAAGGCATGGCTGAACGACAAGTCAGTGTGGGCAGAGAAACCTTAGACTTGCCTAATTTGTTTTTGGTCATGGCCACGCAAAACCCGATTGAACAAGAGGGCACCTACCCTTTACCTGAAGCGCAATTGGATCGATTTTTAATGCATGTGAGAATCGGCTATCCCGATGTGGCGGCCGAAAAACAAATACTGGCGTTATCTCGAGGGGAAGCGCTCGCCGACCAGCAGGCAAAGCCAGAGCAAGAAGTGTCGCAAAGCACTATTTTAAAGGCACGCAAAGAAGTCATGCAGGTGCATATGGCAGAGTCGGTGGACCAATACCTTGTGCAACTGGTACTCGCAACCAGAGACCCAAGTAACTACGCTAGTGAACTGTCAAATTGGCTTGAGTTTGGTGCCAGCCCGAGAGCAACCATCGCAATCGACCGATGTGCACGTGCGCACGCTTGGCTAAATCAACGAGACTACGTTTCTCCAGACGATGTGCAAGCGGTTGCACACGATTGCCTGCGCCATCGTTTGATCTTGAGCTATGAGGCTGAAGCCGATGGCGTGACGACAGATAAAGCCATTGACGAGTTACTTAACTTAGTCGCAGTTGCCTAGTCACTTCAAGACACGAGTATGAGTCGCAATTTGAATACGTCAATCACAAAGCTCAGTGAGCACGGTATCGTAAGCGATCTTGCTCGTCTGTTAGCGGCTCGGCACTGGGCCCAGGGTTTGACATTGTTTTCGCGGCAAGCGGCGCGCAATTTATTACTCGGCAATGTTCGTTCGCGTTATCGTGGTCGAGGCATGGAATTCGAGGAGGTCAGGCGGTATCAACCCGGTGACGACATTCGAACCATTGATTGGAAAGTATCTGCTCGCGCGCCGGGAACCTACACAAAACTGTTTTGCGAAGAACGTGAACGCCCCTGCCACATTTTGGTAGATCAACGAGGTTCTCACTATTTCGGCTCAAGCATTCAATTCAAGTCTGTTCTAGCCGCCGAATTAGCCGCAGGTATCGGTTGGGCGGCACTCAAAGGTGGTGATCGCGTTGGTGGCCAAGTACTTGGAGAATATGAGGAGCGTGATTGTCGTGCTCGCCGCAGTAAGCAAGCGGTTCTGCGCCTTATTCATGATATACATGAATTGAACCACCAGTTAGCTGATAGTAGCTCAGCAGCAAAAGGCCATGCTGGCACGCTCAGCCTCGCAACTGGGCTCGAAGAGTGCCGCCGAATTACACGCCCTGGCACCGCGATATTTATTATCAGTGATTTTCACGATTTCAACGAGGCGGCCGCCAAATCACTCAGCAATTTAGGTAAGCACGCGGATCTTACTCTGCTTCAAGTCTCGGACAAGTTAGAACTGGAGTTACCCAATTTAGGGGCCGTCGCAATCAGTGACGGCAGGCAATCGTCAAAGGTTAATTTGTCGAGCTCACTGACCTCAGCCTATCAACGAGATTTTTCTGAACGGCAACACTTACTCATCAGCTCAGCAACCCAAGCGCGTGCACTTTACGCTAACATCGACACGGCTAAGACAGCAAAGCAAGCGCTAATAGGCTTGTTCGCGAGTTAACCATGAACGATCAGCTTAAACAAATACTCGAACAGCAACTGCGTGATGCGCAAGCACCCGACGCCATAAGTTGGTGGCCGCTGGCCTACGGTTGGTGGGGTGTTATTTTTATCACGGTAGCGCTTCTCTGTTTTGCATACGTCAAACTGCGCATGTATCGTCAGCGTAACGCGCACCGCAAAGCGGCTGTTGCTGACGTAGACAGACTCTTCTTAATATGGCAAACAGAGCAAAATGATACCGCGTATTTGCAAGCTGCGAATGAGGTAGTTAAACGCACTTGCTTACATTTTAGTCAGAGCGCGAATCGTCTGTCTGGCCACTCGTGGATTCAATTTCTGAACGCGCACAGTCAAACACCGCTGTCCGAAAGCACCGCCACTGCGCTTGCTTATCAGCTTTACCAACATGGTTCGAAGGCTAATATTGCAGCCATCCATCCACAAATAGTTGATTGGCTACTCAAGCACAGTAATGTGTCCAACGCCCAAATCAACCATATGGCGGAGCGCGAGCATGCTTAGCTGGCAGTGGCCTTATCTATTCGCACTGCTGCCGCTGCCCCTGGTAATGCGTTGGCTCAGTAACATTGACGATCACAGCGCGTCGGCCATACAAGTTCCGTTTTTCGCCGCGTTGCAGAGCCTAAACGAATCGCAGGCTCACGGTAACAGCCGAAACTGGATAAGGGCTTTATTACTATGGTTTATGTGGGCATGTTTAGTAATCGCTGTCGCGAGACCAACATGGATCGGCGACCCAGTTAACCTGCCTCAAGATCGGCGAGATCTTATGCTCGCCGTCGATATTTCGGGCTCAATGCGAGAGCAAGACATGCTGATTAACAACCGTTACACCGACCGGATAACGGCGGTAAAAGCGGTGGTTGGAGAATTCGTAAAGAAACGTGCTAGCGACCGCTTAGGTCTCATCCTCTTTGGCCTACAAGGTTATCTGCAAACCCCGTTAACTTACGATGGCAAGACGGTTGACCAGCAACTTCAAGAAGCGCAACTCGGTTTTGCTGGTGATGGTACAGCGATTGGCGATTCAATCGGATTAGCTATTAAACGCTTACGTAGTCGCCCCGCTGACAGCCGCGTACTCATACTCTTAACCGATGGCGCAAACACAGTGGGCACTGATCCGCTACAAGCGGCGACAATTGCCGCCGAAGCCAATATTAGAATACACACCGTAGGAGTCGGCGCGGAAGAAATCGTTAAACGCGGCTTTTTTGGACGTACTCAAACGGTCAATCCATCTAGAAACCTAGACGAAGAAACCTTAAACGCAATTGCCGAGAAGACGGGTGGCAAATACTTTCGCGCACGCGACCCGCAAGAGCTTCAAGAAATTTACGCTGAAATCGACCGGCTCGAACCTATTCCGGAAGAACAAACCTTCAGACCCACGAGGAGTTTACTTCACTGGCCCTTGTCAGCCGCCCTTGTATTAAGTTTATTGATGATGCTCGTGCGGAGGTGGATCTAATGTTTCATCGGTGGTTTATGTAATGGACATTAACTCTCTACAATCTCTCCTCGAGCAATTTCATTTCATTCGTCCAGAATGGCTGTGGAGTCTGCCTCTGGCGATACTACTTTGGCTAATTCTAAAGAATCTTGGTGGCGATCACCAATGGTCTAACCACATACCCAAAGAAATGCTCGCGGCACTGCAAATATCGTCTGCAAAGCAATCCAGTGGGTGGAAATGGGCACTACTGTTTTTATGGTTAGGCGTGATCACCGCAGCGGCTGGACCGAGTTGGGACAAGCAAGCGGCGCCAACGGTGCAAAACCAAAAGGCATTGGTGTTGATTCTAGACCTATCTCCATCAATGTTGGTACAAGATCTGCGCCCCGACCGACTGACACTGGCAAAATATAAATTGATTGATGTCTTGCGGCAACAGGCCGACGGCCAGGCCGCCTTAATTGCCTACGCGGGCGATGCCCATACCGTTAGTCCCTTAACCGATGATCCCCAAACCATAGAGGCATTACTACCCGCGCTGCACCCAGACGTGATGCCTAGCCAGGGAAGCAACACCGAGGCAGCTATTGACCTAGCTCAACAACTTATGGCCGATGCGGGCCTGCGTTCCGGTGAGATTTTACTGATTAGCGACGGCGTTAGCAACGATGCTATTCGTCAAATCCGCCGCACCATAAGTTCAAACTATGCCTTATCGATACTGGCGGTTGGCGGCCTCGAGGGCGCTCAAATTCCAGCCAGTAAAGGTGGATTTGTTCGACGCGCAAATGGTGAGATCGTATTGTCGAGTGTTAACGCAAGTGAGATGCAATCCTTAGCGACAAACTCGGGCGGACGATTTTCTCTGCTCAGCGCAGATGATTCAGACATAGAATCATTGCAAATTGGCGACTTTGACGCGAGCAATATTGACGATGTCCAACAGAGCGATGTGGTTTACGATGCTTGGGTAGACATGGGCCATTGGTTGGTATTATTTATGCTCCCCTTAGCACTGCTTTTGTTTCGCAAAGGTGTGATATACCTACTGGTTTTTTGTGCGCCAGTGCTGATGTTAGTACCAAAGCCAGTCTATGCAGCGGATTTTTCGTGGCAAGATCTCTGGCAAACCAAAGATCAGCAAGCCTATCAGCAATATCAGGCAGAGGATTTTAAAGCCGCGGCTAACACCTTTAAGCGAAAAGACTGGTCTGCCATCGCAAATTACAAGAACGAAGACTATCAAACGGCAATTGACAAACTCAAAGGAAAGGAAGACTTAGTCAGTCTCTACAATATGGCTAATGCGCTGGCCTTTAGTGGTCAGTTGGCTGAGGCGGTTGAAAGCTATGACAAGGTCTTGGAAAAAGACCCCACACACGAGGATGCGACTCACAATAAGTCAGTTATTGAGCAACTAATGCAACAGCAGGAGCAAAATCAGCAACAGCAAGGCCAAGACTCTTCTGAGAGTAATTCAGACCAGCAACAAGAGCAAAATCAACAAAGTCAAGATCAGCAACAGCAAAACTCTGAGCAGGATAAGCAAAACTCCGACGCGCAAAATTCTGAGAACAGTAACTCGGATAAGCAACAAGCATCCCAATCGCAAGATAGCCAAGACCAGGCGGACGAAAACTCTTCGGAACCCGAACCATCTGACTCTGAGCAACAAGGGCCAGAACAGGCCAAACAACCAGAAAAGCAAAATGCAGAGTTGGCGACCGAACCGGGCGACGATGAGGCAGACAAGGCGGAACAAAAAATCGCGGCCCAAATTGGAGATACTACTGAACCATTAAAGGATTCCAGTGAACAATGGTTACGCACCATTCAGGACGACCCAAGCGGATTACTACGTAGAAAATTCGACTATCAGGCCCGCCAGCGTGCCCAACAAAGAACTACAGAAAACCAAGAGCAGGAACGATACTAACGCTATGAAACCGTTACCTCACTATCTAATTTGGCTTGTCCTAGCACTCTGTGTGACCTTACCTCAGGTCTCACATTCGGCAACGCTAACCAGCACCGTTAATCGTAACCAGATCAGCACCAATGAGACGCTGACGCTAATTGTGAGTATCGACGAGCAAGTCGATTCATCGGATTTAAATCTAAATGCTCTGCAAGAGAACTTTGATATTCTAGCCGCGAGCCCACAAAGCCGCAGCTCCATAAACATCATTAATGGCAAGTCCGAAAAAAACGCATCGACCGTTTGGACCATTACTTTGGTGGCAAAACGCGAAGGCATTGCGACCATCCCGGCATTTAGCATCGGGTCCGCCAGAAGCAAAGCCATTTCGATCAAAGTTAGCAACTCTGCGTCTAACGCCAATAGCAGCACGCTTCCCCTCGCGGTATCGGTTACGCCCAGTGTCAAAAGTGTTTACCCGAATCAACAGTTTATCGTCGAAATAGAACTCTCTGCGCGCGGCAATGTGAGAGATCTTAATGGGCCACAACTATTGATCGAAAACGCCGATGTAGAGGCATTTGACCAACAAACTTTTCAGCGCGTGGACAATGGTATTGCTCGCCAGATAGTGATTCTCAAATATTCTGTGTTCGCTAAACAGGCAGGGAAACTTGTTATACCAGTGATGACCTATACCGGCCTACAAAATGCTCGCCGCAGTCTATTCGGCGCCAACGGAAACCAGGTAATCGCTCGTAGTAAGCCAATCGAAATCACCGTCAATGAGATTCCGACGCTTGGTAATCGACAATGGTTTCCCGCTGACAATGTTTCTATAAGCGCAAACTTGTCCGGCGACGCAGCGATACTTAAGGTTGGTGAACCGATTACTCGAACCATCACGATTACTGCAGAAGGGCAGCAGGCAAGCGCGATACCCCCACTCGATCAAAGTCTTATTGATAGTCAATTAAAATCATACAAAGATCAGCCTCAATTGGAAACGACGAAGTCTAAGCAAGGCTTTATCGCCACTCGAATTGAGTCTGAAGCGATTGTGGCTAATAAAGCGGGTGACTATGTACTTCCAGAAGTAACGATTGACTGGTGGAATACCAGAAGTAAACAATGGCAAACCGCAACCCTCAAACAACAGACTCTCAATGTAACCGGGCTGGCGGCTCCAGTTAATACTGTGCCAACTCAATATAGTCCTGATTTCAACACTGATAACGCTCTACCCAGTGGAGCTTCTGAATCAAATAAACTATGGCAATTTATTTCGGCGGGCTTGGGTTTGATTGTATTGATCCAGTTATATTTTCTTGTTGGTCGTCGCGAAAATGAAACGAGAACTAACTCGACCATTGAGAAAACGCAAACGGAATCGCAGGCATGGAAATCGCTCCAATCAGCGATAAAATCTGACAATAGTCGAGCAATTAGAAACGATATATTACTCTGGGGTAGTACAATACTTGCGGAAGACGGCCCAGTAAGTTTGGCAAAACTAAGTCAGGCCGCCGATTCCATGGAATTAAAGGAAGCGTTCGATGATTTAGACAAACACCTATACAAGGGTGGAGACAAACCAAATAGTCGCAATATACTCAGTGCACTAAAAGAGTTTAGGTCGGCTCGACTCCAATCCAAAAAGCTCACAAAAACGTCAAAACCCAAGCTAAGGCCACTCTACCCTAATTAGTAAAGACGCGTCGAAGCGAAGCCCTTAATTTGGCATTGCTTCTTTAGGCATTATGGCACCCCGATGTTGAACAACCGCCGACGCTAGACGGTGGCCTGCCTTATACGACTGTTCGACAGACGAGCCATTTAATCGCTTGCTGATATATCCAGCATTAAAAGAATCCCTTGTGGAAGTGGTATCCACTATCGACACAGCTTGAGCGTCGACAAAACCCGACTCGCCTCGGTGAAAATAACGGCAGCCTTTATCACCCAATTTCATTATCACCTCTGGCACCCCTTTTTGCTGCAATGGCATCTATTGTCTGCTGTGAGGTTTGAAACCCAAAAAGAGATTGCTCATCATCAAAAGTGGGTAAGGCTATATCGGAAATACGAAACATCTGAGAGTAACAATCAAAGCAAGCCGCCTTACCTATTCCAATACATTTGCATTACCAATTGTATGCTTATTGGTAATACCATTATTATATAGCGTAGAACTTTCTAATCTTGGCATCTCCGATAAAATAAAATCTTATAGCAAACTAGAGGATTTGAGGGATATTTTCTCTGCTAAATAGCAATAACCAACCCTACCTAACATTCACTCGGAATACTATCACGACCTTAGCCGGTCATTGCAAGTTGTCATACAATTTAGTAAAGTGATAGAGTATATTGATAAACCCTATTACTCTTGAATTAATTATGGCTAAGAACCAACGCCTGTACCGCAAAATATTCAATGAAATATCCAACATGATCTCCATCGGCGAGTTTGCGCCGGGAAGTCGCTTGCCTACTGAGCGTGAGTTAGCGGAAAAGTACCAAGTTAGTCGACCTACTATCCGAGAAGCGATTATTGCACTCGAGGCAACCAAACGAGTGATGGTAAAAACAGGGTCGGGCGTTTATGTACTCGAAAATCCCAAACAAACCACCTATTACGATAACGAAGTTAGCCCGTTTGAAGTGCTTGAAGCTCGCGTCTTGCTAGAAGGAGAGTCAGCCGCATTAGCGGCCAAGATGATCACCGAAGATGAATTAGTGCTGTTACAAGCAGCCTTTGAAAAAATACAACAAGAAGACCAGGACCTAGATCTTTCGTCCAGCGACGCCGATAGAGAGTTTCATACGGTAATTGCTAATGCCACTCACAATAGAGTGCTAGCCCAACAAATTCATATGCTCTGGGAAATGCAAGAAAATTTGGAGCACATCAAGACCGCACACCAGGCCGTGTGTGCAACCGAGGGGGCAAAACGTATTCGCGAACATAAGGCCATACTGGTCGCCATATCCAGACGAGATGCGGTTGCCGCGAGAAGCGCAATGCGGGCACATTTTTCAAATGTTCTTGAAACCATGCATACTGCAATTGAAGAAGAAGCATTGAAAGCCGCAAGGCTCAAGGGCTCACAAATGCGTGAACGCTTCTCACTTGGTCTTTTCGCTAACGGCGAATAAGCCTCAATGCAGCGGCCTAAGCTCTTAGACCATTCTTAACCGCATCTAACTGAATCCCAACAACGCGAACGGCCATAGACTTCCAATCGATCGAGGAGTCGTAAGACAAAGCTGCGTGATGGCTTATGCTCACATAGCCGTGAACGATGGCCCAAACATCTAAGGCGATTTGCCGGCGCTCTACTGCAGTAGCGCTATTAGGTAAATAGGATCCCGCGACGCCCACCAATTTAGCAAACGCTCTGTCGCGCGCCGAGATCGCTTCCTGCGAAGGTTGGTAACCCGCATCCGATTCGCCGAAGATTAAACGATAGTGCGCTTCATGTTCTTCCCCCACATTAAGGTAACCTATGCACGACTCTAGGACCTGTTCTTTAGTCGCGCTACCGTCATCAGGAACTACGTCCATGGCCCGTCTAACGAGATCAAAACCCTCAATATAGAGTGCGTCTAATATGCCTTGCTTACCTTGAAAGTGACTATAAATACCGATTGTCGATAAGCCTGCTTTCTTAGAAATATGTCTTACACTTAATGCTGCTACTCCGCCCTCCAAAAAGAGCTCAGTTGCTGCATTTAATATTTTGGTTCGAGAGTTCATTAAAAGTGACCGCATGTATTGACAAATATAACACTGTTATTTTAGAATATAACAGTGTTATATTTCAATCTAATTCGAATATTAAATTGAATCAATTAAAAACTTAAGACGATAGAGATTCTTATGAGCGTGCAACAACTGGAAACAGATTATTTAATTATTGGTAGCGGCGCCGTTGGCATGGCGTTTGCAGACGTACTGCTGGCTGAAACAGATGCAAACATTCTAATTGTGGATAAACACCATAAGCCAGGTGGTCATTGGAACGACGCATATTCGTTCGTAACCTTACATCAGCCCTCGTCATTTTATGGTGTGAGTTCTCGAGAACTTAGTAATGGCTCGGTTGATGAAGTCGGCCTAAATAAAGGCTTAGCCGAATTAGCATCAGGTGCGGAAGTGATGGTCTATTTTGACCAAGTCATGAAGCACACATTTTTGCCAAGTGGTCGTGTTCAATATTTCCCGATGTGCGAATATCAAGGTGATGGAAAATTTGTCTCTATGTTGACCGACAAGCCATATCAAGTAACGGTCAATAAAAAAATTATCGATGGGACATACTTTAAAACGTCGGTACCCTCAACACATACGCCATCATTTGAAATAGCGCAAGGGGTTGAGTTCGCACCTCTCAACGAGCTTCCTAGTTTGGTCGAACCGCGAGATGGCTATGTTATTGTCGGCGGTGGAAAAACGGCCATCGACGCGGTTCTATGGTTACTGGAAAACCAAATTGATCCTGATGATATTCGTTGGATCATGCCCCGTGATGGCTGGTGGATTGATCGTAAGAATACTCAGCCTTCTCGCGACTTTTTTCTTAACACTATCGGCGCTCAAGCTACGCAAGCTGAAGCTGTGGCGGAAGCGGAAAACGTTGAAGACCTATTTAAGCGTTTGGAAAAAGGCGGCGTATTAATGCGTTTAGACCCCGAGATTAAACCCGAAATGTTTCACGGAGCAACGGTGAGCCGGGATGAGCTCACTCAATTACGCCGAGTGAAAAACGTTATTCGCAAAGGACGTGTCAGCCGCATTGACACCGATAAAATCCATTTCGCTGAGGACAGTATTCCAACAAGCGCTGGCACGCTGCATGTAGATTGCTCTGCTCGCGCAGTTCCTGTTACTGAAACTTATGATGTATTTCAGGGCGACACCGTTGTTGTGCAAACAGTGCGTTCCTATCAACCCGTTTTCAGCGCCGCTTTTATCGCTCACATAGAAGCCAACTATGATGATGACGATCACAAAAATGATCTATGTAAAGTAGTACCCTTACCCAACCACGATACTGATTGGTTGCTGGGCACGGCCGCGCAAATGCGAAACCAAATGCGCTGGTCTAAAGAACCCGGTCTTCGTGAATGGCTAATGAGCAACCGACTAGATGGCTTTACCAATCTAGTACAACCGAGTGAAGAAACGACCGAAGAGCAAATGCAAGTGCTAATGAGACTTAAAAATGCAGCACCTAAAGCAGGCGCTAACATGCCCAAACTCATGGCAGAAATAATGCAAATTATGGCTCAACGCGCAGCGACAAATTAAGAGGAACTAAGCATGCAAGAATTTCAAACCAACAAGGCGGATCTAACCTTAGGCCGCTTGATCGATACAGCCGCTCACTCCGTTGCAGACGGAGAAGTTTTGGTCAAGATCGACCGATTCGCATTCACGGCTAACAATATAACCTATGCCGTGATGGGCGATTATTTACGATATTGGCAATTCTTCCCACCCAGTGGTGACGACGCAGAAAAATGGGGCATTATCCCAGTTTGGGGGTTTGCAGATGTGGTGGAATCGAAATCATCGGAGCTGCCGGTAGGCGAACGGCTGTTTGGATATTTCCCTCCGGCGAATGAATTGGTGATGACGCCTTCGAAGGTAAACACTGCGAGCTTTATGGATGCCAGTAGCCATCGCGCTGAACTCCCGCCTGGTTACAATATGTACCGCCGAGTAAATAACGAGCCGGGGTATAACCGAGCTAACGACGACGAACGCATGTTACTGTTTGTTCTTCATCTCACGTCTTTTTGCATTCATGATTTACTGGAAAGCAACAACTGGTTCGGTGCCCAACAAGTGGTGGTTATCAGCGCATCGAGTAAAACCAGCACTGGTTTAGCCTATGGTCTGGCGGATGACCCGAAAGCACCGCATGTCGTTGGCCTGACCTCGGATCGCAATTTGAGCTTTGTAAATTCAATTAAGGCCTACGACAGCGTCTTGAGCTACGACAATCTTGACCAGATTGACGCATCTAAGCCAACCGTAATTATAGACATGTCAGCCAATACCGATGTTCTTAGTCGACTACACACTCATTTGGGCGACAACATGGTGTATACCAGCAATGTTGGCTTAACGCATTGGGAAGAACCTCGCCAAGCTGAAGGCATCAATCAAGAACGCAGCCATCAATTTTTTGCACCTGGACACATCCAGCAACGAATGAAGGACTGGGGAGCAGAAGAGTTTGGCAAGCGCTCGGTTTCTTACGTTATGAACAGCTCATCGAAAAGCCGTACTTGGCTTAAAATCATTGAACTTGAAGGTGTCAAAGGCTTAGCCGGAGTATACAAAGACGTATGCGATGGGAAAATTTCAGCTGATGAAGGTCTAATTGTTGTCATGTAGACCAGCCATCACTAGGGCGGTGAATAGAGAGTCTAAAAAGACTCTCTATGCAATATCATCTAATTAGCAAGGACCGTTCTTCTTGATCTCAGCGTCGTTCAAAATCCTTCAAACCCAACAAAACAGCCGCCGCTAAAAACAAACTGCCAGAGAGTATGTTTAAAAAACGACCGTAACCCTCTAATACTCTCTCTCTAAATACCTCAGCAAACTTTCCGTAAAAACATAAGAAAGCCCCATCAACAGCAAGGTAGGTGGCACTCAAAATTAAAAACTGAGGCAAAAGAGGTTGATCTGGAGATAAAAACTGAGGAAACAATGCGGCGAAAAACAGTACCGCTTTGGGATTAGCGGCCGAGGTTATAAAACCTTGCCAGTACAGTGATTTAAGCGGCCGTTGAACACTTGTCACCGGCATTGCGTGGCTGCTAAAGATCAAGCGAGCCCCGAGAAAAGCCAAATATAGAACCCCCAGCCATTTGATTCCAACAAAGAAACTTTGCGACGACCCTAACAATGTGGCAAGCCCGAGCGACGCAGCGATCATCTGCAGGAAATTTGCACTAAGATCGCCGACTGCGGTTGCGGTTGAACGAACAAAACCGTTAGATAGGCTATTTGACAACATCAATAAATGACTTGGCCCGGGGGTGCTCATAAATGCGAACACCGTTGCCAAATAAACCAACCAAATCTCGATACTCATACATACCTCACCATCATCAATCTGATCGACATTATCACATTCCTTACACCTTCAGCGCCTTCATTTGTTGTTACAATAGCGCCACCATATAATTAATCGGAGATATCCCGTGCTCAAATCGTACTCGGCAGCCATCGGAGCTGCCATATTGCTTGCTGCCTGCAATCAGTCATCAGATCAAACAAGCAATCAAGCCCAAGAATCAAAGCCAGCCCCGGTCGCTACAGAAAATGTCGCGACACCACAAGTCTCCGAATCTGAGCGCACCAACGCGTTCTTCGAGAAAGTATTTGAAGATTCAGTGGCCCGCAGCCCAGAATCACTCACCTTTCTGGGTCGTAAAGATCGAGCCGATGAATGGGACGACCTATCCCAAGCACACGCTAATGAATCATTAGAGATCACAAAAAAGCAACTTGTTGAATTGAAAGCCATCGACCGAAGCAAGCTTGATGAAGCGACGGCGCTTAGCTATGACCTTTTGCTTCAATCGATGGAAGAAGAAATAGAAGACTACAAATGGCGCTTATATAACTACCCGGTCAACCAGATGTTCGGCCGCCATTCCGGCGTAGTGTCTCTATTAATCAATCAACACCGGATTGGTGATATAAAAGATGCTGAGAATTACATTGCACGATTAAATGGCGTATCTGGCCTTTTCGATCAATTAATTACCAATATCGAAGCACGAACCGCCGCCAATATTATCCCGCCAAAATTTGTCTTCCCGCATGTAATTCGTGACAGCAATAACATCATCAAGGGTGCTCCATTTGACGATGGTGAACCCAGTGCTCTTCTCGCTGATTTCACAAAAAAAGTCGACGCCTTGGCTGAAAAAGAAGGCAGTGATCTAAGCCCCGAAAAGAAAGCCGAGTTAATTGACGCAGCCACGTTAGCCTTAAGTAATTCGGTCAAACCTGCGTATCAAAAATTAATCGCGCACTTGACCGAGCTCGAAACGATTGCCACTACCGACGATGGCATTTGGAAATGGAAAGATGGCGACGAGTTCTTTAACGTCGCACTAAAAAGAACTACGACGACTGATCTGACCTCAGATCAAATCCATGAAATAGGCCTGAAAGAAGTGGAGCGCATTCATGCCGAAATGAGAGGCATTAAAGACAAGGTAAATTTCGACGGCGATTTAAAAGCGTTTATGCAGTTCATGCGTGACGACGAGCAATTTTACTACGCCAACGATAAAGCTGGCAAAGATCGCTATCTCAGCGAAGCCACCAAATTGATTGACGACATGAAGCCCAAGCTCGATAGCATGTTTATCACCAAGCCTAAGGCCGACTTGCAGGTTAAAGCGGTCGAAGCATTTCGCGAGCAGTCAGCGGGCAAAGCTTTTTATCAGCGTCCTTCAGAAGACGGTACTCGCCCAGGCCTTTATTACGCCAACCTCTACGACATGAAAGCGATGCCCACCTATCAAATGGAAGCACTTGCGTATCACGAAGGCGTACCCGGGCACCATATGCAATTGGCTATACAACAAGAACTGCAAGACGTTCCAAAGTTTAGGAAATTTGGCGGTTACACCGCTTATATCGAAGGCTGGGGCTTATATTCAGAGTATCTACCTAAGGAGTTTGGTGCGTATGAAGACCCTTATTCTGATTTTGGTCGCTTAGCGATGGAACTTTGGCGTGCCTGCCGTTTGGTAGTTGATACCGGCATCCACTCTAAAAAATGGACCCGCGAACAGGGCATCGCGTACTACTCAGATAACACACCGAATGCCGTATCGGACGGCGTCAAAATGGTAGAGCGACACATTGTGATGCCATCGCAGGCAACCGCCTACAAGATCGGTATGCTTAAAATTCTTGAACTGCGTGCCGCAGCTAAAGAAAAGCTTGGCGATCAATTCGATATCCGCGAGTATCATGACGAAATCCTCAAGTATGGCCCCTTACCGTTGAACGTTGTTGAAGCTAAGGTTAACGCTTGGGTAGAGTCAAAATCTCAAGGGTAAGGAGCAAGGCCTTAATTCCCAATCACGTCCATAGTAGCCTAACTACGATATCGGGAAGGGAAGTGAGGTTTTAGTCAAATAAAAAGGGGCAACAGTTTTTTGTTGCCCCTTTTTATTTGACTAAAAAACTAAACCTAAGGCAAAATTGGATAACCAAGGTTTAACTGCATCAGAGTAACTGCATAGAGTAAAAAACTCACTGCTAACATCAAGACGACGCCTTTACGAACATTACTATTAGCGCTATTCGATACTTCAACTGGTTTGCGTTCGCGATACACATAGGCGCTTGCTGATATCATTACTAGGCCAGTAAGAAGAGATACCCAAGACCAAAAACCACTGATATTAGGATACGCGTATAGGACATTCCAGACACCCAATATGAGTAGCGCGGCCGCGGTAAATAAGCGAAATTTGACCGCATGGTCGGTGCGCTTATTACTATTCCAAGGCGTGGGTTGCAAAATAGCCAAACCCAACAACATACAAATACAAACTACGATACCCATTTTTTCTCTCTATGTTTATAACCGCAATACTGCTCGCAAAACGTCACTGATAAGGACTATACGTGAATTTGCGTTTCTGCTTGACGATTAAATTCACGCATATGTTGAGACAATCGGCGCAATAACATTAACCCCACCAAGGATAGACTCACCACCATCGCAAACCACATGCCTTTTGCTTCCTCAAGACCTGGCCACCAACCGTAAAATGATAGCCCCACTCCAATCGGCAAACCAAACATCCAGAACGCCACGAACTGATATTTCGGCGGGCTAGAGGTGTCATGGTAGGCTCTGAGGGCACACACCATTGCTACCTGAAGGCAATCGGCTATTTGAAATGCGGCGCCAAAATACAACAAGACGACGGCAACTTCAATCACCTCAGGGTCACTTGTAAAAAGCCGAATCAACGGCTCATTAAATAAAATAAACGCTATGCAGATCGCTATCGAAATAGACAGATTAAACAGTGTTCCAATCTTGACCGTTTTCCAGGCTTGGTCAGGCATTTCAGCACCGAGTAACTGAGACGCTCGAATGGTCACTCCTTGCCCTAAGCCGGTGTACAACATAAAGCTGAGCGAGGCGACGACAATTGCAACCGCGTGTGCGCCCGCTTGTATTACCCCAAATTTAGCAATCATTATACCGGCACCTGAAAACATGACTAACTCGATAACGATCGAAAGCCCAATCGGGACACCGAGCTTCATGGTGGAATTTATGGTTTGAATGTTTGGTTTTTCGAAGTCAGAGAATAGCGATTTTTGTTTGAGTTGTTTGTGCGAATTTAACACCCAAACACTGACAAGGAACGCAGCCCACATTAAAATCACAGTTGCCCAAGCGCACCCGACCCCACCAAGTTTCGGCGCCCCATAGAGCCCATTTACTAACACGTAGTCGAGAGGAATATTAATCAGAAACGCGCCAAAATTGACCAAAAACACCACTCGCGTCAAACTCATTCCCTCTAGGGTTCCGCGTACGGCTGGGATTAGGGACATTGGAATTGCGCACAAGCTAATCACCAGTAAAAAGCTACGCGCGATAGCAAGCATTTCAGCTTCGAAATCAAGAAATTTAAAGCCCCAGGCAGCAACCCACACCACCACCATCGCGACGATCCCAAGGGCAAAACACATCCAAATAGATTGGTGTAATTGATGTTTAATGCCTTCGTTATCGTTAGCGCCAAAACGCTTAGCAACCAACGGTTGGGTAGCAAAACCAATTCCCATGAAGAACAAAATAATCATGTTCCAGATATTAACGCCGAGGTTCATTCCAGCGAGGTCCACAGTACTAGCGCGGCCAGCAATTAACACATCCGTCGCAGACATGCCCACCAACGACAACTGCGCCAACGAAACAGGGGTTGCTAATTTAATTAAGGACTTTAATTCCGAATATACCGACACGGCGATAACAATGATTATTTTCTGAACTTGAACCGGCTAACTATATTCCTCCCACAGACAAAACACTATGTATTTTCATCGCGGTACAGCGATTACCTGCAATAGATCACCGGTTCCCAATCGCTTTAAAATAAGTGCCAGGTAAGAGTGCTCGCTATTTATTGCTCACGCTTGAATCGTGAACATCGAATAGCGAATTCGTCTCTTCGAGATACTCTTCCAGTGAAACGCCGTCTCTGAGTAGAAATACCGGCGGCAGAGTCGCCTGTTCCGTGTTTGTCCACGATTTCCATGTTTGATAAGGCTGCTTCAAATACTCATCTGACTCCGCGACCGCATATAAACTACTTACCAGCAGTACCGAAAACAACCATTTCTGACCGCTCATAAAGTGACTTACATAGCTTAATACGCCCACCAACAACCAGCTTGCAAAAATGCCAAACACGACTAATGATATGGCTTCGCCTAAGGCAATGTTCTGAAGATTAAATCGCACAAGCAGCAGAATCAATGCAAGTACATTTGCGATGATTACCCCTAAACAGCCAAGTACCCACAGTGGGCGGATATTGCTTTGGCCGCGTAATAGTCTTGCGATAAACCCCAATGACAAGCTCCAGACCAGAAGCAACATCACAACCCCAAACGCGGCAACGAGTGCACTCTCGGTTTTCAGCGGCTCGGCTGAGGTACTATAACTTTGCACCAATTCCGCTAGTATCGCGAGTAGGGTTAACACTGATAGCGCTTTTGCACTACCGAATCGCTCAGCCAGAAGAAACCATTTCGAGCGTAAGGCCGTGGCCGCAACCGAGGTCTCAGCGTCAAATATCTTTATGCGCGTATCACCAATAGTTACCACATCGCCTAATCGGTAAGGGTTAGCGACACCGGATAAGCGTTTGCCGCCAAGGCGGGACCCATTTGTGGTATCAAAGTCACTAATCAAAATCTGTTTGTCGTCATCTAGGCTCAGGCCCAAATGATCGGCATCGATAAAACGATCTTGCACTATGACGTCACTATTCCAAGCACGACCTATCGTCAGACCGTCACTATCGAGAATCATACGCTCGATACGAGCACCTTCTTTATTGGTAAGTTCTATGATCAGCTGCCTCATAATGACGCCTCCAAAAACTTACGATTTAGAGCGATTATCTGATCCCGTTCAATCGCCGAGATAGATAAGTGAGTGACAAACCGTTGAAGACCGTCGACGCGTTCTACCATTAATAGAGAATCGTATATGCCTTCCAGTTTTTTAAACGAGCGAATACAGGTCGTCGCACGAGTATATTGTTGTTCAGAATTGTCGCCCCCTAGAAAATCCACGTGGCAACGATAGTTACTCGAATGTTCATAACTCGAAGTGTTGTTTGCTCGCATGTTTGGGCGAATAGCACTGGTAAACTGCAAATCACTGAGTGTCACCGCAGACGTGTGGTCAAAGCTAAAATAGAGTTCTCCAGCAGTAAGGTTTCCATCTAAATATAAGGAGTTGCCTGCTCGACAGCTTTTTGAAACCGATGCAATATTGCGAGCTTTATTGGACTCGTTAGTTTGTCCCCAACATTGAAAGTCTTTGCGAATTTCTCCAAATAATTCTAGCCCTGCAAACTGTTCAATCGCCCATTGATCGTCTATTAATTCTTGAATACGTGGTCTTTGCCACTGCTTTATTTGACGAGCAATTTCGGCTTGATAATCTCTTTGTGCCACGATACGGCCAGCGCCAACAATCTCTACTGCATTTTTCGCTGGCACTAAGAAGCTTAGTTGACTGCCTGCGGTGGCAACGTTCACACCTACAACTTGGCCGAGGGCATTAAGCGCTGGCCCTCCGCTCATGCCAGGGTTCAGACTGCCTGAAAATAATATTTGATCATTATAACTGTGCTCAACCATGCCATTGTTAGGCCCTTTAACCAAACTGGTACCAAAATCTCGAGGATTTCCCAAGGCGTAAACCGTTTCCCCTTTGTTTAATATCGTAGGGCTGAACTGCAGAAATCGCTGGCTGGGAGACGAATGCCTCATCACCGCCAAATCGTGTATAACGTCGAAGTCCAATAATTCCAATTCACCCTTCTGACCGGTATGAGACTGATATTCTATTCTATGATTTTCGGGAGACTGTACATACGATGATACGACATGATAATTGGTAACGATGAGACCATCGCTAGACACCTGAAAACCAGAACCTATCGACGATTTGCTCCCAGCTTTGGGTGACACCACCCGTATCTGATATACCTGATCATAGTAATCAACAAATGATTGATTACTAAGCGCTGAAGCCGGAAGTGGTATTTCGATTTCGTCCTGCGCAAAACTCATGGTCGCGAAATTTATTAGCAGCGCGGTGGCACATAAAACCTGAGGCAGAACACCGCGTATAATATTTCGATTCATTGTCTGTATAACCTAATTGTGGAACAAAACACAACGCCCAGCCTGCCGAGTCGGTAAGCTCCCAAAGCAATGAGTATACACCGATTGCTGAACGTTCATCACAACGGCCCGATCACAGCTCTATGCTGATTACCTTAAATGGAACCGCAGATGAAGGTCATTGAACTAGGTGGCACAACTAAGTTAACTAACTAGGTTAACTAACTAGGGGTGGGGCATCTCGCCAGCCAAGGCTATTGCGTCACCAGCATTAATCACACCAATCCAAAATTAAGAAGTTGATTTCGAGGAGAATTTGGAGACTGTTTTTGTTGGTGGCTGGAACGCCGGCATTTGCTCTATTAAAAGCCAATGGAGCGACGTACGCACTCACTGAGTTTTTTTGAACACGAACAATCGAGACGCGAAATCACCCCTATCCAAATAGTCAGCCTCGTCGGGCTGCATAGCGCACACGTACGGCAAATCCAAGCCCATATTCATTAATGCATCCCCTCCAAAACTCAATGGTTCAGTCTCTTCATCAGTACCCAATAAGCGATATTGTGATTGAGGTTCAAGATGCACCAGGCGTGCTTTTCGAAACGGTAAATTTGGCGCCGAGAGTATGTGAAAATAGCCCAAATAAACGGTATTTCCATCGGCAGAGTTAAGTTGCCACACAACTTCATTGCTGCGGTATTGAACTCGATAAAATTGACCATTAAGCACGTCTTCGGCACTGTCATTATAAAGCTTCACGTAGTATTTCAAGTTATCAAAGTTGGCATCAACGTCATCAGCATTAAGCGACAGGCCGCGTGCTGCGCAGAAAAATCCAACTTCAGCGCGAGTCTTTAGTGATACTTGTCGACCGTTCAAATGGCTCGGTACTGGGCCTATATAGGAAGCCATCACGCATGGCGGGAAGAGATGTGAGGCGCCATTAAAAATAGGTAGCCGCCCAATTGGCTCGGACATATCGCTCACCCAGCCTTGCGACATGTAGTGCAACATTCCAAGATCAAAGCGGTTTCCTCCAGAAGCGCAATTTTCAAACAAGACTTTGGGATGTTTAGCGACTATTCTGCTAAGCAATTTATAAAGGCCAAGTATATAACGATGAGACGTCTCTAATTGACGATCAGTGCTCAGCACCGCACTTCCTACCTCCGTCATGGTTCGATTCATGTCCCATTTCACATAATCAATATAGCCCGAGCTCAGCACCTTATCTATTCGTTCAAACAAATAATTTTGCACATCACTGCGTGACATATCCAATACCAATTGATTACGACCTTTGGAACTTACCCGATTGGGCACACCGACGATCCAATCAGGATGATCTCGGAACAATTGGCTTTCGGGGTTGACCATTTCAGGTTCGTACCAGAGACCGAACTTTAGACCCTTGTTTTTAACCTGTTCGGCGACCGCTTCAATGCCGTTAGGAAACTTCCGCTTATCAGCATACCAATCGCCTAACGAAGTACTATCGTCATTACGGCCCTCGAACCAACCATCGTCCACCACCAACATCTGCAAGCCTAAGGATTTAGTCCGATCGGCCAACTCTAAAACCTTGCTTTCATCAATATCGAAATAGCTGGCCTCCCAAGAATTTAAATAACTTGGCCGTGGCTTGCCTTTGAATTGTTCAGGGCTTACTTTCTGTTTAATAAAACGATGCCAGGTCTGGCTCATACCACTAAGACCTTGATCGCTAAATACTTGCAATGACTCAGGGGTGGTAAACGATTCGCCAGCGTCTAAATGCCATTGAAAGTTGAACGGATTGATTCCAGTGGTAATTCGTACTGAATCAAACTCGCCCGTCTCAACATTAATGGCGAAATTTCCACTGTACATTAGCGCGGTACCAAACACACGACCATGGTGTTCAGTGGTGCATTTATCCATAACAGCAATGAAAGGATTATGCACATTACCACTGGTACCAGTCGCTGACTCTAAGACAAAGCGACCTTGTGGAATCGCTAGCCGATCTTGATTCAATTCTCTTGCCCATGTACCTCTCAGATGCAGCAGCTCATAGTCATCAGTTGGCAAATCAAGAGAGGAACTCATTGCTTGAGATATCGTCACCCTGGCCTCACCGTCATTAATTATGCGACTTGATCTGGCGATCACATTGTGAGAATCATAGACCGTATAACAAAGCTCTACTCGCAGCTTAGAAACAGGATCAGCAATGGTGACCAGCAAACTTTGGCTGTTGCCGCCTCGTGCGCATGGCAGACCATCTAAGCGAGGTTTGTTGCTGACTAATTCATGACTCACGTAGCCAAATACTTGGGTACTATTTCCGTCCGAATTAATTATATGAAGCGCGGGCAGGCGATTATCACTGGTGCCAAACACCGGATACTCTTGAGGTACATCAGATAAGTTGTAGTTTTTGGAATTTTGAAATTCTAAAACGCAGCCTCTGTATACTCTTTTGGGCTCACTCGGATATACCTCGCTCGGCGTCACTCGTGCGCCGAAATGCACGTGTTCCAGCAACCCCTCTGGTGACACTCTAAAGATATAGCTCATCGCCGAATTTGAAAGCGTGAACACCGGCGTTGCCGTTGAATCGCCTAAAACGATAATTTGGGCGGTCATTAGAATTTCCCCAATGTTATAAGTTTTGTTATGACTGCTAAATCGAACGCAGCTTACGCTTGACAACTTACTCTTTATTTTAGAATTGTCGTATTGTACTTGGTTTGTCGCACGTCGTAAGCAAAGCAGATATTATCATATAAATACTATATTTCAATTCAATCGATCGAGCATAATGGATCAAATTGCTACAATTATCATATTTATATACACTGTATTACTAAATACAAAACAATAACCAGAAAGTCACCTGAAATGAACCGCGCAAACCGAGGCATGAACCTCACTCAGCAAGTTGCTGACTCCTTAGGAAATGCCATTATCAATGGACGCTATGGTGACCATAACCCAGTACCAAGCGAAGCGGTCTTGTGTGAGCAACTTCAAGTCAGTCGAAGCGCTGCACGCGAAGCAGTAAAATCATTGGCTGCGAAAGGCTTGATAACCTCAAGAGCTCGACAAGGAATTAGGGTTTTACCTGAATCAGAGTGGAACTTATTCGATGCAGACGTTCTACGATGGATGCGAGATTCAAACCCCTCATTAGCGTTATTACGAGAATTCACTGAGCTACGGGTCGCGGTAGAGCCGGAAGCCGCAATGCTTGCGGCTCAGCGTCAAAATTCCGAAAAAATCACCGAAATCGGGGCCGCGTTAGATCGAATGAAACAAGCGGAAAGTGGCTTAGATGACCCTCTGGAGTCGGACATCGCATTCCACTTAAGCATTTTAGACGCCAGTGAGAACCGTTTCTTTACCCAGTTGGGACGGATAATCGATACGACCTTAAGAGTAAGCATTCGCTTTACCAACATGCGTACCGGCGTGCGCGCCGGAAATCACGCAGAACATAAGATCATCTATGATGCCATTTTAGCTAATCGACCCGAAGACGCCGCAAAATACGCTCATCAACTGATGTCGAGCGCCTTGGAAACAATCGTCATTGCCCTCAAGGAAGACGTGGTTTAATTAATAGATTAGATACAATCTAATTGACTAACTGTCCTGATCGTCTGGACGACTGGACATAAAAGCCGGCAAACCGAACCTAGCTTGATTGCGTCAACCGTCTATTATTTGAAACAGACGAATCAAATACCTTTGGTTCGCTGATGACTTGATAGATTTGAGGAGACACAAGATGGAATTCATTACCCCAACCCTTCACGGGCGCTCGACTACATTGCTACGATCACATTAATCGCTATCCCATTTATCTTAGGATTCGACGGGCTTAACCTGTGGTTATCAGTTGCAACAGGTGCGGGCTTAATCGTCTACAGCTTATTACCGATTACGCATTCAGTATCGCAAAGGCTATTCCATTTGATATCCACATCATTTTTGATTCGCTGGCGGCGGTGGTA
Organism: uncultured Gammaproteobacteria bacterium; assembly: GCA_964420885.1. GTDB lineage: Bacteria > Pseudomonadota > Gammaproteobacteria > Arenicellales > Arenicellaceae > Arenicella. The sequence goes on from CAYQVT010000006.1 coordinate 34,029, forward strand.
TTTATTGCTGCGCCATTTATTTTCGGCTTTTCCGGCGTAACTCAAATTTATTACATCGTAATGGGCGTCGGTGTACTAGCTGTCGTTGCGTTTAGCTCGAAAGCCTAATTGGGTCTAAAAACAAGATCAGACACTCACGTATCAAGCGTGAGTGTTTGGCCTAATGCATCAGCCGTTGGTCAATTAGGATATTTATATATATTCATTACTCCTTCGTTTCGTTACCACTCCGCAATCGATCCGTCTTCATGGCGCCATATTGGGTTTTTCCAATCACATCCTTCTTTAGCCATTTCTTTTACATAGTCTTCGTTTACTTCAACTCCTAGACCCGGCTTAGGCAACGGTTTGATATAGCCCTCGGTGATTTCAAAGTCATCCTTGTTAAGCACATAGTCTAATAGTTCGGCGCCCTGATTATAATGTATACCCATTGACTGTTCTTGAATCACCGCATTGTAGGAGACAAAATCAACCGCCAAACAAGCCGCCAAGGCGATTGGTCCAAGCGGACAATGGGGTGCCAATGCAACATCGTAAGCCTCCGCCATCGAGGCAATTTTCATGCACTCGGTAATACCGCCTGCATGTGATAAATCAGGTTGAACAATTCCAACGCCTCCGGCTTCAAATACTCGTTTAAACTCGAAACGACTGAACATTCTTTCACCGGCAGCGAGCACGATGCTGGTGCCTCGGCTCAGCTCAGAATATTGTTCTGCCTGTTCTGCTAACACCGGCTCCTCAACAAATAAGGGGCGAAACGGTTCTAATTCCTTAAGCAATACCTTCGCCATAGGTACCGACACTCGTCCATGGAAATCCAAACCAAAATCGACTGTGTTACCGAGGTCATTGCGAATTGTCGCTACGCGGTCAATAACCTTATCAACGGCTCGATGACCATCAATCATTTGCAAGCGGCCACACCCATTCAATTTAAACGTATCCCAACCACTTTCCATTAGAGACCGCATGTGCTGGCTTTCTTCTGTGGGGTCGTCACCACCAACCCAAGAATAAGTTTTGACCTTGTCGCGAACTAAACCACCCAATAATTCATAAACTGGCTGGCCAAGTACCTTACCTTTTATATCCCATAATGCCTGATCTATGCCCGCTATCGCCGACATCAAAATTGGGCCACCGCGGTAGAAACCTCCGCGATACATTGTTTGCCAATGATCGTTAATGCGTCTTGGATCTTTACCGATTAGATATTTGGATAATTCCTCAACGGCTGCTGCAACCGAGTGTGCCCTCCCCTCAATCACTGGCTCGCCCCAGCCTGTTATGCCTTCGTCGGTATCGACGGCTAAAAATAACCAGCGAGGTTTAACCGAATAAAGTCGAAAGTTTGTGATTTTCATAATGCGTTCTCCAACAGGAGTCTTCTCCGTTTTGCCGTTAGTCGGCTATTATTGTTCTACCGAATTTAATGTCGCATTCAAGCTTCCAAATTAAACTTCTCGCAACAAACGGCGAGCTCAAACTTTGTCGAAAAAATCCATTCCATGGCCAGGGCACGGGGACTTAATACGTCATCAGCGATTACGAATATATTGGCTTTGTATATTTATATGATATATATGATCGTACAACGGAAGTGTAATACTGTCAAAGTGAAAATAGCCACCGAAATGGAAGTCTAAACCTCATTCGGTCAATGCTGAACCAACTCCAGCAACCTTTATCCCAACGTACTTAGACCCAAATATCGTTATTATTGAATCACGAAACTTTAAAATCTTTCAAACGTCCTTAAATATTAATTACCAACTAATTTAGGAGTTCCTTATGTCAAACCAATATGAAGGCAATGCTGGCTGGATGCGAGTTTTATTTGTGGCAATATTCTGGGTAGTTTTTTATCTAACTCAGCTGGTCATCGCTGCGGTCGTCGTTGCTCAATGCGCGTTTACATTAATAAGTGGCGCACCTAACGCACAGCTATTAAGTTTTGGCGACAGCTTGAGTCGTTATGTTCAAGAAATCCTCAGATACATAACATTTAATAGCGACCAACGACCGTTCCCGTTTTCGGATTTCCCAAAATCGGATTTAGTGATTCCAAGCGAAAACTGAATACACAATCGGATATACGCCTGTGTCTCTAAAACACAGCGCCAGCTATCTGACATTCACTGAATGCATCTCGATGATGTATTCAGGTGAATGACTCTAAACGTCGGGCAAGTAGCGGTCTCCTAGAAGGTATCGAGGTCCCATACCCAACACTGCAGCAGAATCATTAGGATTGTATAATTGACAGCTACGCAGCGACAAACAACCACAACCAATACATCCGTCTAGTTTAGCTTGCAACGCTCTTAGATTATCTATGCGTTGTTCGATCTCATTGCTAAAATTTTTACTCAAACGTGTCCAATCCGCTTTTGTCGGCGTGCGCTTATCTGGCAAGGAATTCAATGCCTCGCGTACCTTCTTAAGCGAATAGCCTAAGTTCTGAGCAATAAGAATAAACGACACTCTCCTTATTACCGCACGTGCAAATACTCGGTGCCCGCTACTACTACGCACAACCGGTATTAAACCTTCATCAGCGTAAAAACGAACCGCCGAGACACTGGTGCCGGTCCGTTTTGCCACCTCCCCAATACTAAGCAATGAACCCTTTCGAGGTTCTGTATTCTTTTTCATTTTCAAAGTTTATGAAAATAAACACTTTACCTCAAGTTAACTTTAGATATTAAGATGTGCAGTATTCGATATTACTTAATAGGAAATCACCATGCCCCAAGCCTACCTAGAACACGCCAACATCACCGTCAGCAATCCAGATGCGACAGCGGAAATACTATGTCGACTATTCGATTGGAGCATTCGATGGTCGGGGGACGCCATGGACAATGGTTACACAGTCCACGTTGGCGGAGAAAATTCCTACCTTGCCATTTATACGAACGCCAATACTCGATTTTCTTCAAGCAACAACTTTGAAACGATCAAAAACCTCAATCACATCGGCGTGGTTGTCAAAGACATAAAAGCGGTAGAAGCGAGAGTATTGGCCGCCGGTTACAGTCCAAACAGCCATCAACAATACACGCCTCATTCAGCTAGCTTTTATTTTAATACACTCGATGATCTGGAAATAGAGGTGGTTAGTTACAACGAGTGATTATGGTAATCTCTCACGACGCTTCAAGAATGACAAAAGTCCAAGAATGCAAAGCAATGAGTTCCCGAGCCCTACTAAAGTTACAACTATACGATAGAATATTCCCAGCTTAGCTGTATGCAAGGGATACGAAAAGCCAAATACTCTATCAGCCCATCTTTGCCGAAGTTCATCCACCAGCGTCAGGTCACCGTTTTTGTGAAATCGCAATGACGAACGTCCCAAACGGTGTAAGCCTTGTTTTTGTTGTAAATAAAGAGTCCTAGTAGCGGATTCCATCGAACTTGGTTGCGCCGAGCGAATTTTCGCTCCTGGAAATCGCTCATACGCTAGCTCGATCAAATTTGCCCAGCTATCAAAATTTGCGTCTTGATCATATTTGATGACTTGTTTGATCTGTGGACCTCCAGCACCAAGGCTTTCGAGTAATACGGTTTTAGATTCTACCGGATAAACCAATATTACTCCGGTGATTGCCAACAAAAAGACGGGGACCGAAAAAACCGCCCCAAGGTTCCCATGGCTGCGCATAATCACTGAGCGCGTTGTGGAATGCGGAATTAGTCCCAACTTTATTAGATTTCGCCTCGGCCACCATATTTTTAGGCCCATAATTAATAGCGCCAGCAATAACAAGCCGCTAAAGCCTGCGATATTCAAACCAATAGTATTTCCTAACAAAAACCGATGATGAAGGTCTAAGAAAAAGTCCTCCCAGCGTTGAGTACCAGACCAAATCTGAATCGAGTGACCGCGTTGGTCATGCCAGGCATAACGTTTTCCACTGAGAAAAACTTTATGAATACTCAGATCTTCGCTATAAAGTTGAATGAAAATTACTTCGCCGATGGCGTAATTCTGTTCTATCGCGTCCATTGCATTGGCTAGTAAGCTTGTGTCGATTCGCTCGCGCGCGCCTTCTACTGAAAACCAGAGATACTCTTTTTTCCAAACCAGTATAACTCCCGTCAGGCTGATAGCCAATATAAGAAAACAAAGCAGTAGGCCTACGTAACGATGAAGCGATTTAAATGACATATATTTGGCAGCTTTAACAATGACAAACCAGTCTTGGATTTTAATTTTAGCTGAGGCTCTAATTTTGATCTAAATGCAATACACAATCCACGCAAATTTATGAAAGCGTTAGCAACGCTGCAAAGATACCAAAAATAAAACAAAACCAGAGGCTGCGATCATGCGCAACATCATATTCTTACTAATAAGTATGCTTGTTTTACTATTGACCGGCGCTGCCGCTCAAGCTCAAGGCTTTGAGCACGGCAACCAGCCAATGCAAATATTCGACCAAGAAGGATTCAATAATTCGCCACGATGGGTTCAACTCTGGGTTTATTTTATGTTGGCTTCATTCGCCCTAGGCTTCTTTTTCCTCAAAAATCACGCCATCGCTCGTTGGTTAATCGGCGGAATATTCGCAGGCATGATCTTTGTCATGTTCGCTGGAAAAGTATTGGGCATTCCAAGTTATTCAGACTTCATCGCATTGATTCACCTTGTCTTTTGGAGCCCAGTCTTATATCAACTGCTTAGCAAACGGCCGTTTTTAGGCGAACGCTCAGCGTTTTCGGTTTGGGCAGGGCTCGTCACATTTGTTATTTGTTTTTCATTCATCTTTGACTTTAGAGATGCGGTGATTTATCTAAGTAACGTGCTCTAAGCTAAATGGCGTTTAAATCGTCGATAAAAGTAGAGTTACTCAACCGCTTTCTCTATCGCTCGCTTAAACGCTGGACGGTCCATACAACGTTGCATATAGGCTTGTAGTACTGGGTACTCAGCTAATTGTCCTAGTCGTTCACCCATTGAAACGACGTAGCAAATACCGAAGTCCGCGCCGCTAAATTCCTTACCAAGAATATAATCGTTGTCACCAAGCTGTTGAGTGATATGCCCATAATGAAGGGCTATTTCCGCGTCACTAAACGGCGAAATAACCGGGTGGTCAATACCGCTTCGTAACGTTAACATTTTTAATAACAATGGCGCGAATACTGATCCTTCGGAATACGCCACCCATTGATTGTAGCGAGCCCAACTGCTGAGATCTTCTCTATTCGGATGTAAGACGTTCTCGGTATCATATTTTTCGAGAATATAGTTGGTGATAACACCGGATTCAGTCAACATCAAATCACCGTCTTCGATGATGGGGCTTTTGCCTAAAGGGTGAATCGCTTTAATGTCAGCTTGTGAGCGCATGGTTTCGGGATCACGCAGGTAAACTTTTAATTCGTAGTCTACGCCCGCTTCTTCAAGCAACCAGACCGTGAAAATTGAGCGACCAATGCGCAAGTGATGGAGTGTAATCATAGTAAATTCCTTGAGGGGTGTGGTTAGTAACTAGAACTAACATAATGCAAGAGTGTAAAGCAAACCCATCTACACCGCGTCAAGAAAATTTGAATTCACTTAGAGCCGTTTATCGCACTTCCAACTCGGCAACTTTTTCGGGCATCTTATCAATGATTAGCTCGGAATTATTGTGGCTATCGAACTGAGGTATAAACGCCACTTTTGCATCGCGATAACCACCCTTCGAAACCAGTTTGCGCATATTAATAAGCGTTTTATAAGGCGACTCGACAATCAGTAAATTAGTCAGCCAAGCAGGAACCTTTCCATTAGGATCAACATGTGCAAAATTTTCAACCCGAACTTTGCCATTGCCAACTGGAATAAAATACCACTCTGCCGAGGCATGCTGTACTCGCACTAAGCCTTTTTTCTTGGCGAGGCGCTCTGGTGTCGCATCACTGCGCATAGAAACCGTCTCGGTCTCAGAGTCGTATGCCCACTTGACACGCGCTACCATATCTCTATTTCTGACTGGAAATGGGGCGTTATTAACTGAATGCACGTATGTCTCAAGCGCCGAGATTCGTTCAATAATTCTTGCTGATCTACACATAGACGCCCAATTTGGGCAATTATCTAAGTCCATGACAAGAGCCGCTAACTCAGTAGTGGTGGCTTCGATTTCCATCACCGAAAGCACTGCGCGAAACTTTGAACCCGGAACCTTGCTCAAGTAGATTTGCACACCATTGCGATCTCGTTTTAGTTTCCAATTTAACTCGGTATCGCGCCACTTAGCTTGCGCATAAGTGCTGGCCAATAATAAAATAAGGGCCGACAGAGCGGTAATTATTTTTATTTTTTGCAAGTTTACTAGAGTCACCAAGTGATAATTGGTCACTATCATACAGCACAAAAGTAATATTTCGCTTTATACATTGAGCACACTACCAAAGGTTAATATCCAGTTACACCCCTTGTCGTTCCATGGAGAAAAGCATGCAAGCAGAATTTAACAAAATGTCAGACAGTACAGCCGAAGATTGGCAATCAATCATGGGCGAACAAATGGCCTTCTTCAACAAACTACCAGACCGCATTCTGGCCCATATGCAGCTGCTAGACGAAGATTATGGTGGCTTTCCAGTTGACCGCTTACAACACAGCTTGCAAACAGCGGAACTGGCTGCCGAGGCTGGAGAAGACACTCAATATATAGTATGTGCATTATTGCATGATATTGGCGATACCTTGGGCAGTACGAATCACGCGGATGTAGCCGCAACCATCTTGCAACCTTTTATCAGCGACGAAAACCTATGGATGATAAAACATCATGCGATTGTCCAGGGATATAACTTCTTTCATCATATTGGTCTCGATCGCAATATGCGCGATCAACTTCAAGATCACCCGAATTATCAACGCACTTTGCGCTTTGTTAACAATTATGATGACTTAGCCTTTGATAACCGCAAACCAAAATTATCCTTGTCAATGTTTGAACCAATGGTACGTGAAGTATTTGCTAAACCACTCAATAGCATCTATAAGACAGCCTTCGAAGATTAAAATAGTTAACCGAAGCCATTTCGGTGGACCCAAACTAGAATAAACCATGTACAAAGGTGAGATTTTTAATAGTGTCAGCCATTTGCTTGCTGCTGCAGTGGCGTTGATTGGCGCTTCTGTGCTGATTACTCTAGCCTACGTCGAAGGCGATACGCTTAAAATTGTAAGCTATAGCATCTACAGTGTTAGCCTGTTTTTACTTTTCCTTGCATCCACCTTGTATCATAGCTTTCAGGGGCGAGCGAAAGAAATCTTTCAACGTATGGACCATCTAGCAATTTACTTATTAATTGCAGGAACCTACACGCCGTTTGCGTTAGTGGCTGTAATGGGAGCTACAGGTTGGTGGTTATTCGGCGTGGTCTGGTCACTTGCCGTAATCGGTATGGTGATCGAAAATTTACCTATCAAAGGGCCACGGGTCATACCCATTACTATTTATTTGATTATGGGCTGGGCGTGTGTCTTTATATTAGATTCGATGATGGCCGGAATGTCGGAAATGGCGTTTACGTACTTAATCGCAGGTGGAATTGTGTACTCTACCGGAGTCGTTTTCTACGTGCTCGATCATTGGTTTCCTTGGTGCCATGAAATTTGGCATGTATTCGTTATCGGTGGCGCCGTATGCCACTATTTTGCGATATTTTTATTATAATCTTTGGCATTGATTTAGCATTAGCTGATATTGTTAGCCAAAATAAAGTGACTTCGACGTTGTTTGAATATGAGATCTATTTTAGTCGTTAATCCAAAGGGCGGCTGCGGGAAAACCACCATCGCAACAAATCTAGCTGGCTATTATGCACAGAAGAATATCCCCGTATCCTTAGTCGATCTTGACCAACAACGTTCCTCATTTCAATGGGCGAAAAGTCGCCCGTCTTCAGCAAACCAGATCGATATTCACACTGAAATTGCAGAGAGTTACTCAACCAAACGCGTTATTTACGACTGCCCTGCTCAAATACACCTAGGCTTGACAACCGATTTAATCAACAAATCGGATACCATCATTATGCCGATTAATCCCTCAATTATTGATCACCGCGCCGCCTTCAAGTTTATTTTTGACGTCCGAGGTCTTATTCGAGCCGATCTTTGTAAAAAAATCAAGATCGGCTTGGTTGCGAATCGAACCAACGCCAAATTTAAGTCCTATACCGAAGTCGAAAAGTTTGCCCAGATGATGCAAACCCCAGTGGTTGCGTCATTAAGAAACTCACAGAACTATGTCAGTGCAGCCGAAGCCGGGCTAAGTATTTTTGAAATGCCAAATCAACGGCTACGCACTGATAAAGAACAATGGCGTAGCCTAAATTATTGGGCTGAAGGCAAGATACTTAAGAAAAAAGTTACGACTCAGCGTTCTGACACTGCTTGACCTAGAACACTAAGCTTTTTAACTGAAACTCTAGCTGGCCATTCTGACTAATTTTCCTGGTCGTGCTGACAGAATTTCATCGTCTTCGATGACTTGCTCGCCACTGACAAATACCGCCTTATAACCTGTGACGGGTTGCAATAGTCGTTGGCCTCCGGCCGGCAAGTCTTGCACCATACGCGGCACACCCAGTTCTAACGATTGATAATCGATTACATTAATATCGGCTTTTTGACCAACTGCGATTCGACCGCGGTCGCGCATACCAAGATAATCGGCACTGTCTGCGCTAAGCATTTGAACAGCGCGCTCTAACGCAATACTCGGGCGTTTTTTTGCGCGTCGATCACGAGTCCAATATGAAAGCAAGTAGGTTGGAAAGCTAGCATCACAGATGGTACCCACATGGGCTCCACCATCGGACAAGCCTGGTAAGGCCTTGGGATGATTGAGCATGGTGTAAACATTATCGTAGTTCATCTCGGTGTAGTTAAACACAGGGAAGTAAATTAGTGCGTGACCATCTTCTTCGAGCATGATGTCATAGGCTTTCTCCCAAACAGACACACCGTCTTTGCGAGCCTTACTGGCAATTGAGGTTTCGTTTCCTTGTTCGTAGTCAACCACGCCTTGGTGGTCGAGCTTGAATAGCTTCTCCGCTAATTGGGGGAATTGACTGATCATGACATCAACCATAGGCGGTACCGCTGATCCTTGGCCTGCAAGTGTCATCGGAGATTCAGATAGCAGCTGCGCTTTGAAATCTGGGTCGCGCATAATGGAGACTCGTTCAGAAAGGCTTTTATCTCTAATAGATATATAGCTAGGGTGGCCCATTAATGGATGAAAGGTGCAATTAAGACCATTGAAAACGCCAATTGCGCGCGGAGCCACTTGCAAGCTGATATCCAAACCTTCTCGGTTCATCTTCTCGCTTCCCTCTATGATTTTTATCCAATCATCTGGCGCGAAATCACGTTGCATTAACGACATTGAACCCGGTCGGCCACCACTCGCTTTAAAGTACGCTTCCATAATGCTGAACTCGTGCTCAAAGTTGTCCTCGGGCCTCAGCATGTCGAAGTCATTGACCGCTTGAAGCACCCCAAAATCTAAGCCTTTAAATGCCTCGGCAATGCCAACAAGTTCATCTTGCGCCGCCTCACTTGCCGGTGTCCAATCACCGTCAGCGGTTTTGTGTGAATCGCTACGACCGGTCGAAAAACCAACCGCGCCGGCTTCCATGGCTTCTCTCACCAGGCGACGCATGGTTGCAATTTCCTCTTGATTTGCAGTCTCGTCAAACATCGCGCGTTTTCCCATTGCGTAAACACGAAGTGGGTCGTGCGGCACCATGACGGCAAAGTCGATCGTGTGAGGTATTTTTTCAATTGCATCCATGTATTCCGGAAACGTCTCCCAGTCCCAATTGATGCCCTCGTGGAGTGCTGTGCCAGGAATATCTTCTACGCCTTCCATCAACTTAATTAGTTGATCTCGGTCACCAGCGCGACAAGGTGCAAAACCAACGCCGCAATTCCCAAGAACGGCTGTGGTAACGCCATGATTAACCGACGGCATTAGTTCTTCGTCCCACGAGACTTGGCCATCGTAGTGCGTATGTACATCGACAAATCCTGGTGTCACGATCGCGCCTTGGGCATCGATCACTTGCTTTGCTTCACCATTGACATCTCCAACATCAACAATCACACCATCCCGCACTCCGACGTTAGCCTCAAACGCGTTTGAACCAGTCCCGTCAATAAGCGACCCATTTATTATCTTTAGATCGTACATAGATTCCTCAAAATGATTTCATCGTTTAACTATGGTCAATACCCTATACCGTATTTCTGAGACCGTTGGCGCCAAATTTATCGGTTGTCCTAAAAATCATCACCAGAACTAGGCCGGCAATAATATGCCAACTACCCCACAAACCTGCCACAACAGCTGCCCCTCCAAGTCCACCCATTTGTGTCAATAATATTACTATACCTAAACCCGCATTCTGAATTCCGACTTCGTAAGTCAACGCACGACGATCGGCAAGGCTCACTCGTCCTAGACGGGCCAAACCATTACCCAAAGCAAACGCGCAAGCATTATGTAGTGCAACCAAACCGATTAGGCCGACACCAATAGAAACGAAAGCGTCCCAATATCGTGCGCTTCCGCTCACGATAATAACGATAAGCAGTGCCGTTGATAGCACTACCAATGGTCGACGAATTAAAGTAGCCAACTTAGTTAAATACACGTTACATGCGACGCCCAACACCAACGGCAGGGCCAATATAATCGCTGTCTGAATCAGGAAGCTTATGGCGTCAAAATCAATTCGGGTTAGTAACTCCGCGGTAGGCGGGTATAAGCCACTCCAAAATAATACTGCGACTGGTGTGATGAAAGCGGCTGCAATGCTAGACGTGGCAGTGAGAGACACCGAAAGCGCCGCATTACCGCGCGCCAATAACACCAACATGTTGGATACATTCCCACCCGGACAGCAGGAAATCAGGATCATGCCTAAGGCAACCGAAGGCATTGGCTGAATCAGTAAGCACAAACCAATCGTCAGAATCGGTAGCGCAATAAGCTGCCCCGATACTCCAATCATAAATGCGCGAGGAGCCGAGCGTAAAAAACCAAAGCTCGCCGGCCGTAGCCCCAAGGCGACAGAGAACATCATGGTGGCCAGTGACAACGCTAATCCAATCTCCGAGCCCCGTCCAAGCTCTAGAGTAAAGTCGTCTACTTGCTGAGGATCGAGCACCTCACTCCCCCAATTTAAAATTACTTATTGAGAACTTCAAATCGTTCTATTTCGTCGGCACCCACGGTTAACGTCATTAAACCACCGTGCTTGTACATTTCAACCATCAAGCGGTCATCACGATCGATACCCTTAAGCGTGCCCTCGAGCGGTTTGCGTTGATTATTGCGCTTAATACGCACCCAACGACCAATATGGTTTCGCGCTTGCGACGCCGAAGCGCTAAAATATTTGGGTTTACCAGCGTTCGTTTGTTTAGCCGTCTCGCTTTCTTCACTTTTCTCTTCGGACTCTACCGCTGACGCCGCCAGTGATAAACGTTTGTCATTGAGTGCCACGGTTAAATTCATCCATCGAAGCACATCCTTTGGCTGGTAAAATTGCAACTGTTCTAACTTTTTGAGCTGCGGACCCGGCTTAGACGTCAAACTGAGTCGTGCCCCTCCTTCCATAAACGTCACTAGGGCATCTCGTAATTCTGGGCCGAGATCGGCACCAAAGCTGTTTTGTGAGTATTTTGAAGAGCCTACAACTTTTTCAAGAAAAACCTCGGGCGTAACCTTAAATACATCAGCACATTGCTTAACAAACCGACTGGCGGCTTCAGGCTCTAACTCGTAGCTCGCGTTAATCTCGCTTACAGGCAATTGGCTTGTTTGTTGCGTTACCAGATCTCCAACCTGATTAGCATCGAATATCCATTCAAGCGTCAAGCTTGAGGTTTGATCAAATTGCTCCAAATTAACCACGGCGTTGTAGACATCACTAAAATCGAATGCGATACGAACATCGGCGTCTATCCTTGTATATCCCGCCTTGGCATAGTTGAATGATGCTAAAAAGCTGCGACATTCCTGGGCCTTCGGAAGCTTTTCAAAATAGATTTTTTGCGATTCCTGCACTAAATCGATGGGCAGCGAAAACTGACGCAAGCTCAACTCAAAAGTCTCAGGAAATTTCCCATTTTCAAACACTTTTATTCCTTTAAGTGGGAACATTCGATCCGAAGATACGGCCCGAATACTTTGAACCCGAATACTTTCATCAAGTCCCGGGGGGGTAATGCTAATTCCGTTAATCGATATAGAACCGTCAAAATCAATCTTAACACTGTCATAGCTTAGATCTACGAATCCTCGCGCAAGTGAAATAGCGTCGTCTAATTCACTTTCATACTGTTTTTCTACTACCACTTTGCCGACAAAGGCAATGCCTGCCAAAACAAGTATCAAAATCACTAGGTTTTTCATTATCAGCCCTTCTTAATGCTTTTTGTTCTGAAAGCATTATGACCGTATGAACGACAGAATCAAAGCACTGATATAGTGTCAAATTATTCAGCCAAATCGCTTCCTTGCTAAAACACCCTAGTGAAACAGGGTGTTCTCCATACAATAATCAGGGAAGTCTACTCTGCAACCGACTTAAGCGACGCTAGGAACTTCGCTTCACGCCAATAAAGCTTAAACACCATGGAGAAGATTCCTATCGCAGCACCAATAGTGCCTCGTACGGTACCGCTTATTTTAGAAATGCCGATGCGCTTTAAACTTCTCACCGGTATCTCTTTATACGACATACCCGCTTGAATAGCCTTAACCTGCATCTCAACCGTCCAACCGAAACGCTGGTCCTGCATATCAAGTTGTTTTAGCGCAGAATATCGAATTGCCCGAAACGGGCCTAGATCGGTAATTGGTTCTTTCCATAGCCATCGGATTAAACCACTGGCCAACTCATTGCCAAATTGTTGGTGAGGGCCGATGGCTTGAACTTCTTGTAAATGCCCGACTCGGCTGCCCACAACTAAATCGTTGCCTATGCTAATGGCGTGCAACAGTGTTTCCAATTGTTTGACATCAACTGAATGGTCGCCATCGACGAACACCACAACGTTCGGCGCAATCTGACCTGGTCGCGCTAGTTTTTCGATACCTCTCAAACAGGCATAACCGTAGCCACGTCGAAATTCACTAAATACATTCGCTCCCGCCTGTTTTGCGATTTCAGCGGTTCCATCGGTGGAGCCATTGTTGACCACAATTAAATCATCAATCAAAGGCAGATCACTATTTTGAGGAGAACGTAAGGCGCGTAATTCATCAACCACACACTTAATGCTGAGTGCTTCATTGAAAGCGGGTATGATGACAGCGACACGTTGGTGATAATACGGCATACGAGGTTACCTACTACGACAATAATTAACTTTATCGTCTTGGCTTCTTTAGAACCTTATCGGTCGAAACCAGACTTGCTACGTTATAAAAGACCTCGTCAGCCTTAATTTCCTTACTGACCCATTCAACCTCAGTTAAAAATGAGTACAACAACTCCTACTATTACAGCTCAAAAAGAACCGCTTAACGCAAATTCTAAAGCTATTATTGCCGGCACCTTAACAAGTTTAGCGTATCTCTACTTGGCTCTGAACTCGAGCGAGTACGGTGATCTAGAATTGGGACAATTATTGGGTGTTAGCCTATTTTGCGCCGGCTTGAGCTTTTGGGTTTGGCATGTTCATAGTAGACAAAAGCTCGACATCAGCCTGATCACCTTACTCGGGTTTGCAATTGTATTTAGAATAATAGGGAGCTTTAGCTTCCCAATATTGGAAGACGATTTTTATCGTTATCTTTGGGACGCACGCTTAACCATCGAAACCGGCTCACCCTATGGCATTGCCCCTGCCGAATTCTTTGGCAAGCCTAATATAAGCCAGTCCTTTGAATTCATTCTCGATGGCATTAATTATCCCTATGTCGAGACGATTTATGGCCCCACATGCCAATGGCTGTTCGCCTTAGCCTTCTTAATTTCGCCCGGAGAAATTTGGCCTCTTCAAGTTCTGATTGGATTGATTGACTTGATGGTCATACTGCTGCTGCTGAAACTAGCCAAGCCTACGTCGGTTCTTCTATACGCGTGGAGCCCGCTGGTTATAAAGGAATTTGTGATCACCACCCATCCTGACGTACTGGGCGTAATGTTCATTCTTATTGGGCTCGTGCTAATCCAGAGACGTGAGTATGTTGGATTAGGCGTTTGCATGGCATTGGCCTGCGGAGTAAAAATATTTGCTGTCATGCTTTTACCATTTTTACTAAGGTTCGAATGGAGAGCTTGGTCGGCATTTTTCATCACTGCAATTCTAATTGCACTGCCGTTTGGCCTAAAAGACGCATGGTTCCCAAGTGGTCTCAGCACGATGGGTGGGAACTGGCTTTTTAATGCGCCGCTTTATCGGCTTGCGGAAGTGACCATCGGCTCTTGGGTATCATTAAACCAAGTAAAAATAACACTGATCGGAGTCCTAGCAATCTCGTGCTCAGTCTACCTTGTTTATTATCTAAGAAAAGGCTCGTCTGTCATTGCGCACCGCGATCTTCGTGGTGATCTACTCTACGCAGGATTGTTCCTATGCGCACCGGCGTTTAATGCCTGGTACTTAGTTTGGTTGCTGCCATTCGCGGTATTTCGGCCTAGCCTATGGGCTTGGTTAATGTCGTTTACTATATTATTGAGCTACGCTTCGGGCATAAATTTAGCTAGTGACTCAGGGCTCGGGCCTTATGAGCATCGAGGGTGGGTAATAGCCGTCGAATTTATTCCGCCCATACTCGCGTTTTTTTGGTTGATATCGCGCGACAGACTTCTGTCTAAGCCAACGATTTGATAATTTGCTAGGATGCAATAAGTAAAAAAGCCTCAAATCAGGTTATTCACAGATAGCTCGATTTGAGGCTCTATATGCCAAAAATATTAGTGATGCATTTTAAATACTATATGGCTTAATTCAGTAATTTAGGAGCCGCGTAATTTCAATTTGTGGCGTTTATTAAGATAGTAAACCACATATAACAAGCTATCGCGGGTCAAGCTTTCAGCAATCAAGGTTTCAGGCTGATCACAACGATACAAACCTTTTGCGAAATCATTATAGGTTGCCTGCTTATATGCCTTGATTGATTTGCGTTCTAGCGGAATTTTCTCACCATCTACAGCAATACAATATTCCAATGAAGGCTCACCCTTTGCTCGTCCTTTATAGATAGCTTTACCTGCTTCATAAGTCTGGTCTACTTGACGTTGACGACTTTGTATTCCACCGCCAAAGCTACCGCCGCCGCCACGGAAACCGCCGCCGCCACCACCGCCAGAGGCGAAGGAAAATGAAGACTGAAATATCATGGCCGCTGACGCCAAAACAAGTAATAGAAAACGTTGCATAGTACACCTCAGGTTGGTCATAGGAAAACGCACTTCGCGCTTCCCTTTATTGTCAATTCACAGTCATAGACCTATTAACCGCAGATTTCATTACATAATGGCTAAATAATTGTATTAATTTGGCCTCGTTCTCGTTTCAAATATGTTGAATCGGAGGGTCAAAACGTCTCAAAATGAAAAAATATCACCTATGTTACATGTTTTTTGTCCAATAGCGGTTGATCTTTATCATTATAATGATCAAAATACCCCCACATTTTGGGGGGGCATGGAAAAATGGTATCAAAGATTGATATAACGCAAATTCGCGTTGAACAGCTGGACGCATCTAGTTTAACCTGGATCACTAAGTTCGCGCATGCCCTAGAGAAACAGTCTGGTAAAAAACTTGTTTTACGAGATAAAAATGTATTGAGAAACGTAGTTAGCGAAGCCAAGCGCACTGATTCGGCTGAGCTGAAAGAAATCTATTCAAATCTCAAGACTGCGCTCAGGCGTAACATAAACAGCCCCAAGTATCTGGCTAGTTTTGAGCCTCCAGGTTTTAGTGAACGACTCTCTTTTTCCGACTACCGAGATAGCTTTTAAGCCGACTTCGTTAATTTTTAATTACGCCTGTAATGTCGACTCTTTTGAGCTGTAAACTGTGTTAAGTTAAGCTCAAATAATATTAACTGGAAGCGGCTCAATGAGATTTTCCTTTGCTAAATTTGGATTAGCAGCTTTCGCCATCTGGCTGGCAATTGATCACCCAGATAGTCAAGCACAAGAATTAAATCAGGAACTCAAATTTAAACGATGCCAAATTAAACACAAAGCGGTCGAAATCGATGCTGAGTGTGCCATTTTTGCACGTCCTGAGAATCCTGATATACCTGATGGTAAATCAGTCAACTTATTCGTGGTTAAATTGCCATCAAGTTCACCGACACCCGAAGCCGACGCCTTCACTGTCATTCAAGGCGGCCCAGGTGGGTCATCAATCG
>CAYQVT010000007.1:0-49258 GCA_964420885.1 uncultured Gammaproteobacteria bacterium
AATTGAAACGGTCCTACTTCACCCGATTGGGTGATTCTTCAGGGTCGACTAATTAAACAGATGAATCCCGCGTTGAAGGACTTAAGTAAGTCGTTATTTTCTTGATGTGCCGTTTGAGAAGCATCAACACTTAAGGGTGACTAAGGACAACGCACTAAGCTTAGATGACGTGACCACATTTTGAGCTTGGTGGTCAAGCCATGCATATAGTTCCAACGGAGGCCCATTGTCCAGATAGGCAGTATTCGCTGTTCAGATAGTTGGTAACCGCTGTCCCAATACTCGGCTTCCGTCACTCCAATACTCAGTTTCCGTCATTCCGAGCAACGCCGAGGAATCTCCCCCAGCTGAGTTCAATTTGCGACGGGCTCACTATGGTGACGCACCTAAATAAACTAGGCCTCGATCTTAGTCACACCGCCCGCGCCACCAAGCAATAGTACATCCGCACCACGCTGAGCAAATAAGCCATTGGTAACCACGCCGGCTAACTGGTTTATTTGGCGCTCTAATTCGACGGGGTTATCAATATTCAGATCGTGTACATCAATTATATAATTGCCATTATCGGTAACCACGCCATCGCGCAAAATAGGATTACCCCCAAGTTTTACCAACTGACGAGCAATATACGATTTTGACATCGGGATCACTTCTACCGGAAGTGGAAACGCGCCCAGTGTGCCCACCAATTTGGAATCATCGGCAATACAAACAAATTTTTCGCTGGCGGCGGCGACGATTTTCTCGCGTGTTAATGCGGCCCCACCACCTTTAATCAGGTGTAAGTGCTTGGTCGATTCATCAGCCCCGTCCACATACACTGGCAGGTCGCCAACTTGATCAAGCTCATATACCTTGATGCCATGACCGCGCAAACGTTCAGCTGATGCTTCGGAGCTGGCTACCGTTCCATCAATCTTGTTTTTCAATTTAGCCAATTCGTCAATAAATAAATTAGCCGTAGAACCCGTGCCCACACCGACCACCCAGTCCCATTCAATGTATTCAATTGCCGCTTCGGCAACCAACTGTTTTGCTTGTTCTGGGGTCATCGTGCTCACACTCTTTGGTAGG
The DNA here is from genome assembly GCA_964420885.1 of uncultured Gammaproteobacteria bacterium. GTDB lineage: Bacteria > Pseudomonadota > Gammaproteobacteria > Arenicellales > Arenicellaceae > Arenicella. Next base: position 1,078 of record CAYQVT010000007.1, read on the forward strand.
TAACGTAGTCGAATTTAGGTTCAGTATTGGTGATTCGTTCTCGCTTTACTTCTCTGAAATCACTGCCGGAAAAATTAGGGAAGAAAGTATCGGCAAGCGGGGCATCATGCACCTCCGTCATTTCAAGTGACGTAGCATACGCTAAGAACAATTTGTAAATTTGGCCGCCGCCGATCACGAAAATCTTTTCGGCGTTTTCAGTCTTAGCTAATTCTAAGGCGCCGTCGATAGAGCGTGCGACGGTTACGCCGTCGACGCTCCAATCACTATTGGCGCTAAGCACGATATTGAGCCTACCGGGTAGTGGGCGGCCAATGGAGTCAAAGGTTTTACGGCCCATGATAATCGGTGACCCCATGGTGATTTCTTTGAAACGTGGGAGGTCGCCTGGTAGGTGCCAAAGCAATTCATTGTTGCGGCCCATTTCGCCATTTTCACCAACGGCGGCAATTAAGATTATTTCCATTAAACGGCTACCGGTGCTTTAATCGCCGAGTCGGCGACGTAATCGACTAATTCGAAATCTTCAAAGTTGAAATTAAATAGGCTTTTCACCTCAGTATTGAGTTTCATTTTCGGGAGCTCGCGCGGGCTACGGCTTAGTTGCTCAAGGACTTGTTGTTGGTGATTATTGTAAATATGCACATCCCCGAATGCATGAACAAATTCACCTAGCTCCAAGTCGCACACTTGCGCCACCATCATTGTCAGTAATGCATAGCTGGCAATATTAAACGGCACGCCCAAAAACAAATCAGCACTGCGTTGATAGAGCTGACAACTGAGTTTGTTATCGTGAGATACATAAAATTGAAACAGTGTGTGGCAGGGCGGTAAGCCGGCTTTGGCCATCTCTTCAATTTCAGCTGGGTTCCAAGCTGAAACAATCAAACGTCGTGAAGTGGGGTTAGTTTTTATTTCATTAATGACCCAAGAGAGCTGGTCGATGCCTGAGAAGTTGCGCCATTGCTTTCCATATACAGGGCCGAGTTCGCCCCATCGCTCAGCGAAATCTTGGCTTTGTTGAATGTTTGTTACAAACTCGTCTAGGCGCTCTTGCCATTCCTTGGAGTGCTTTTTTAGGCTCGCGTAACCATTTTTATTTAAGTAGCTTTGAAATGGCCACTCATTCCAAATTCCAACATTATTGTCGACCAAGTATTTAATATTAGTGTCGCCGCGAACAAACCACAATAGTTCATGGATGATGCCACGCAAGAATACTTTTTTTGTGGTTAGTAGTGGAAAGCCATCTGATAAGTCGCAACGTATCTGTCGACCAAATACACTGCGAGTTCCCGTACCAGTGCGGTCGTCTTTGCCAACACCATTGTCGTAGACGTCTTGCAGAAGATCTAAATAGGCTTTCATTTAGGCTCGAATCTGAGTAATTTAAAGTCGGGCATCACGGCTAATTATTTTCGCGTGCCATTGCACGATAACCGATGTCTGAGCGGCAAAACATATCATCCCAAGAAATTTTTTCAATTGATTGATAGGCTAATTGCTGCGCTTGTGTCACGGTGTTTCCAAGGGCCGTCACGCACAGAACTCGACCTCCGCTAGTGACGACATTGCCATCGTTAGTAGCGGTGCCCGCATGAAAAGTTTTGCAGGCGTCAGTATCGCATTGATCCAGCCCGGAGATGATCGAGCCCTTCGCGTAGCTTTCGGGGTACCCGCCCGCAGCAAGAACCACACCGAGCGCAGCGCGCGGGTCCCACTCAGCGCTGGTTTGATCTAATTTTTTGTCGAGTGCTGCCATGCAAAGTTGGGCTAGGTCAGATTGTAAACGCATCATAATGGGCTGTGTCTCCGGATCACCAAACCGGCAGTTGTATTCGATTACCTTAGGTATTCCATCATGGTTAATCATCAAGCCAGCGTACAAAAAACCTGTGTAAGGGTGCCCTTCAGCCTGCATACCTGCCACGGTTGGTAGGATAATTGTCTGCATTATCACATCATGTATTTGATCGCTGACAACAGGTGCGGGTGAGTACGCCCCCATGCCACCGGTGTTCGGCCCGAGATCGCCGTTGTCCCGTGCCTTGTGATCTTGCGATGTCGCCATGGGTAAAACATTCTCGCCATCAACCATACAGATAAAACTGGCTTCTTCGCCCGCTAGAAATTCTTCTACCACTACGCGTGCGCCAGCATCACCAAATTTGTTGTCGAGTAACATGTCCTTGGCGGCGTTCTGTGCGTCTTCTACTGAATGTGCCACCACGACTCCTTTGCCAGCGGCGAGCCCATCAGCTTTGATTACAATCGGTGCGCCAACTTGCGCAATATAGTCACAGGCTTGGTCGGCATCGGTAAAGACTTTGTAGGTGCCGGTTGGGATATCGTATTTGGCTAAAAAGTCTTTGGTGAAAGATTTAGACCCTTCGAGTTGAGCAGCACCTGCCGTTGGGCCGAAACAGTTGAGGTTTTCCTTTCTAAAGGCATCAACAATACCAATTACCAATGGTGCCTCGGGCCCGACGATGGTGAGTTCAACATCGTTGGATTTTGCAAAGGCCATAAGGTTATCGATATCTTCAGAACCAATGGCAACATTCGAGACCTTGGCTTCACCGGCACTGCCAGCATTTCCTGGCGCTACAAATACTTGAGATACATGATTTGATTGGGCGACTTTCCAAGCCAAGGCATGCTCGCGGCCGCCGCTGCCGATAATTAGTACGTTCATAGTTGTTTGTTTGAAGCCAATGCAGTTTGATAAGAATATTTAGCTTGCGAATTTTACCTTGTGAGTGCACAAATGTCTCGAGCTTGAACCTTGATCCACCGAAGAAACACAAGAAGATAGTATTCGGTCCGGTGTTATTTGCACGACTCTGAGTCTATATGGCCGGAATCCTAGTTTTTGCTATATAAGCCGTCGAAGACGATAGAGATATTGTCACCGGTAACGGTTTCCCAAAGTTGTCTAACGCTACCATCTTCATTGTTGGTCCAAGTGATTCTATGAAAATAGCCATTGCCGTCTTTGTCGATGGCTTCGACGGTGCGCAAAATCATTTGATTGTCTATGCGGCTTCCACTTAGTTCAAGGTTGCCGCCTGAGCTGTCGAGCCATAGCTGTTGCCATTGTTTCTTCTCTGCATTAAAAAAATTCAAGCTGGTGCCGGTAAAGCCTCCTTTGGCACTGGTCCAATTTTCTTCAAGCACACAGTTATTCTGAATTTTTTTGATCGAATTTGTGCCCGCAAGACTCCCATCGGCATTATGCACTGACCATTCGCCTTCCCAGAAATCAAATGCTTGATGATCAGGTGATGCACAGCTCGGTGCTTGATCCGCTGCATTCGCCACGCTTAGAAATAGTAGGAGTATTATTGATAGAGAAATTTTCATTAGTATTTCCGCTGATTAAGTAGAGTAATTCGATTTAATGGACAGACAACTATTGAACACTTAATCGAATAGAGTGTCGATGTGCCTGACCGATTGCCTCGAATCTTGACCTCGTTAGACTGTTCTTTTTTTCTACATAAAATCAATCAGCAAAAAACTGGCGTTGTTTCAATGCCTTCATAACGAAAAATTTTAGCTATCGTTGGCTCGCAGCCACCTTCGAGGCCATATCTTTATTCATTAATTCATATACTTTAGCTCTTACGCCAGGTGATCTGTCTTCTAATTTGCGTAGGTCAGGGGTTTTCCACGACACAAACACAGACCCTTTTTCTATTATGGTTGTTGCGCTGGCTCCGGAGCGTAAAAAGTAACCTACTTCGCCAATAAAGGTATTTTCATTTAGCGTGAATATACGGTCTGCTTTGCTGACTTCTGTTTTGCCTTTAAGCACGTAGTATAGGCTGTCGCAAACCTCGTCCTCAACCGTTAACGTGGTGTGCTCGGTCGGGCTGTGCCAATTTGTGATCTTCAATAGCTCCTTAAATTCATCCGCTTGTATTCCCTTAAAAACTTGATAAAGGTACTTCTCCCTTTGGTTGAAATTAGAGATTGACTTAGCGCTGAGAATTCGACGAAACAGGACACCGTTTAATAAGGTAAATAGTGCAGCCCAGACGCCGGCGTACCAGTGATCAAAATTATTGCCGATCGCGAAACCAACCAAGAACATTGCCGCACCAATCATGAGAATTAATCTCATTTTGATTTCATCACTATAAAAGAGTGCAATAAATACGGTTAGACAGCCGATATTTATTAAAGCGATTGAGGCGATTGTTTGCATGGTATTGATCGTGTATCCGTGATGTCAAATTTATCTGAGAACCAATCTGCCAGAGAGTTTGCTTGATCGCAAGGTCTATATGCAAAAATACTCGTTGAGGATGAGGTGATTATGGTTGAGTTCGTGCGCTGAATTTGACAGAAAAGTGGACACGGCAGTGCCTTTCGGTCAAAACTTGTTGGATTGAGGGGAGGTGTTTTAGGCATAGTTGTTCAGTGCAGCGACCGGCCTTCATCTGATCAATAACCTTGTCTGGTAGGTTTGCATGACAATAATTAAAATTTCTTGGTAAATCTGATGTCTAAAATCATTAAGGGTGTTGTCGTTATTATTCTTGCGGCTATTTTTGGGCTGGCTCTTTGGTTGTGGAACCCGCCTATGCCAAACCTCGAACCAGATACATTAATGAAAGCGTCGGTTAACTATAGGGCTGAAATAATTCGTGATGAATGGGGTGTTCCGCACATCACCGGCAAACGCAATGCCGATACCAGTTTTGGTTTGGCTTATGCTCACGCTGAAGACGATTTTGAAACCATCCAAGAAATAGTCGCTGCGACCCGAGGGGTGTTAGCCCGATATCGAGGGCAAAGTGCAGCTCCTGCAGATTATCTTGTGCAACTTTTGGGCGTGTGGGAGACACTAGCGCAACGATATGAAAACGATGTTCCAGAAGATGCGAAGCAAATCGCACGGGCATATGCCGCCGGAATTAATTTGTACGCGGCGAAACACCCCGACAGTGTATGGCGCGGTTTGGCTCCGTTTACCGAGCAGGATATAGTTGCAGGCTTTGTTTTCAAGACCCCTTTTTTCTACGGTTTGGATCAAGTGCTTCTTGATTTGTTCGATGAAGACAGCAATCTCGAAATGTCGCTCACTCCAAAAGGAGATTCTCTGGCTTGGTCCCTTATCAAGAGCGGAGAGCGTGAGCGAGGTTCAAATGCGTACGCCGTGTCTGCTGAGCGCTCGGGAGAAGACACAACCAGGCTTCTAATCAATTCTCATCAGCCACTAACGGGCCCTGTTGCTTGGTATGAAGCGCATATGTCGGCTGAAGAGGGGTGGGATATTCAAGGAGGGCTGTTTCCAGGAACCCCAGTGATTTTGCATGGTTTCACCGAGAACTTGGGTTGGGCCAATACCGTAAACTATGTCGATTTAAGTGATGCGTATTTATTAAGCCGAAACCCTGATAATCACATGCAATACAAATTAGACGGACAATGGGTTGACTTTGAGTCGCGTGAGGTGACCTTAGATGTGAAGTTGTGGGGTGATTTTTACTTCCCTGCGAAACGCACTATTCTACGTAGCAAGCACGGCCCGGTAATCGAGGCTGGCGATAAAACCTATGCCATCCGGTACGCCGGAATGGGTGAAATACGGCAGTTTGAACAGTATATGCGTTTGAACCAAGCGAAGAATTTTGACGGCTTCATGCAAGCCATGCAGATTAATGCGCTGCCGAGTATTAATTACATTTACGCTGATCGCGAGAATAACATTGGCTTTATTCATAACGCACAATATCCACAGCGGAATGATTCCTGGGATTGGACTAAAGGGTTGCCAGGAGACAGAAGCGACTTAATATGGAATGGCTATCGAGACTTCGGTGATGTACCCATATTGGTAAACCCGAAATCTGGCTTGGTGTTTAACGCCAATAACACGCCGTTTTCCGCAACCGATGGGCCCGATAATTTACGCTCTGAAGACTTTCCTCAGTCTATGGGTTTGGCAACCAACCAAACTAATCGGTCTCTGCGCGTGCTAGAAATGAATAATGTGACTAATCCGATAACCGAGGCTGAGTTGCTCAAACAGAAGTTTGACATTCAATACTCCGAAAACTCTGAACAGGTGCAAGTTCTGGAAACCGCAATAGCTCAAGATTGGGCCGATGATAGCCAATTGGTCGTTGCGCAAAGTATTATTAAGAAGTGGGATCGCCGGGCAAACTTGGATAACCGACATGCCGCGCTTCCGATTCAAATATTTAATCAAATTCGACAAAGCGCTGACCGAAGCGACCGATCCCCTGATGCGGTTAAATCGGCTACTCAAAAGGCGATTACGTATCTCTCCACTAATTATGGGCGGCTCGACCCAAAGTGGTCAGAGGTGAATCGTTTGGTACGTGGCGACTTCGATATGCCGGTTGCAGGCGGCCCCGATTTATTGCGTGCGGTATATTCGTTTGGCATCGACGCGGACGAAAAGTCGTATGCGACTAATGGTGATTCTTGGATGGCCATTGTTTCCTGGGACCAAGTAAGCGGCGAACAAAGCGCTAAGGTTTTGCACCAGTTTGGCAGTGCAACCCAAGATGAACAGTCACCTCACTTCGCAGATCAAGCTGAGATGTTTGTAAATCAACAATGGCGCGATGCCAGCTTCGATATGGATAGAATTCGCGCTAAGGCAACACGAAGCTATTTTGTCGGTGGCCAATAAGCAAAGCTGGAGTGTAATGCATGACTTCGAGCTGTATTACACTCCATCACTGATCGAGGTCATCATCAGCTAGCGGTTTCGCTTGGTCTAAGTAATTTAGTGAGCGGATCTCGTAAACTGAATAACAATATCAATATACCGAGCATCCAAATGATCTTACCGTGACCAATCATCGAATTGCTCACGTAGGATAGTCGACCGATGGTCCTAGGGGCTGCGAAACCGAACCAAAGCTCGGGGTTGTTATCCAGCGCAACAATTTTGAATTCGTTTTCTGGCGTTTCTACAAATACTTCATGCCATGTTTCGGCTGATAGATCATCCACTACGGGGCCCACGACTGGGGTTTCTTCACCGGTCTTAAGGTCAACCAGTTTTAGGCTCAAGCCGGGTTCACCGAGATACCCTGTCACCGGGATCATTAAGTGATTCCGTCGGTACTGATGTGGTGTGCTTTCATATTGGCCCTGTGCGGCACCACCGCCGTTTGCACGATCATACGAACCGATTGCACTTTCGTAACCGTATTGGTATTGCCAACCGTCTTTGTTGGGCGCAATGGTACCGTTTACCACAAAGCCGCTGGGCGAACCGTCTGCGAGCAGTGGTGGAGGTGCTTGCATTTGATAGGACATAATGTCCTCTTGTTCAACCTTTTTCACAAACGATGCCAAGCCTGGTCCACTGGCAAAGGCGATATGCTCAGCCTTCATTCCACGAAAGATAGTCACGTCTTTGGTTGAGAGATACCGTTTGAACGAATCGTCTTGAAGAGGTTTGTTAATCGCTCGTTGGTCGATCTGCTTATTGAAGTACGATACTTGGTCTAATGCTCCTAAGAATATTGTGTAAACCCATGCCACTACCAAAATAGAATTGGCAATCTTATTTATACGTAGCGGTTTGTTTTGTATTAACAATAAGGCTAATAAACTCGCCAGAATGTACATTTGAAAAAACTCAAAGTATCGGTGCGATGGGTCGCCACCGTTGTAACCTCGAGCGTGTCCTATTGCGATGGGCAAGCCAATTGTGTACGCCGAAAGCACAATGGTAAACGCGATCGCCTTATTGTTCAGGGTATTAAAGCGCATGGATTGGATGCCTAGAATTACAATTGGGGCCAACATGATGGGCGCGGCCCATACCTGACCCAAGACTGGGAACGACAATGCTTTAGAAAATGTGGTTAGAAACTCCAATACGCTTGTCGCGTACAGGGCTTCATGACCGGAGGATGCTCTTTTGAGAGTCCAAACGGAGTAGATAGTTAATAGAAACATGGCGATGATCGTGGGCCGTACATTCGGCCAGCACTGTCGATTAAGCATTAACTTAACCAACATAAAACCCAAAGTGGCGGGTGCCACAATAGCGCCTGCCCCCATTGTGAGCGGTGCCATAAACGTTACCAGAAGGCCAAACCACCACGCTTTGGTATTGGCATCACTTTGGTTAAACCAAATCGCCACCAACGAAAACAGGATCATATTGTAATTGTGTGTTTGTACCCCCCATGTGGCATTAATCAGCGATAACGGGAATATCCACAGTATTAGGACGAAAAAAACAACAGCTGGTGTCGATGCCGCAGTGAAATGACGGCGAGCGATGGTGACTAAAAAAACGGCGTTGATGGCCCAAATTATGGCGTTAACCACCATTTGCAAATAGGTATCCCATTGACTTTGGTTTAGGTCAAAGAGGCCAATTTGCAGAAACTCACGCCAAATCCCAACATGTCCGTTAGTTGGGCTGAGTAAAAACTTTAAAGTAAGCACTTCTGATTCATATTCCTGGAGAGTGCCGCCCATTCCCCAATCATCGTAATATGGCGTAAAGTGAGCAAAGGCGTCGATTATATGCAAGCGGACGCCTAGTACTAGGGCAAACACTCCAAGTGTTAGGCCGAGAGCATTAAGTTGTGATTTGGTCATAAGGTTAGAGCTTGATTGGGTGTTCCTAAGTGAGCCGAAAATCATTTGGACTATTACCTATTCTATAGATACTTAAGAGCATCGGCCTAGTTTGAATTATACTACAACTTCGAGACTAAACTTAGATAGCTAGACCTACAGAGCGCCGATTAACTCTATTTTGTGAGTCTCGAGACATTGCTTACTGGTCCATAATTGGATTAGTCGCATCATCCGACAACAAAGGAAACATTATGAAGACCTTAGGATCTGTATTACTGCTACTAGTATGTGTGTTAGAGGCTCAAGCGATCTCGGTCGACTCAAACATTTCTGAAGTTACGCTTTATACTCAGGGTGCCGTTGTAACCCGCAGCGCGAGCATCAGCTTGGCTGTTGGCGAGCAGCAAATCGAACTGACTGGGTTTCCATCGAACCTAAACCCCCAATCGCTTCGCCTAGAAGTAGACAATACGGATGTTCGTATTGGTCAAGTTAACGTTAAGGAGAATAAGTTTCTAGAAGCCACAGACCCCGAAGTCGTTTCTTTGAAGAACAAGATAAATTTGAAGCAAGATGAAATCCGCCAAGTTACAGGGTCAACCAAGGCGGCCGAGTTGCAGCTCAAGTTTTTAGAGTCGTTGGCCACGGGGTATTCCAAAGAAGCTTGGATAGGGTCGGCGCAAGGGTCGGCAGACACGGCAAGCTGGCAGCGAGCGCTCGCTTTAATGCTCAGCGGTTCTGAAGCGGCGAACAAAATAATTCGAAAGAATATTTTAGAGATGGGGAAACTTAATAATGAGCTATCGTTACTCAACCGAGAACTCTCTGATAAACGCGGGCTCAAAGCATCGGACAATAGTGTTGTGGCTTATTTTTCGACGAATAGCGCGGTCAATGCTGTGGTTAAAGTTCATTACTATCAAGACGCCGCCGGTTGGCGACCAAGTTATGAGGCCCGTCTAAATTCCTCTAATGGACAGCTTGCGCTGGCGCAGAAAGCGGTGCTTTGGCAAAGTACGCAAGAGCCTTGGGATAATGCCAAAGTCACCTTATCGACCAGTCAGCCATCTCAAGCAATGCAAGCACCTGAACTTGAGAGTCAGTTCTTCGACTTATTTGAAAAGCAACGTTTCGCCACGGCACCTCGACGAAAGGTCTATGCGTCAAGCACAGCCGATTCGTTGGCACTAGAAGAGGTTGTGGTCACGGCTCAAAAAGCGACTGAACGGTGGGTAGGTTCATACTCTCTTAACTTCCCGATCGCCGGTCGAATAAACGTGTCAAACAATGATGACGAGACCCAGGCGTATGACCTAGAGACGTTTCAGTTCAAAGCCGAATTGGTAACACAAATTGTACCTCTTATCGAGACACAGGCGTTCTTGGTTGCTCGTTTCATGCACAAGGGAGATAACCCAATTTATGGGAATGAAATGTTGGTATACGTTGACGGCGTACTGATGGGCACAGCTGATATGCCGACTATTTTGCCAGGCGCTGAAGTGAGCTTACCGATGGGCATCGATCGTCGTATTGAAGTCAAATTGAATGACTTAGGCGGTAAAGGTGGTGATGGCGGCATTGTCAAAAAACAGATTACCGAAGTCACTGATTTGGAATTTGAAATTACCAATCGACGCGCGTCACCTGCTGATATCGAAGTAAGAGCGGTGTACCCAGTTTCCAAAAATAAGGCGCTGAGAATTAAACGCAGTGACTCGGCTACGCCTCCAACTAGCGAAAACGCTGATGGCAAAACCGGTGTCGCTTTATGGGCCAAACAAATGCGCTCAAATCAAACATGGCGTATTAATTACGCCTACTCGATGACCCGGCCAGCCGACCGAGATCTGCAGCAAGTGGTCGGCAAGTAATTATTTGCTAAAAACGTCAAAACCGATGCCTAAGTTTCAGTGATGTAAACAATAATGATCCACGTCGTATTGCATAACCCGAAAATTCCACCGAATACTGGGAATGTTATTCGCTTAATGGCGAACACTGGTTTTTGGCTACACCTTATTGAACCCTTAGGCTTCGATTTTGAAGAGAAGCAGCTCCGACGGGCTGGTTTGGACTACCACGATATTTCGCGCGTCGTTCGCTACCCAAGCTATGCTGATTTTGTCGACACCGTAAAACCGCGTCAAGTGTATGCAATCACCACAAAGGGTAAAACTCGATATACAGACGTAGCCTTTGAAAAGGGGGATGCGTTGCTATTCGGTTCCGAGACCAGTGGCTTACCCGACAATGTGATGAATCAGATAGCCGAAAAAAAGCGGCTGCTAATTCCAATGCAGCCTAACAATCGTAGTCTAAACTTGTCTAATTCAGTGTCTATTTTGGTGTATGAAGCGTGGCGTCAATTAGGCTTTGACGGAGCAAGTTAGCTGTACAAACGCTCTCAGAGTTTTCGGTCCTGAATGTGTGTTCGATCCAATTCGATCTTCAGCGATTGACCAGATTTGAGGACTTCAACCAGCGAAAGACACAACGATATAGTCATGGCCACAAGACTGGTCATAAACAGCACCTCACCATGATTTTGTTTACCCGAAATCAACGCGAACATCGAAAAAATACAAAATAGAAACGCGAGTACACCAAACGCTTGCATATACTTGATTAACAAAATGCGTACATGAATGGCTTTTATTTGCTTAACTCTATTGTGTGAATCATCGTCGTTAAAGCTGGTGTTTAAGGCGCGTACAATACTCGCAAGGGCTAGATAGCGATTTGTATACGCTAAAAAAAGCAGTGATATTCCCGGAAAAAGAAACGCCGGGTCGGTGATGCTTAAGGTCATAGTTGAGCTCTCTAAAAAGGTTTAAGCACAACTAAAAATACGATAGCGAATAGTAGAAGTACTGGCGCCTCGTTCAACCAACGATAAAAAACATGCCCATGCGGAATTTCGTCTCTAGCGAATTTCTTCATGGTTGCTCCGCACCATAAATGGTATGCCACTAAGGCTATGACTAGCGCCAACTTGGCATACAGCCAGTCCCCGCCAAACCCCCAACCAAGCCACAACCAAACACCGAATACAATCGACGCTGCCATCGACGGAGTCATGATGCCGTGGTAAAGCTTGCGTTGCATAACTTTAAAACGTTCTTTGCTGATAGTGTCTTCTGACATGGCGTGATATACGAACAGGCGCGGCATGTAAAAGATTCCCGCCATCCAGCAAATGACGGCGATTATATGTAGTGATTTAATCCAGAGCATTGGCGCAGAGTATCATGCTAATTAAAAAAATCCACAATCATGTAATCCAAAATTCAAAAAGTTGCATCTAAACTTTAGTGAACTTAACAAATAGGATCAGATAAATGAAAACACTTTTGACTGGAATGGCGTTTTGCGCCCCGTTGTTATTCTCTCTGCATGCCTTGGCTTGGGGAAATGACTGTGATTATTCTCGAAACGTAGAACGTGAAATTTCTTTGGATGGCGTCGATTTTATAATGGTTGCGGCCGGAGCCGGGAAACTGGAAATTCAGGGCGACGACGATCTTGAAACCGTGGTAATTGAAGCGAAGCTATGCGCCGAGAAAGAGGCTCAATTAGCGGAAATGGACGTGGAGTCTGAGCAAAGCGGCGACACGCTTCGGCTTAAAACCGAGCTTGCTCGTGGAAAATTATGGAACACCGGTTATGATGGCTCTTATATTGATTTAACATTGCATGTGCCTGCTGACGCTAAAATGGACGTTAAAGACAGCAGTGGTGAGGCGCGTGTCGAGGGTATTGGCTCCTTGGTGATGGTTGATTCGTCGGGTGAACTGACCATCGAAAACGTGAAGGGGGACGTCAATGTGACTGACTCGTCCGGTGCTTTAAACATTGAGCAAGTGACCGGCAATGTGTTGGTCACCGACAGTTCAGGCTCAATTTCAGTGTACAAGGTGACCGGCGATTTTACCGTTGAGGTTGACAGTTCTGGCGGTATCGAAGCCGAGCAAATTGGGGGCGATGTGCTGGTGAAAACCGACAGCAGCGGCAGTATTGAAGTGGAAGATATCGTTGGAAACTTTACTGTCGGTCGAGATTCATCCGGTGGCATTTATCATAAAAATGTTGGTGGGGCCGTAAGTTTGCCTAATTGATCTTCAGCTTGCTCTTCGAGAACTTGACGAGCGAGCGTCGTTATTGGTCTAACGACAAGTAGTCTTCTAGCATATTATTAAGCATGTTATGCCCAAACCGAGTGGGCTGAACGTGCCCTAGGTTCACATTTATAAGCCCTTGCGCCAAATGTAAGTCTAACAAAGGCTGAATAGTTTCTTGGCGCAGTGCGCAACGAGACGTAAAGGTTTCGATGTCGAACCCGTTGTTTAAGCGAAGAGCATTCATCATGAATTCGAATGGAATTTGTTGCTGTTCCACCGTTTCGCTTCCGCCTATTTTTATGGCTTTATCGATATAACTAGTTGGGTGTTTTATTTTCCAAGTGCGAAAAATTTGGCCGTTATCGCGAGTCAGTTTGGCGTGAGCGCCTGCACCGATTCCGAGATAGTCTCCGAATAGCCAATAATTTAGATTATGTCGGCATTGTTTGTTGTCTTGTGAATAGGCCGACACTTCGTATTGGGAGTAACCGTGATTAGCGAGTTCATTTTGAAGCTGCTCTTGCATGCTCCAAAGAGTTTCATCGTCCGGAGTAATGGGTGGCCTATGATGAAACAGAGTATTGGGCTCGATGGTCAATTGATAACATGACAGATGACTTGGAGATAAGGCGAGGCCCTGCTGAATATCTGACAAGCTCTGTTCAAGACTTTGTGTAGGTAGTCCGAACATGAGATCTAAATTAAAGTTGTCGAATCCTGCTTCACGTGCAAATCCAGCGGCGTTTAGAGCATCATGGCAATTGTGTACTCTCCCGAGTGATTCTAGGTGTGCTTGATTGAAACTTTGAACACCGATCGACAATCGATTAATTCCGGTTTGTCTAAACCCCTTAAATTTTTCAACCTCGCTGCTGCCTGGGTTTGCCTCCAGCGTAATTTCAATGCCTGGGCTGAAATTTAAACGCTTTTTCAAACCTTCAAACAACAGTTGATAACTTTCCGCACGAAATAAAGAAGGCGTTCCTCCGCCGATAAAAATGGTTTGAATATCCCGCTCAGTAATCGTTGCTCCATGGTTTTTTATATCAATATCAAGATCGTTTAATAGTTGCTCGACATAAGACCGTTCATCCACATTCGCGCGCGCCATGTGCGAGTTAAAATCGCAATATGGACATTTTTTTTCGCACCAAGGAACGTGGATATAAAGGCTGAGCGGAATGTGCTTCATGCGCGGATTCTGTCACGTTCTTAGTGTTGTTAAAAGCGCTTGAATCAAATGAGCTTAGCCTTTATCGTGCGGGCACTTAACTAAACTTGAGTTTTAAAATGAATATAGTTTGCTTGGATCTCGAAGGCGTCTTAATTCCTGAAATTTGGATTAATTTTGCAGAAAAAGTGGGTGTCAATGAATTGCAAGTAACCACACGGGATATTCCCGATTACGACGAACTAATGCGCTTTCGTTTGGATTTGTGTCAAAAACATGATTTTCGCATTCAAGATATTCAGTCTGTTATCGACACGCTTTCTCCGCTTGACGGCGCTAAGCAATTTAGTGATCAGCTTCGTGCAGATTATCAATTGATAATTTTGTCGGATACCTTTCAAGAATTCGCAGAGCCGATGATGCGCCAATTGGATTGGCCAACGATTTTTTGTCACGAGCTGGTGATCGATGAGGACGGGCGCATCAATAATTATAAGTTACGTAAAGCCGACCACAAGCGCAAAACGGTGAAACGCCTGCACGAGTTGAACTTCAACGTTGTGGCCGCTGGTGACTCGTATAACGATACCACTATGTTGAGTGAAGCGGAGCAAGGAATCTTGTTTTGTCCGCCGCAAAATGTGATCGACGAATTTCCACAGTTTCCGGTGGCTAAAAGCTACACAGAACTGAGAAACGAAATCGATGCGGCCATTTCGGTAATGCCGTCGCGCTAATTATCCAATGTGAGCGTCTTATTCGCCCCGTTTAACCGCCCTATGCGATCGAACCCCTCGCTTGTCTGGTTTTCGACGATCAATGTCGATTTTGGGTTGTGCGGCGAGTTGCTCTTTAAGCCGTTTGTTGCTGGCAACGCTTTCTGGTGTTTCTTGGTAGAGGCCTTGTGCAATTGTCGCAGAACCTCGCTTTTCACTTAAGCCTAGAATCTCAATTTCTTGTTGGTGAAAACCGCGTTTTATCGTTAAAATATCGCCGATTTTGATATTGGTCGCGGGTTTAAGCGTTTGTTTTCGCAGCCCTATTTGGCTGTTTTTTAGCGCCTTAATAGCCAGCTGCCTAGTTTTGTAAAAGCGGGCGGCCCATAGCCATTTGTCGATTCTGACCCGATCAGTTGATGTGTTCATCTTGAAATATCGTGTAAATTATCGATTTTTAACATTAAATTTACTATTTAGCCCTAAATTCGCCACAAAACTGACACATTTTAGGTCTATACTAGTAGCTAATAAAGAAAGAAGGTTTAACCTCTTGGCGACTTTTAAGTAAAGCGTAAACAAGAGGTTAGCAGAACAAGTGAGAGAAACACATTAGTTGTGACACTTGTTTAGTATAAGAGAATGAGTAAAATAATAACTGGTCAAATGAAGATCGAAAATAGTAAAACGCAACCCAGTCTAACAATGACTGGTGATTTGCAAAGTGTGGGACAGCATTTTGGGGCAAAAAAACGCCTTCAGAGTGCCGCTCGTGCATTAACTGTATTCAGTGTTCTTGCCGCTTCGCTATCGTTTATCAGTTCTACCGCCCACGCCCAAGCCGAAGAAGACCCTTTATCGGTCAAACCAAACCTTATGTGGTTGTCAGATGACGTTAATGTGTCTGTATTTGGAGATAATCAATACGACTCTTTTCTAGGCAAGAGTGAGATTTGGACAAATAATTGGGGTGTTAGCGCCAAATTATTGCAAAACGGCAATCAAGACGTGTTCGGTTTGCCTAAAGACAGTACCTTTTTCAATTTCGATGTAAAACATCGTGTTTTTGGTACTCAAGATAAATCAAATGTTGAACTAGGCCTTGGCTGGCAGCAACTCGATATTGATTCTCAGTTGGAAGCCAGTGGTCCGAAAGTGTCTCTTAGTGGCCGATACAATGTGCAGAGTGGTTTTCAAGTTTACGGTTTAACATCTTATTTCCCTGAACTAGAAGACGACATAAAAAATACTGATGCGACAGGCTATGAAATTGAAGCCGGTTTGTTATACAAACCTCTGCCTTCTTGGTCGTTGAAGGCCGGTTATCGAGTGTTTAGTCTGGATCTGGAAGATCCGATCGTTGAGGAACTGGGTTCAAGTTCAGGCTTTTTGTTAGGGACCGACCTTAGTTGGTAAGTGTTCGACTAGTTGATTGTTGGCGATCTGACAGTAGTTGTTGAGGTTCTGACGATTCTAAAGCGGTCACTATTAACTCAGTAACTCGTTTAATATTTTCTTAATTCCTTGGCCGGCAATTGCCGCATTTTTTAATACCTCTTCAATCGTGTCTGCTCGTTGCTGTTCGTTGCCGAGCGCCAGATTGGTAATGGCCGACAGACCCAGAACACGCATGCCGCAATGATTGGCGGCAATATTTTCTAGTACGGTCGACATGCCGACGGCATCAGCTCCAAAGCCTCTCATCATGCGGCGCTCTGCGGAGGTTTCTAGCGAGGGCCCCATAACACCAATATAAATCCCGCGGTGACATCGCAGTTGGTGCGTTTTAGCGATCGAACTCGCTTGAGCTATTTTAGTTGAATCGTAAGCCGCCGACATATCGGGAAATGCCACTCCAAAATGCTCATCTTGCCCGCGTATCGGATTGTGTCCGGTAAAATTTATATGATCTTCTATCAACATCACATCGCCGGGTTGATAAGCTGGGTTCAGTGCCCCAGCCGCATTCGTAATTATCAGTTGTTTAACGCCGATTTGTGCGAGAGCGTACACCAAGGTAGTTACTTGTGTTGCGTTATAGCCTTCGTATAGATGGTGTCGGCCCGCGCACAGAGCGACCGTCTTGGTCTTGTTGCTCACGATGCTGATTTGGCCTTTATGACTTGGCGCGGTAATCGGTGGCAAGCCGTTAATATCATCGTAATTGATGGTGGCCAATAGTTGGTAGCCATCGAGCAGTAAATCGGATAAACCACTGCCCAATATTATCGCCGTATCTATTGGTTTGGAGAATTGACCTTGAATGCTATTGGCCACTGCGGTGACTGATTCTAATAGTGAGCTCATGGAAGAATTTTAATGTGTTGCGAAGAGTGTATTCTAGAACACTTCGAAGCCTTCGGGCATAATTGAATCATGGCAATTAATGTAGATCGACTTTATGCTTATCGGTGCGTCTGAAATTCAACGACTAAGAGAATATCAACCGCGGGTTCGGCCCGAATACAGCATGCTGAAAGCCGCCGTATCGATTATTTTACGTGATGGGGAGCATGGGACCGAGCTCTTAATGATGCAACGGGCTAAGCACGACCGTGACCCATGGTCCGGTCAGATGTCTTTTCCCGGTGGCAAGATAGACCCTGATGATGACACGGCTAAGGCGGCGGCGATTCGTGAGGCCTATGAAGAAGTCGGTGTTGAGTTGTTTGACGAGGACTATATTGGTCAGCTAGATGATTTGTTTGGTTTAAAGGTCGATAACGTGTTCAGCGTGCACGTCGCGTGTTTTGTCTTTAAGCCGCATCGAGAGCTGCAATTAATCGCCAACGAGGAGGTTGCTGACATGGTTTGGTTGCCTATTAGTGCGTTATCGAATCGTAAGAATGCGTTCGACTATCGACACCCTAAGGACCCAGCTTTGAGCATGCCTGCGGTAATGATCAATGAGAGTAAGGAGCAAATACTTTGGGGTTTAAGCTTACGCATGTTAGCAAATTTCCATGAGCTACTAGAGTGGCCGATGTCGGTTTTGACCGACGCCGAGCAGACTTACTTAAAGGGCATTGAAACTCGGAATTTAAGTCGCGCCAGCGCCGATAAATTCTCCACAAAGAAGCGTAATCACGGAGATAAATAGATGGTCGCGACGTATTCAACGATGCAGCAATTAGGTGCCACAGCGCCTGAATTCAATTTGCCTGATATGAGAAAACTGGAGACACCGGACATAGAGAGCAACGTTAGTCTTCAAGACTTTGCATCGAAACCACTATTAGTGATGTTCATTTGCAATCATTGTCCTTACGTCATTCATATCGCTGAGCGCATGGCGAGCATCGCAAACCACGCGCTTAGTAATGGGTTTGGAGTGGTTGCGATCAGTGCCAACGACGCCCAACTCTATCCTCAAGATGGACCGCAAGCGATGTTGCAATTTGCCAAGCATTACGCATTCGATTTTCCGTATCTTTATGATGAGCGCCAATCAGTAGCAAAGTCTTTCGGTGCGGCCTGCACTCCTGACTTTTATGTCTTTGATGCAGGCCACGCTTTGGCGTATCGGGGGCAATTTGACGGTTCTCGGCCCGGAAACTCTGTGTTAGTAAGCGGAGACAAGCTGACGGCCGCAATTGATGCAGTGCATCAAGGTAATTCAGTTGACCCAAACCAAGTCGCAAGCATTGGCTGCAACATTAAATGGAAGCCTGGCAATGAGCCGGACTATTTTTAAGCCCTAGCGGAGTTTTTAACAGCTTAGGCATCGTTTGTTTCAATTGGATATTAGTTTGCGCGTTTGCTTAATGCGCGTTCACGGAACCATTCGAAGATCTTGTGATAGTGATTGGGGAAGTGACGCTGAACCCAATCAAGGAACTTTGCGTCGCCACCGAGTACTAGGCGCCGCTTGTTTTTGACAACTGCCGACAGTATTTGATCCGCAGCAGATTCAGCGGTGGTCATTGCCAGCTCTTCAAAGTCTTCTTTTAGCTTTATTTCGTCTGGCCTAAGTTCCTTGCTGACGCGAGAATTTCGAGCGATTGAGGTTTTGATACCACCAGGGTGAACTGAGGTGCAACTGATAAGGCTGCCACCCTGGTCTAGCTCTTGTCTCAGGGCTTCGGTCAGGCCTCTTACCGCGAATTTACTTGCATTGTAGGCTGACTGTTCAGCTACGCCGATCAAGCCAAATAAACTCGAAATATTGACAATATGACCCCAGTTCGCATCCTCGAGTATTGGCAGAAAAGCTTTCGTGCCGTATAAAACACCAGAGAAGTTAATGCTCATTAACCATTCGAAATCATCGATACTGGTCTCACTGAAGGGGCCCGACGCGAGCGCGACACCGGCATTATTTATCACTAAATTTACTGAGCCAAATTCGTTCTTGATTTGCTCGGCGTATGTGAATACGGCGTCGCGATCTGATACATCAAGAGAGCTCGCGACTACTCGAGTGCCTTTATTCTTCTGCAGATTCTGAACTAGCGATTCGGTCTCGCCGAGGCCATCCATATTGATATCGGATATGGCTATCGACGCACCAGCTTCGGCCAATTTAAGGGCTAGTTGTCGGCCGATGCCGCTACCCGCCCCGGTTACTACTGCTACCGCATTGTTAAATTTATTCATAGTTTATAATTGCTTCACTTTTGGTTCGCGTCACTTAGACTGGTGTTTAATTGATCATCCGAAATATTTAGTAGAATTTCCGTTAACCATCGACGAAAATGTGCGCGGCTATTGTCGTTATTGCCGAAGCCCAAGGCGCCCTTAATACTCGGGCCAGAAACCACTTCTCCTACTAAGGCCAGCGTTACCAACATCACAAGTCGGTTGGTGTTATCTAAATTAGCATCCGAATCAATGGTCTGGCGTAAGCTATGCGACAGCTCGACAATTTGCTCCATATTTGACTTTAGCGAGCTTTCCGCGCCACTTAAGTGCAGCCAAACGGCCGCCTTACCTTCGTCTCCCGGGTAAGCGGTGTCGAGCACCTGGGTCATGGCGGTTGCTTTGTCTTCCGGCGCAGCTTCGGTTGCGTTTTTAATCGCATTGCTGATTCTTTCCGTGGCTCGTAGGCCGACGCGCTCGGCAAGCGCGTTGATTAAACCATCACGTGATCCAAAGTGATGAATAATATTAGGGTGTGCCATTCCGGCTTTCTTTGCCACCGCACTTAAACGTAGGCCAGCTGGCCCTACTTCCACCATAAGTTCCTCGGCCGCATCGAGAATGGCTTCCTGAGCTTGTTGTGGTGAGTTGTGAGTTTTTCGCGCCATGGAATTCTCAATTAAGGATTTGTGATGCCATTTTCACATGTATTACCATGCATTCAATATCGGCATTTGTCTTTGTTGACAGGATTGTAAATTGATTCTAAAGAAGGTATTCTAGTTTACAGTGTTGTAAACAACAATTAATTTATTCGCTTTTATTTAAGCAAGGTCAAAAAATGTCTATTAGTAATCCAGCCCTGAACGAAACATTCGGTACAGACGATGCGTCTTTTACATCAACGTCACGATCGAAACTGGAAATCGTTCCACGTAGAGTCAAGTTCGAGTTCAGCGATTTTAATGAGCCATTCTACTACAACAATAACAGCTGTATTAGTGCAATGTGGGTTGCTTTGTCCGCCAGTTTCCCGGCGGGTGAGGGCGAATTTATTAAATCGGTAAAATTATTCGAAAACCAAATCACGGACCCTAAACTAAAGGCCGATGTTCAAGATTTCGCGCACCAAGAAGCGCACCATTCGCTACAACATCGGCAAATCAACAAAATGTTTGACGGGCTTGGCTACGACACGGTTAAGCTGAATGAATTGATTAAGGAAGAGCTCAAAAAACGCGAAGAGAAATGGTCACCGGAAAAGCGGCTCGCTAGAACGGTTTGCGCCGAGCACGTAACGGCAGTGATGGCGAATCACGCATTGACGCACCCCGAACACATGGCAAATTTTCCTGAGTCATTCAGAAATCTATTTCTGTGGCATGCGATTGAAGAGATAGAGCATAAATCGGTTGCCTTCGACGTCTACCAACAATGCGTGGGTGACCGCAAACTGTTGATGAAGCAATATAAGATTTTTACTCGTTTCGAATTTCCGTTCAATGTTTGGATGTCCAGTCGATTCTTGCTTAAGCAAATGAACCATAAAGTAACTTGGAGTGACCGCAAGGGCTTGTGGAAGAGCCTATATGGAGATGGCGGTCTCATTAGCGATATGCGTGGCCTATATAAACAATTTCTCACCCCTGGGTTCCATCCGTGGGATCATGATGACTCCGCTCTTGTGAGTGAATGGAAAGAAAAATTAGCCCCTTATTTCGTAGAACAGTGATTCGTAAATGACGACTACACATTATGACGCCATTATTATTGGCGCCGGCATTTCTGGCATCAGTGCTGCTTATCATTTACAGAAATACAATAAAGGTAAGACCTATCGAGTATTGGAGCGTAGACAAGCGCTAGGCGGAACTTGGGATTTATTTAATTACCCAGGCATCAGATCTGATTCGGATATGTACACCTTTGGCTTTTCGTTTCGACCCTGGGATGATCAGTCAGCGATTGCTGAGAAAGGTAAAATCATTAGCTATCTCACGGCCACGGCAAAGCAATATGGCATTGATAAGCAGATTGAATACGGGGTGCACATCGTTAAGGCGAGCTGGTCATCCGAATCGTCTCAATGGACTTTATACACCAACGATGGTGCTGAACTTACCTGTCAGTTTATCTACATGTGCGTGGGTTATTACAACTACGATGAGGCCTATTCTCCCGAATTCGAAGGCTTAGATAAGTTTAATGGCGGGGTTCTTCACCCTCAGTTTTGGCCAGAAGACGCCGATTACGCAGACAAGAACGTCGTGATCATCGGTAGTGGGGCAACGGCAATTACCTTGCTACCAAATATGGCTGAAACCGCCAAGCACGTCACCATGCTACAGCGCTCTCCAACCTATTTAGGTTCCAAGCCAGCAATCGATCCAGTGGCTAATGGTTTGAGTAAATGGCTAGGCCGGTGGGCGGCACGCTGGTGGTTTATTTTGACTAATATGTTTATTTACTGGTACTGCCGAACTTGGCCTGAGCGTGCTAAGAATAAAATAATCGATGAAGTCAAAGCCGAACTCGGAGACAAATTTGACCCCAAGCACTTTACTCCGCACTATAAGCCTTGGGATCAACGGGTCTGTCTGTGTCCGGATGCTGATTTCTTTGAAGCCATAAAAGCCGATAAAGCGAGCGTAGAAACGGACCACATAGCGGGTTTTAACGAATCAGGCATCCATCTAAAGTCTGGAAAAAAGTTAGAGGCCGACGTAATTGTCACCGCAACCGGATTGAAAATGCAGTTCTTCGGTGGAATCGATTTTGTTGTTGACGGTAAGCCGTTCGTGGCAAATCAATCTTACGCCTATAAGGGAATGATGCTCAGTGGTGTGCCTAATACGTTCATGGCGGTTGGTTACACTAACGCTTCTTGGACATTGAAAATTGATTTGACCCATCGTTATGCTAGCCGAGTTATCAATTATATGGACAAAAAGGCCTATACCAAAGCCATTGCGACGACCACGCCAGGTATGGAGGATATGGAGCTACTTGACTTAAGTTCAGGGTATATCCAACGCGCCCTCGAGATGTTACCAAAACAAGCGGTTGAGAAACCTTGGCGCCTGAATCAGAATTTTATTTTGGACAATTTGGCGTTGCGTTTTACCACGGTAGATGATGATGAGATGGTGTTTAGTTAGAGTCTAGAAACGAAACTAGGTGCTAAATCTCTTCTAAAATCTTATCGAGCGCCTCGATTAGGGCATTCATCTCGCCGTCAGTACCGATACTGATGCGTAAATACTCGTTAATGCGAGGCTTGTCAAAGTATCTGATAATAATGCCTTGCTCTCGCAATGCGAGAAATAGCTTGGATGCTAGATGTTGCGTATGACGAGCGAATAAGAAATTAGCGCTTGAAGGTAGTACCTCAAAGCCCATTGATGCGAGGACTTGCCGAGTTCTTTCACGGGTCGTAATTACTTTTGCACAGGTACTTTCAAAATATTTTTTATCATTAAATGCCGCCGCTGCGCCAGCGATTGCGAGTGAATCTAAGGCGTAAGGGTGAAAGCTGTTTTTTATTCGCTCTAAGCCTTCAATCAACTCAGCGTGCCCCAGCGCTATGCCGACTCTAAGCCCGGCCAGCGAGCGGGATTTGGATAAGGTTTGAACAACAAGAAGATTTGGATATTGCTTGATCAGCCGTACCGCGCTGTCGTCGGCAAAATCAACGTAGGCTTCGTCTACGACGATAACTGAATCAGCATTCGCTTGTAGCAAGCGTTCGACATCGTCGATGGGCAATGCAATACCGGTCGGCGCATTAGGGTTGGCGAAAATAACGCCACCGTTCGCGATAGCAAAATCGTCTACATTTAGAGTAAAGTCGGGCCTTAAGGGGATTTGTCTAAAGTCGATTTCAAATAACTTGCAGTAGACTGGGTAGAAGCTGTAGGTGATATCTGGAAATAGCAGTGGCTTCTGCTGTTTTAGTAAACCACGAAATACATGAGCCAGAACTTCGTCAGAGCTATTGCCAATAAATACCATGTCACTATCAAGCATGTATGTGTCGGCAATCGTGGCTTTGAGCGCGTTTGTATTAGGGTCTGGATATTTGCGTAAATCCTCGTTGTTTGCGCCTGAGATGGCCTCAATTACGTTTGGCGACGGCCCATAAGGATTCTCGTTGGTATTAAGCTTAATGAGATTGCTTATTTGCGGTTGTTCACCCGGTGTGTACGGGGTGAGTTGTTTGACGATGGTTGACCAAAAACGGCTCATATTGGATCTAATATTGTGTGAATAATAATGAAACGTCTTTTAAAAAGGGTCTCATCAATAAGTGGTGGCTGGTTCAGTTATGGTTAATACTAACACTGCTAAATTGAATGCGGAATTAGAGTTCACGACTCAATTCGACTTTATGTGAGGTACTGAGCTGATACACTGCAAAGGGCTAAACAAAATTTATGAAGACTCAACGGAGCTAGTAAGAAAAATGAAATTACGAACAACATTTGCCATCTTTGCATCGGCTATTGTCTTTTCTGGCACAACACTTGCACAAAAGGACTATCGAGGCTCGGATGACTACATTGACGGGGTCACCATCTATGAGCATTGTGGCTTTAAAGGTAAACGTCAAACCTTACGCCCGGGTGAATACCCGAGTTTGCGAGATATCGGCTTTGGTAACGACAGTGTGTCGTCCATTCGCGTTCCTCGAGGCAGCGAAGCGGTGATTTATCGTGATGACGATTATCGTGGACCGTTCGCGCGAATAGACCGAGACATACGGTGCTTTGATCGAAAGTGGAACGACGAAGCCAGCTCGATCAGCGTTAGAGAGACATCGTATCGTGATGATCGATCTTCTGAGAGCTACCGAAATAATGATCGCTCCAATAGCAGCCGGGATTATGACCGCCGTGACAACAGCGATCGCCGCAATACCTATGATCGTGGCAGCGCCGCGAATAACCGTAATCAAGGTCAGGCCAATGTTACCGCTAAAAATATTTCTCAAGTCATTTTTGACGGCATCTCTTTACAGCAAGTTTCGACAACTCAATGGTCAATGGATTCAAATCGAGGTGCTTCAAAACAATTTCAAGAGGTGCGTCGAGATAGCGATTCAGTTTATTTAGAAAATAAATACACCGCTGAACGCGTGAGAATTGACCTGTTTGCAAACGACGTCACTTTTGTCGACCGCGATGGTAGTAGACAGCGCTATAACATCGATCGAAAAAATGCCGCCTTAGAGTCGAAACCTAATAGAAGTACAGCTACCGTCAAGCCAGTGCGCCCCGCCTCACCAGACCCACGAATACGTGCCAACTGCTTTAATTATAAGGCATACACAAAAGGCGGTGCTGGTGGAATACGTTTTTATGGCAAAGATGGGTTCTATCAATTTGCCACCAAAGGTAAAACCGGGCGTGTTTGCCACAAAGGTGAGTTAACAATGGAGATAAACAAAACTAATCTAAAGACCGATGTGATCGTAGAGATTGATGGCAAACGATTTCGTTTCGCCCCAAATGAGAAAGAAGACAGGCTTTTAAATACCTGGTATAGAAAAAAAGTTGTTCTCAAGGTGGGTCTATAAGGTTGAACAAGATTTTTAGCGCAGAGAATATTGTTGAAGTGGGTTTGTTGCGTAACTTATTGCAACAAAATGGTATCAGCTGCGAGTTGCGCAATCACCACGCCTCCAGTTTGATGGGTGAGGTACCATTCACCAATGTCTGGCCCGAGATCTGGGTTGATGAGGCTAATACAGATCAGGCGTTGGCGCTAATAGCGGACATTAAGCGTGCCGAGGTAGGCGATGTTGACTGGGTTTGCCGCGGATGCCGCGAAGCAAACCCCGCTAATTTCGATCTTTGTTGGCAGTGTGGTGAACTGAATTCCGCTGGCCATGGGGCCCGAAATTAGCATCAAGATAGGCTCTTGAAAAATTAAGAAGAGGCCTTATCCAACTATCTATCTATGCCATTTCTTCTACTAGTTTTCCTGTTTATAGCGGTCCCCGTTGCCGAAATTAGCGTACTAATACGGGTTGGTAGTGCAATTGGGGTGTTGAATACCATTGTCTTCGTCATATTTACCGCTGTGTTAGGAGCCTATTTGGTTCGACAACAAGGTTTTGCCACCTTTACTAAGCTTCAACAAGAAACCAATGCTGGCCGTGTGCCTGCTTTGCAGATCGCCGAAGGCGTAGCCTTATTATTCGCTGGTGCCGTATTAATGACGCCTGGTTTTATTACTGATGCGCTTGGGTTCGCGATTTTGATTCCACCCGTTCGCCAAGCTTTAATCACGTGGGCGGCAAAAAACTTATTCAAAGGAGCCAGTACGGCGACCTACACCGCATCTACCTCAGCAACTCAGTCTCACGTTCAACAAGGTGAGGTAATTGAAGGCGAATACACGGTTGATTCTGAATCATCGAAATAAAATACCCACAAGCTATTGACTTTATTAGTCTCGTCCATATTATTAGCACTCTCTATCGGAGAGTGCTAAAACACTTCTGATAGCATCTTATAATTTTTAACTTATCCCATTTTTGGAGGCAAAACGAATGGCTATTCGTCCACTTCATGACCGTGTTCTCGTTCGTCGTAACGAAGAAGAAGCAACTTCTGCTGGCGGTATCATCCTTACTGAGTCAGCAAAAGAAAAACCATCTGAAGGCGAAATCATCGCCGCAGGTAACGGCAAAATTTTAGAGAGCGGCGACGTTCGCGCTTTAGACGTAAAAGTCGGCGACAAAGTTCTTTTCGGTAAATACGCCGGTACTGAAGTAAAAGTAGATGGTGAAGATCTATTGGTAATGCGCGAAGACGATATCGTCGGCGTTGTCGAATAATTGGCCTAAGCTTTTGCCTTCACTCTTCGTTGAATAAAATGCTCAGTCTGCTACCTACAAAAGTACGCACCCTGCCTGCGCTTTTATTCACCTCGATTGAAAACAAAATCATAAGCCTTAGATCTCTATAAGATTGTGACCATCAGTGGTCATATTTATAAACTAATTTAAAAAGTAGGAATTTATCATGTCAGCAAAAGACGTAAAATTCGGTGATGACGCGCGCGCTAAGATTTTAAGCGGCGTAAATGTATTGGCAGATGCCGTTAAAGTAACGCTTGGCCCAAAAGGTCGTAACGTTGTTTTGGATAAGGCGTTTGGCGCCCCAACTGTTACTAAAGACGGTGTGTCTGTTGCAAAAGAGATTGAACTAGAAGATAACTTCGAAAACATGGGCGCTCAGCTAGTTAAAGAAGTGGCTTCTAAAACCAATGACGTGGCTGGTGACGGAACAACAACAGCGACCGTTCTAGCGCAAGCGATGGTGAAAGAAGGTTTGAAGGCGGTTGCCGCTGGTATGAACCCAATGGATCTTAAACGTGGTATCGACAAAGGTGTAACCGCCGCTGTTGCTGAACTAAAAACTCTTTCTAAGCCGTGTGAAGACGCCAAAGAAATCGCTCAAGTTGGTACTGTATCAGCTAACTCAGATGAGTCTGTTGGCAACATCATTGCCGAAGCAATGGACAAAGTCGGTAAAGAAGGTGTGATCACGGTTGAAGAAGGCCAGTCGCTTGAAAACGAGCTTGAAGTGGTCGAAGGCATGCAGTTTGATCGTGGCTATTTGTCACCTTACTTTGCCAACAAGCAAGACACCATGATTGCCGATCTAGAGAGCCCAATGATCTTGTTGCACGACAAGAAAATTTCAAACATTCGAGATTTACTGCCTACCTTGGAATCAGTGGCTAAAGCGGGTCGCCCGCTTCTAATTGTTGCTGAAGACGTTGAAGGCGAAGCCTTGGCTACTTTAGTGGTTAATAACATTCGTGGCATCGTAAAAGTCTGCGCAGTTAAAGCACCAGGTTTCGGTGACCGTCGTAAAGCAATGTTGGAAGACCTGGCTATTTTGACCGGCGGTAAAGTCGTTTCTGAAGAAATCGGCATGAGCTTAGAGAGCATCACTTTAGAAGATCTTGGTTCAGCCAAGCGTGTTCAAATTTCTAAAGAGAACAGTACCATCATTGACGGCATGGGTGACGCAACTCAGATTTCTGATCGTGTTAACCAAATTCGTGCGCAAATCGAAGAGTCATCTTCCGATTACGACCGTGAGAAAATGCAAGAACGCGTCGCCAAGCTAGCGGGCGGTGTTGCTTTGATCAAAGTAG
Organism: uncultured Gammaproteobacteria bacterium; assembly: GCA_964420885.1. Classification (GTDB taxonomy): domain Bacteria; phylum Pseudomonadota; class Gammaproteobacteria; order Arenicellales; family Arenicellaceae; genus Arenicella. Next base: position 28,428 of record CAYQVT010000007.1, read on the forward strand.
GCGCGGCGACTGAAGTTGAAATGAAAGAGAAAAAAGCCCGTGTTGAAGATGCATTGCACGCAACTCGCGCAGCGGTTGAAGAAGGCGTTGTACCTGGTGGCGGTGTGGCATTGGTTCGCACATTAGACGCTGTCGCAGCGGTTGCTGGTGACAATGCTGATCAAGACGCTGGAGTTAAGGCTATTTTGAAAGCAATTGAATCACCGCTACGTCAAATCGTAGATAACGGTGGCGATGATGCTTCAGTGGTACTTAATGAAGTACGCAATAATGCGGGCACCTTTGGTTACAACGCTGGTACCGGTGAGTATGGTGATATGATCGAAATGGGTATCTTAGATCCAACGCTTGTAACACGTACAGCATTACAACACGCAGCCTCAATTGCGAGCATGATCATTACTACTGAAGCAATGATTACCGATGCTCCGCAAGACGCGGCAGCAGCGCCAGCAATGCCTGACATGGGCGGCATGGGTGGAATGGGCGGCATGATGTAATGCCCCTAGGTAGGTGGTATGTCGGATACGCCTTGAGCACATTCTGACGAACGCCTACCAACGCTATATAGCAAAAAAAGCCCCGATCAGGAAACTGGTCGGGGCTTTTCTGGTTAATAGCCTGCCTTCTTTGAGGCACGTGAGCTGTTGGCTTCGTCGCTAAATAAAGTATGATAAAGCGCTGAATCATTACAACCATGGAGAATCAACGTGAGTGACGCGCACTATCAAGGCCAATGTTTATGTGGGGCAGTACGGTACGAAGCCGATAATGTCAGCGACAAAATGGGCCACTGCCATTGCAGTATGTGCCGAAAATTCCATGGTGCGGCCTTCGCGACGTACGGCGCTGTTGCTAAACGTGATTTCCGCTGGCTAGCCGGAGAGTCAGAATTAGCCACCTATTTGGCGGAAAATGGCACTAAACGCAGGTTTTGTAGACAATGCGGGTCTAGTTTGGTGTTCGAGTCGGCCGTGGATACCGGCCACGTTGAATTTGCTTTAGCAAGTTTAGACGTTGCACCCAAATTAACCCCGGATGCACACATCTATACTGGCACTAAAGTCGACTGGTTTACGATAAATGACCACTTACCTAAATTTTTAAATGGGCGCAGCTAATCAAATGCAAACCAATTTAAGACAAATACCCAGCGTCACGAACGACGGTCGCGGTGCCACTAAGTTCGGTTTTCGTGAAGTCGCGTTGAATGGTTCGTCGAATTGGATGCTTTCGGATCAACAGGCGGCGGTAAATTTCAGGCTTAGATCCAGTGCCAGCCAATATCAGTCTGATTGGCATGTCGCCGGTGATCCGACGCTACTCATTATTCTAAAAGGAATAATAGTAATCGAACTACGAGATGGTTCCACACGACAATTCACCGCCGGAGAAATGTTTGTAGCGGAAGACTATCTTCTTGAAGGCGCAGAATTTGATCACTTGTCGGGGCATCGCGCACGTGTGCTTGGCGAAGGAACTTTTGAGGCGCTGCATCTAAAACTTGCAAAGCGTTGATTGCATTGCATCGAATTTAGAGTATCGTTTAGGAGTGTCGAAACGAACTTGACGACGTTGAGAAGAGGGTACAGTGAGCCAATATGATGCTGATCATAGCTTAAATAATATTAGTCGCAGAGCGTTGTTAACCAGCCTTGGCATAAGTGGTGGTTTATTATTGGCAAATAGCGGTCAGAACGGTTGGCTTACCGGCTCAGATCTTAGTTCACTGAGTTATCAGGAAGTACTTTCTTTGTTGGATTCTAGCTTGAGCCCCGTGCAGCGTGAATTGGTGGTGTTACCGTGGGACGACCCCACTAGGCAGATTACAAACACTGTCGCGATTCATAAAGGCCCTCATATTGCTACCTTATTCGACCCCTACCAAGTTGCACTTCTCAGACAACTTTATAAAACCATGCTCTCGAATCAAGGTCAGCAATGGTTCCATAATACCACCCGACTCGAGGGCAAATTTGAAGGCTCGTCGTTTCGTATCTATAGTGATGCGGCCGCTGGCTCCTTAGCCAGTAGCGACAGAACCATTAGCATGATTAACGGCGGGCACTACATGCTTCGTCATGGTGAAGGCGTGTCAGAGGACAATGTCTACGTATTTGGTGGGCCGGTAGCTTACGGTCAGCAATTAGGCAATAAGGTATTTAAAGTTCAGGGGAATGCGTTCAAAGCGCATGGCGACGCGGTTAATGAATTTCGTGCAGTCCTGACCGCGTCCGAATTAGCGAGCGCGTATAAGGTATCTCCGCCGATGGAATTGGTCACCCAAGTACAGGGTGTTAATGGAACATTTAGCGGATTACGCATCGGAGACGCGTCTGAGGAAGCACGAGAAAAGGCGAGAGAAATGTTGGCGACCATATTCGCCGCCTACCCCGACACACAACAAAGAGACGCGTTCACAGCGATAGAACAAAACGGCGGTGTTGAGTCCCTATACATCTCTTTATACAAGGATTACAGTTTTTATAAAAACGGTGAGCGGTTTACTGATATGAGTGTTGAACAATACCTCAGCCGAGAACAGCCGTACACGCAGGTGTGGCGTATTGAAGGCCCAGCTTGTGTCATTCATTTTCAAGGTTACCCTCATGTTCATGCTTATATTAATGTAGTGCGTGATCCAAACCGAGTTGCGATAGGAGACGTGTTAGGTACAACGGCCTTGGCAATAAGTGGCCCGAAAATTATTGATCTCTATTTGGCAGCATTGCGCTTCGAGACCGGAGAGCGGTATGCCTATTTTCCCATGAAACCTGCTGGCCGCTTAGCACCTGGCCCCATATCTACCGGCAGTATTTATAGCTTAGACCCGTACGATAACGCCTGCTCTGTGATCGAGATGGAGGAGCGTGCAATGACGCCCATGCTCAAAGCGAGTTTAGTGGCTCAAGGAGCGAATCTAGGGCAAGGCAAACGATGCCGAATTGCCACCATCGCCCACATGATTGAAGACTCTCGCGATCTTGGTAGTATCGACCGTGTAATTTCAATCTCTGGCTCGATGCGTGAATCGCTGGTTGCGTTGATACGTAAAAATGAAGGTCGTTTGAGTGTTTAGAACTCGATTTTTCAAGCCATCGAGAGCAATATTCGCGTTTCTCAGTGCTGGCTGCATAGCGGCGGCGGCGTGGTACTTTGCTATCGCACTATCATTTCGAATACCGGTGGACGCGCCTCAATTACAATGGGAACTTAATTTCGATCGTGCGGCGACGCTATTTTCAGCGGGGTTTGCTGTCGCGATGAGTTCGGCATCAAATGATCGTCAACTCTCACTAAGTCGACACATTGGTGTCTACGTGTTTATTGTTCTTGGCACAGCTGGGTTGATTGCGGGCTTGGCTTTGTCGTGGCCATTTCTTCCCTGCATGTTACTTGGGTTAAGTTTAGGTTTCGCCGGTTCACATTTAAGTACGCGACTTTTTTATAAGTCGCCGGTCAATATTTTTTTTCTGGCTGTGTTTTTGTATTTGGTATTTTTCACCAGCGTCGTGACGTATTTAGCGGCTTTGGGTTTTACCGACGGGTTAGGTGTTGTTGCCATGTGGCTTCTGGTAGATGTGTCTAGGGTAGACACTGACGGTTACGCTGCTATCGCTGTGGTGTCATTTGTAGCGATTTGGCTATTGTTGAGTCGAGCAAAGGAGTTTCCGTCTTTCATTTTGTCGGGATTATCGATGGGGTTGCTTGGGCCACTGATGTTTATTGGATATCTCGCCCTTTTGACTGTGAAGCGTCTGGGCTTGGGTGCAAACCAGAGAATGTTTTTATCGGGTATTTTAGGTGGTTCCATCGTGATGCTGATTTCGGCAGCAAACACGTTAATGCTGGGTGGGTACGCGCCAGCCTTGATCGTGCCCTTAGGGTTTGTGAGCATTCCGGTTCTATTATGGTTGTCCCGCTTTTCGGTAAAGAGCTCACTCACGTCGCTGTCAGAACGGCTACTTATTTCATTAGTGGTTCTTATCAGTGTAGCGATAATATGGCATTTAACTGGATTCGCACATCAATTGGCTTAAAGCTGGTCCACTATCTGGCAGGAACTTTTGTTGTGCTCGCGTTAGAGTATTTGCAACACAGTCTGATCGGGAAGCATCAAAATGCAGGAAGAAAGAGTCTTTTAGACTCATTTTAGCGAGCTATTGTAAAAAAATGACAACATTTTATATATGTAGCTGAGTTTCGCTTGAAATTGCCATGGACAAGGGGATAGTGTTAACTATCGCCAGCCGGGTTGGGTTGGTGATGCAATGGAGGGTTGAGCCAACAGGAGCCAGAGTTAAATACTCGGCTAATTTGTCGGTGTCTCACCAAAGCGTTTTATAGGAATGTTTTGGTCGCAGAAATTAAGAATAAACAGCGACTCAGAAAATTCCAAAGAATAATGAATTCTTGGGTTCGGTGAAATGTGGTTGGAAAATTTTAAGCGTTTCAAAGGCGTGTCCTTTGCAACGACAGGGCTATTTGCAGTTCTTTTACTGTACGTAGCATTGAACTATGGGCTTCAAATGAAAGCCCAAAACGATCTTAAGTATGTAACGGCTGTGATACAGCTAACGGATCAAATTTCTCCCGATATTAGCTTACAAGAAGCAGCGGGTGTCGTCGCTGATCTAAAAGCGTTTAGCTCTGGCCAGTCGGTTAGAGTCGCGGGTCAGACGTTGAACACTCATTCCCTATCAGAATTTTTATTGTATGAGCCCTCGCAACTTGACGAGATTATTCAGCACCTTGCCTTAGGAACACTCGAGCCAGCAGCTAAATCGGCAGAAGAATTATCCGCTAGTGTATCTGAGCGGTTGGAGCAAAAAAACCAAACGATCGCGTATTTGCGAATCGCGGCGCTAAGCATATCGGCAGTGATTTATATTTTGGTGCTCATTATGTTGTTTTCCCGTCGACCCAGCGAACAAGTAAGCGATGTTAGGGCCGAAGATGATGCAAACGACATTATCGCTATGGTGCCTGAAGGCCTGCTGGTCCTTAATCAGAATTATCGAATTGGCTCGCAACAATCAACCGCTTTGAGAAAGATGTTCAGAACTGATCGCGAGTTAGATGGCACTTTCTTAGACTTTATTGGGCGATATGCCTCTACACATACAGTACAAGCAATACGTGATGGATTGCATTTGTGTTTTACTAAGAGTGCTCAGGACTCAGGCTCTTGGGACTCAAATTTGCTAAAAGAGGCTGAAATTAATTTACCACAGCCAGACGGTAGTTCAGAACGTCGTTACTTTGGGTTCGAATTCACCCGTCTAGCTGACGAGGGGCCGATAAAACAACTGTTGGTGACAATAAGTGACCAAACAGAAGCTGTTCAGTTGGCGCGTCAACTATCGGACGCAAAAGACGAATTAGACACTCAAACTAATTTAATAGTACATCTGATACACGCTGATCACCCTCAATTGACGTCGTATCTTGATTTAACCGATACGCGCATACAAAGCATCAATGCTGAGTTTAAATCCTCAGTGCAAAATAGCCATGTGAACGAATCAATGCTGCAAGAGCTTAGTCGAACGGCACGACAGATTAAAGTTGGCGCCGCTGCGCTCAGCTTAAGCAGCCTAGAAAGCGGCGCGATCAGTTTTGAACAGGGGCTGGCGATGTGTGCTCTAAATAATGAATCGAATACGGGCCACTCACTGGCACCTGCTATCGCAAAATTCAAACATTTGAGTATTGAATTCGAGCGTCTACAAGGGCTTGTAGATAGGCTCGATCTAAGTCGATTGCTTGAGACCCCCGATGCTCACACACAAGAGAAAACCGAACAGCCGACTGGGTTCGCAGGAATATTGCAAGACTTAGCTAAAAAGCTCTGTGAGCGCAGTCACAAGCGCGCCCATTTGGGGGTTATGGGGTTGACCCTTGGGGACCTTCCCGACCTATTGCAAGAGCCTTTTCAGACCATCGCCGCTCAATTGGTACGCAACAGCATTTTGAACGGGGCGGCCTTGCCAGATGAAAGGCTGAATGTTGGGAAAACCGACTACATTAATATCTCGGTCAGTTTAAATCTATCAGGAAATGGGTATACCCTGTTGGTCCGCGATGATGGCGAGGGTTTCGATGATCAGGCGATCATTGATCGTGCCTTATCGCTTGGCATCGTCGATTCGAATGCCCTCGAGAATATCGACCGAAAAGACGCGTTCAAATTGGTTTTCCACCCGGATTTCATTACGCTTGAAGAGGCTAATTTGGATGACGGGCGTGCCATGGGTTTGGGCCCGATTAACGCAATGGCAAAAGGCTTAGGAGGTGCCGTTGGCGTACAGCACATGCGTGGCCGGTATTGCCAATTCAAAGTAACTATTCCGGCTGCATAATTCGCTGACTATCGCAATAAGCTAGCTAACATATTCGGCAACTATTATTAGAGAATGATTACCAGCCAGTGATTACAAATGGCTGGCTGTGCTACTTTTCAGAGTGACCGCTGGTGTGACTAGAATGACTTTCCTAGTGATAGAACCACGCGATCGTCGGCGGCTTCTATATCGTCAAGATCAGTACCATAATAGGTCAACGCCCAATCCACGCCGGCGGCCGAAGTCGTTAACGCGGCCGAGTAATCAATATAGCTGTTTTCTCCAGGCGCAAAAAAATCGTCGGTGTCTGAATCGGTATAACCGACGTGAAGATCGAGTCCAATTGAATCAGATAAACCAATAGAGTAATCAGCATTGAGTACGATCGCTGAGTCGTCGCCGCCAAAATAGTCTGGTGAATAAACAAGGCCAAGGCTGAGATCACTGAAGCTTAGGCTGGCTTGAAATTCAGAGTAGTTTAACGCGCTTGTTTCACCGGGGTAGACATAATAGACATAGGTCAGATCAAGGTTTGTACCTTCTGCAACCTCAAATCCATAGCCAGCGTACAGATCGATTTCAGCCGACGCGTCATCGCCGAAATCGACATTAGATGCCCAGGTGCCAATTGAGAACCCATTGTCAAAGGCGTAGTCGAAGCCGCCTGAAATTGCAGGATTTTCATCAGTTTGTGAAAAACCACGAAAGACGTAATCGGTTGCTAGACCAACATTGGCCTCTATTTCGGCGGCATTGATAACGCCAGTTGAGCACATAGTTGTGACCGCGATCCCACGGATAATATTTTTTTTAAGTGTCATTTCAGTTGCCCTATAGCCCCAGAGAAATTAGTGTGTTTAGGATAAATGATTCGTTGAAATGCCGTTTAAAAACACGCTAAATTCGCACTATTTATTGTGTTTTATTGATGACTGGTTTTCAGTGAATCAGTATCGGAATAACGCGTAAATCATGCCCAATTTGTATCAACATACCAAGATTAGTTGGTAACTAAAATCAATCACAATACGCTTTGGCTAGCAAAACTTCGTGGATAAAGCTACTGCTTGGCCAATGCGCGACACCCTATCACGACCTATTACGTTGTCGCAACTCAACTAACGCTGGAACACAAAATTCATTCTTTTGTTTGTCATATGTCAAAAACTAGTAATTTCAGTTTTATGAAATGCGACACAAATTGTCAACTATTGTCACAATTTGTGAATAAACCTGTTTTGCGCATGATTTTTTCAGAAAATAAGACATAATGTCTCACGCATCGTACAGTGGGTAGAGCTGTCATCGAGTTGATCAAATTTAACGGTCCGCTAAGCCGTTAGAAATTTTTGGGTAAAACCTATTCATCACACTAAGCGTGTTTCTGATTTTTATTGGAGGCACAGTGACAGCGCTGAATTAATCAACAATTTAATTCGAAACAAATGAAAAATAGTAACGGGGGTAAGGTATGTGGTTGGAAAAAGTGCTGCGTTTTAAAGGGTTGGCCTTTGCAACGCTGGGACTGCTTGCGGTTTTTTTGTTGTACTTAGGATTGAACTTTGGCTTACAGCAAAAAACACAGAATGAAGTTCAATACTCCACGTCTCTTCTGCAGCTGACTGATCGAATAACTCCGAATCTAAGCCTTGCCTTTTCCTCCGACGTGCTTAGCCAATTAGAGGCATATCGCACCGGAGTCGCGGTTCGCATCGCAGGAGAAACACGGAACACTTATCCCCTTTCTGAATTTTTGGCCCCCGAATCGTCGCAACTGGAGATACTTGTTGGCCACATAAACACCGCTAACTTCAGTCTCGCGGCCGAGTCTGCAACGCAGCTTTCAACGACGGTAGAACGGCGAATCGAACGTAAACTTAAACTACTTAACTATCTGCAAATCGCGGCCGCGATTATCGCTATTGTGATTTATGTGTTAGTGATCTTGCCAATGATTATCAGACTCTCTGATACTGAGGACGTTGAGGTTAAGGCGGTAGGCGAAGCCAAGGGCATTATGAGCACTGTATCTGAGGGTTTGTTTTTACTCGATCGCGAGTATCAAATTGGCGTAGAACAATCGAATTCGCTTAAGCAGATGTTCAAGACTGAACGCGATTTGGAAGGCGACTTTTTTGATTTTATTGGGCAATATGTTTCACCTCATAACGTACAAACTGCGCGCGAATTTTTAGGTTTGTTGTACGGCGGCCGAGTGAAAGAAAAGCTGGTAAAAGATTTAAACCCATTGAATGAGGTCGAGGTTAATCTAGTTCGTCGAGATGGAAGTTATGAGAGCCGCTATCTAGATTTTCAATTTAACCGAGTGATGGAGGGTGATGAGTTAGAACACCTCTTGGTGTCAGTGACCGATGAAACAAAGCGAGTATTGTTAGAAAGAGAGTTAGCAGAAACTAAGCAAGAACAAGAAGCGCAGATTGATCTCTTGTTAAGAATTTTGCAAGTTGACCGAGCTCAACTTAAGGCGTTTTTTCAACAGGCGAACACCGATTTGCACAGCGTTAATTCGACGCTCGAGGCGCGTGGACATGGCGATCAGGAGATACGCAAGAAGGTAGCCGATATCTCCAGAGTGATACACAAGCTTAAGGGCGATGCAGCGGCCTTAGGTTTACACAAATTTGAGTTTGCCTCACACGAATTGGAAGAAGCCTTGGTTGAAGTTAAAGCATCCAGCGACACCTTGACTGGAAAATCATTGCTTCCCGCGATCACTAAACTAAAAGATTTATTTTCAGAGCTTGATCGTATGGAGAGCTTGGTTGCTAAGCTTGATCAGGGCCAAACACAAGATATCGTGTCGCATGACAGCAACGAACAAGCGCCCGAAATGCCAGTGCGAATAGGCTTGGCTGGCTTGTTACAGGATCTAGTTGACAGAGTGTGTGATCGAAGTGAGAAGCGAGCAAATTTATCCACTTTTGGTCTCGCTTTAGATACTTTGCCAGAAGCCTTGCAGGACCCTTTCCAGAGTATTGCCGTGCAATTGGTACGCAATAGTATTGTCCACGGTGCATTGCTACCGAATGAACGACTCGATGCAGGTAAAACCGATTATATCAATATTACCGCCAGCCTCAGCGAAACCGACGATGCGTATACATTGTTCGTACGTGATGATGGTGAAGGTTTTGACAATCAAGCGATCCTCGATCGCGCGATTGAGCTGGGAATTATCAAGCATGAAAGTCTCGCAAAAATTGATCCAGAGCAAGCGTTTAAACTCATTTTTCATCCAGGGTTTAGTCGACTTTCAGAAGCCGATCTAGATGGCGGGCGTGGTGTTGGTTTGGATTTGGTTCATACCACGGCAAAGGACTTAGGTGGTTCAATTGGCGTTCAGCATAAACAGGGTCGATTTTGCCAACTCAAAGTCACCATCCCTAAGGCTTAGTTACAGAGCTTAGGTACACTCACACCCTTATCTAATTTAACACGAGGTTACAGAGTATGAAGTTTATGGTGGTTGATGACTCGATGGTCATTCGAGAAAAAATCCAAAATGTGTTGAAGGACGAAGATTTTGAAATCGTCGGCACTGCAGAAAACGGCGTCGAAGCAGTGGCCCAGTTTAAACAACTAAAGCCGCGAGTGATGACGCTCGATATTACCATGCCGTTAATGGATGGTATTGAAACCATCAAGGAAATTATTGCTATCGACCCCGAGGTTCGTATCTTAGTTGTCTCGGCGTTGGCAGATAAAGTAACCCTGATTCAAGCCATGCATTTAGGCGCCTATGGCTTTTTATGCAAACCATTTCGAGACCTTGAACTAGTCGAGGCCATAGAAGAATTAATAGAGGACATTGCCTGATGAAAGAAGAGAATTTAGAGGTTTTCATTGACGGTTTAACCAACTACTTTGATAAGATCACCTCGTCACTAGCGACCGTCAGTACGCCATTTCTTATCCAAGACGTGAATCAGTATTTGAGTGATTACACCGGCATCATTGGTATTTCAGGGAATCACAAAGGGTCGGTCTTTTTTACCGCGCCAAGAATCATGATGGTAAAGCTGATTTCTGAAATAGGCGTGATGTCCACGCGGGATGACAAACTAATGGACTTAGTTGGTGAAGTCAGTAACACCATATCGGGTAACGCAAGACGTCAATTTGGAGATCAGTTTATGTTGACAACGCCAATCGTCCTGCAGGGCAAGAGCGAAAAAATGAGAGTGTCAAATGTGGCTGACATTTACGTCATTCCAGTAGTTTGGAAGAACATGAATGCGCATTTAATCATCAATTTAAATCAAGAATAAGGGGTAGGGTATGCGTCAATGTTGTAAGTTCTTATTCGGTCTAGTATTAACAATGCCACTGGTGTCAGTGGCTCAAGAGACGAGCAGCCAGGCTCCGGAAGCGTTGCAGGTATTGAGTTACCTTTGGTTAGCAATTTGTTGCGCGATAGTACTGTTTATGCAAGCCGGCTTTCTACTTGTTGAAGGCGGCATGGTGCGTTCAAAAAACGCCATCAACGTGATTCTCAAAAATTTTACCGACGTTGGCCTCGGAACCCTTGGTTATTGGGTGTTCGGATTTGGTTTAATGTACGGAATGAATGAATCTGGTTGGCTAGGAACCTCATCCTTTTTTCCAGTCTATGGGTCCACGGGAGATAGTTTAAACCTGCTTTATCAAATGATGTTCGCCGCAACGGCGGCCACTATTATGTCGGGTGCGGTGGCCGAACGCTTCAGTTTTTTACCTTACATTATTGGCGCGTTTTTGGTGACGTCTGTTATTTATCCCGTGTTCGGTTCATGGGCTTGGGGCGGCAGCGGCGAGCAACTAGGGTGGCTTAGGGATTTGGGCTTTGTCGACGCGGCGGGAGCGACCGTGGTTCACTCGGTCGGTGGCTGGTGCGCACTGGGTGCATTGATGATCATTGGCCCGAGAACTGGGCGGTTTAGCCGTAAAGGCGACGTACATCAAATATCTGGCCATAGTTTGCCCTACGTGGCTATAGGTGGCTTTATCTTATGGTTTGGTTGGTTTGGGTTTAATGGTGGTGCGGTAAACAGTGACTTTTCTAACTTGGGGCAGATCTTACTTAACACGCATATTGGGGCGATCGGTGGAATTTGCGGGGCACTCGCCTGGCTGGTGATTACCAAACGAGGTTTTTACATGACCATGATGGTTAACGGTTGCTTGGGTGGTTTGGTGTCGGTTACTGCAGGGGTTGATGCATTAGAGCCAGGTTATGCACTGTTAACTGCGCTTGTTGGAGGGATGATTGTTGTTATATCGGCGGAGTCATTGAACAAGTTTCGCATTGACGACGCCGTCGGCGCAGTGTCGGTTCACGGGTTTTGTGGTGCTTGGGGAACGCTGGCTGTAGGCTTGTTTTACCAGGGCGATATGTTTAATGCCGAGCGCATCGTGGCGCAAATAATTGGGATTGCCGCAGCACTGGTTTGGGCTTTGGGCGCTTCGTATTTGGTCTTTATGGCCTTAAATAAAATCATGACTTTGCGTGTTTCTACTAAGATGGAACAGCGTGGTCTGGACATCAGCGAACATAAAGAAATTGGTTACAGCGATTTTGTAATTACGCATGTACGCGCTGATCAATAGGGGCTTCTGTTAAATGGCGACAACCTTAGAATTGAACCAGCGTATTGTCTACGCTGGTTTGGTAAGAATGAGCGATGACCGAAATTTAATTAAATCGGCATTCACGCATTGGCACGATAACCATTCAAGCGCAGCGCTTGATATCTTCGAAGTTGTTACGGAGTTGGTCGACTATTTGGGCCTTGGAGTCAACGAAAAAAAGGGCTTAATGATTGGTTTACACAATGCGTCTGCGCAACTCTATGAAGATTTAAAGCCAGTACCGCCGTACATTTTAGCTCAAGGAAGTGGGGAACAATCGGCCGCTCCAACGCAGGATTCTCAAGATCTTGAACCGCAAACCAAGCTCGCTGCACACATAGAAGTGACCGCCAATTATCTGCAGAATTTATCTTCCCAAATAAAGCGCAAGGACCCATCGACCCACGCAGAATTGGTGAAAGCGGTGGCGGACGAGGGCTTGGAAGTCATGTCTTCGGTGGTTTCCGATTGGGCCCGGGCTGGCTTGATATCGATTCAAATTGCACCAACGGCCAGTGTCTCAGAGTGCCAAGATTTAGCGCACCATATGTATGTCATGGTGTGTGATTTTTTAGGCCCAGTTGAGAGCGATATTATTGTTAATCGAGTCATTAGCGACTTGGCAGCCTTGGAAGCTTCTAGAGAATTTAACCCAAGCAAATTACTTTAATCCGACTCTCGAAAAGGAAATTAAACTGGCGACGTCTTTGTGGCTGATTAAAACGCCATACCTTAGCGCGGCCATCTGTATTTATTTAACACAAAAACACAATTCCGAATCTTGACAAGAGAGAGCAACGGTAGCAGAGTACTATCCCAAAAAACACACTGCTAACTATTCGCCCTGATGTTGGAGTTTTGGGTGACCGTGTTTTGAGATAATAACAATAAAATAGCGCAACGAATTGGGGCGCTAATGGTGTAAAAATGACTAAAATACGACTAATTTGTTGTTTTGTAGTATCGGCTTTTATCAGCTGTTTAAACTCCGCCTCGGCCCAACAAGGCACTGACCAGATAAGTGGTTATTGGAAAAAAAAGGGGGAATCGGTCTATATTCGGGTTGCTAATTCTGGCGCCTCTTATGAGGCAGAAATGATTCGCAATGACTGGGCTCCTGGCTTGGTTGGAACCACGTACTTTCAGAATGTGGTGCAGGTAGAAGATCGAAATAATCGTTGGGCCGGTGATTTACCGTCATCGGGTTCAGATAAGGCTGGAAAGGTAACGCTTAGAATGAATCGTTCTGGGGAATTGAACGCCAGACTCAGACCCGGCGGCCGCTCCACCTGGCTGAGAAGTGAACCGGTTGAGAAACGATATTAGTTTTATCGACATCTGGTTCTAGCTGGTACCAACGACAAAGCTTGCACAGGTGGTGGTGCTACCACCTAAATTAAACGTCATCATATCGCCGGCATTAGAGATTTGTTGGCCCTCATAGCGATGAGTAGTTTGCTTGGCGCAATCGAGTAGCATACGAACCCCGGTCGCGCCCACGGGGTGGCCTTGGCCGATCAAACCGCCACTCGCGTTGATTGGTAGTTTGCCATCAATCTGAGTCTCGCCGTTTTCGATCGCCTTCCAAGCATCACCGGGAGCATACAGCCCTGAATGATCTAGAATCATATACTCAGTGATGTTAAAGCAGTCGTGAACCTCTAAGCCGCTTACTTGTGTAATGCTGTTTAAGCCCGCACGTTTAAGTGTTTGCTTAAATAACGCGTCAACGTGCGGCAATAAAGTGTCTTTACCTTCGGCAAGTCGGCGTTTTTCGCTAAACTGCATAGGCGCGTTAATGTGCCCCCAGCCCTTGATATAAGGAATGCTTTCTAAGTTGATGCCGTGATCAGTGGCGTACTGGTGAGCCCGCTCGGCCGTTGCAAGTAGTACAGTAGCAGCGCCGTCGGTAATTTGCCCGCAATCTAAACGGCGAATATTGCCGGCAATGACGGGGTTAAGTTCATCGTTGTCGCTAAAACTATCGGCACTTATGCTCCAATTGCGTGATTGAGCATTGGGATTATGTTTAGCGTTTCCATAGTTCTTGGCCGAGATGGCTTCAAGGTGCGCTTTGTCAACTCCAAAGGTGCCGGTGTATTCATCGATTAAGTCGCTAAAGGCGCATGGCCAAACGGCACTGGAACCGATCCATTCCTTGCCGATCCAGGCCGCGCCTGCTAGCGGGTCCCCTTTTACTTCAGGTTCCTTGACCTTCATCATTTCAATGCCAATCACGCACGCCAAATCGTAACGACCGGCTTCTAGATCGGACATGGCGGCTAATAGCGCCATCGACCCCGAGGCACAGGCTGCTTCATGACTTGATGCAGGTAGATAAGCTAATGCGGGGTCAACATGCCCGAAAAAACCACCCAGATGAGCTTGCCCGGTGTACGACGCCGATACGAAGTTGCCTACGTGGCCAACCTGTATATCAGCTGGGTCAAGCTTCGTAGCGTTTAAGGCCCCCTGAACTGAGTCACTGAATAGATCGAAGATCGATTTTTGTTCTCGCACCCAATTGCGAGCAAAATCGCTCTGATGACCGCCAAGTATGTAAATTCTTGTATTGCTCATAATCGATTAACCTCTAGCCGTTCCTAACTTATACAACAATGCCTGATTATAGCGCTAAGCGGTGAGCACGTTGTTTTGCTCTAGGCCACATTATCCGAAGATTGTGCAGCACGTAATGTTGGGCCGTCTGCCCAGGTAGCGTGTGTGCCGCTGGCGATTCTGTGAGGTAATACAATAGTGCACACAGGGCCAGCTTCTATATTTTGGGCGTCTATCAAAACGCACTCTGATCGGTCTTGCTTGGTGTCGGTAATGAAACTGACTAAGTACCCATCGTCTTCACTTTGAGCATTAATGCGAGGTACAAACGGCGCCTCACTACCGTATCGTTTGCTGCCAAAATACAATTCGCTCGATTCTCCGGTCTCCAAATCATGCTTCACGATGCCGGCAAATAAGAACCAACCCGGTTTGGTGTAGGTAGAATATAAGTAGCGTGCTTTCTTACCCGCATAGGCTTGGTTGAAGGTACCAAATTCCAATCCTCGATCACTGAGCCGTTGCTCGTGAGTTTCGCCGGTTTTCAGATTAAACCGCCAGCGGTGTAACTTAGATTGAAACGATTGTTCGTCAAGTCCCGCCATGAATTTACCCGCATTCTTGGGCATCCGAGGCATGGGTGCAGGGTCTGGATTATCCTGAAAATAGCCATCGAGTACAATTTCATCGCCTTCTTCGTAGGCGTTCATCCAATGTAAAACGTAAGTCGGGTCGGCCTCAAACCATTGCACATCTTCTTGATTGCCATATCGCGGAAGAATTGCGAATCGAGCTGGCATATCTGGGTAGTAAGTTGGAACATGCTTGCCACGCGCCAATTTCTCAGGGTCCCAGAAGTACGGCAGATCAACCAAGATCGAATAATTCTCGGTAAACGCCATGTCATGAGGTAGGCGAGGTCCGGGCAGCGGCACCGGCGTGTAATGAACCAGCTTGTTATTCTTATCGACCACACCGTAATGTTGATAGGGTGGCTTTTTCGAGTAATTGAAAAATAAAAGCTCACCGGTGTTTTCATCGACCTTGGGGTGGGCCGAGATTCCTGCTTCAGGAACCCAAGACTCTGTGCCAAGCTGTTCTAATGTATAAGGGTCGAGGCGATAACCCTCGCCGCATTGCCAAAAAGTAGAGAGGACTTGCCCCGCATGAACGACTACGTCTGTGGAACTTGAGTCTTTAATATACTCCTGCGCTCCCCAACCTGGGCGCTTGGATAATTTGGCGTCATTAACAAAGCCGGTCCACAATGCTTTACCCGCTTCTTGTTCCGCTTCAAATCCTTTGGTCCGAACAAAGCGATTGCGGTATTCGGCCTTACCGTCTTTAAATGAGATGGAATGCAGCATGCCGTCACCGTCAAATGGGTGATAGTGCCCGAGTGGCTTATGCACTGGATTTTCAGTGTTCCTAATGTACACGCCGTCGATGTCGTTAGGAATCTCGCCAATCACCTCCATGTCGCTGGCATTAACCTCATCAAACATCGGCGCCCAAGCGCCGTTGAGATAAGGGTGTATGCCTCGTTTAATCGTATGTTTTACGGTGTTTTTCCAAGTGACGGTCATTGGTTTATCCAGGTTTAGCTAAATTAGTAACTACTTCTATGAAACTTACATTGATATCACTCAGTGGTCAAGCGAGAATTGAATACAATTTCGTCAAATTAAACCTAGCGTCGAGACTCATTTCTCACTCCAATTTGTGATAAAGCAAATTGAAGCTAACTTTCTGTTAGCGTGGTTCTGAGGTAATGGCGACTTTTTTTCAGGCTTTTGTTAAGCTCGCCAAATGGACGATCAACTCATTCTTAACCAGACAATTGCCGATGGGCTAGACGTAATTGGTGACCGATGGACCATCTTGATTCTTAGGTCGGCGTTTTACGGAGTCAATCGCTTTGATGGCTTTCAAGCGGCAACAGGGGCCAGTCGATCCACCTTAACTCGTCGTTTGGCAGCATTGATTAACCATGAGATTTTTTATAAGCACCCGTATAGCTCGGCAGCGAATCGGTTTGAGTATAAATTCACTGAAAAAGGGCTGGGGTTATTAGGACCATCTTTACTGGCCGCCAAGTGGGAATCCGATTGGAAAACAGCCGACTATGTTGATATTACTGACAGACTCTTTCACCATCATTGCGAGTCTTACATGCAGCCCAAAGTCGTGTGCCGAGCGTGTAAGGCGGACCTATCGTATAGCGAAGTAAGCTGGCCCCAAATCAGTGAACATTTGGATACTCAGCTTGAAGAAATTCGCACCTACAATACTCAGCATCGAAAGCGCGCTGCCGGGGTAGCGAACCAAGATGTCGGTAATTTAAATTTAGCATCATTGATCGGAGATCGCTGGACCCTGTTAATACTCATCGCCTCATTCTTTGGAATTCAACGTTACGATGCTTTTCTAAATCGTCTTAGCACGCCACCGAGTGTCTTGTCCGAACGCCTAAAGCAATTAGTTGCGAATGACATTTTTGACAAAGTGGAATACCAAAATAAACCACCGAGACATAATTACACGCTGACCGAAAAAGGCGAGGCATTATTTCCCTTTGTGATGACCTTAAGACAATGGGTGGCGGGGAATTTTAATAAGGGAAATCAGGCTAGCCCGTTAAGGCATTCGGCGTGTGGTAAGCCACTGATAATCGATGTTGTTTGCGATCAATGCGATCATAAACCTTGGCCTTCGGATATAGAGTTTCAACGTCAAGCCAGCGGCTAAGTGTGACACCGCTTTTATGTTGCCTTAATGATCAATCTTAATCGTACCGCTCATTGTCTCTAGATTAACGTCGCTGTCGCCATCACCAAGTTTAAATTTCATAGAGCCTGAAAACGAAAAGCTTTTGTCGGCTTTATGGTTCGATACAAGGTTTCTTACATCGCCCCCTGGCCCGGTCTCGATATCAAAGGTAGCGTTGATTGAGGGTGAGCCGAATTCGATTTCTATATCTCCGCTCACGGTGTCGGCGTCTAGGCGAGCGTCATTATCTAAGTTGACTCTTAGATCAATATCGCCTGATATCGACTCTAGATTTATGCGGTTCGAGGTGCCGATACGAGCACGGATATCACCTGACACGGTTTGTGCATCAAATTGTTTTGCCTTGCCATCGGCGCTAATGTCGCCACTCACTGAGGCGAGATTCAATCGACCCGTCGCGCCTTCTACGGTTACATTTCCGCTGACCGATTCTAAGTCGATGTTACCATTGCCCCCTTCAAGCGAAATATCGCCGCTCATGGAGTTTGCTCGTACCTGGCCTTCAATGTTTTTCAAAATGTACTCGGCGGCGGTGCTGTCTATTCTAAAGTCACTATTACGTGGGGCGTATATGGTTATCTCGGCACGGCTGCCTGAGCTACCCCAGCTGTTCCAAAGCCCGCGTTTACCGGTGTGTTCTATTTTTGTGTCTGAGCCGTCGGTTTCAAAAGTAAATTCATGATCACTAATTGCCACCTCGCCAACCACTCTCACCTGTGGTTTGTTCCAGCCCTCGATAGTGACTTCGCCGTTTAACACTTCTATATCGATTCGCCCATTAGGGTCGACATCCAATGTGCGGTCTATGTCGTCAGCGAAAGAGAGGGTCGACGCTGCGAGGCTTAGTCCGAATAGGCTGAGTTTAATTAAGTAGTTCATAGTATCACCTTGCTAAATGGACATGCCATTTGCTGTTTTAAATTTGTTCAGGAGCTTTAGCTCTTCTTGGTAAGTGCGCGCCAACATCGACGAATAATTACGGTTGGTGGGTTGCGCCAATATGGCTTCTTTGAGTTCCAGCGACGCGGTGTCGATGGTCATTAGTACGGCTTGAACTTCGGCCACGGTCTGGGGGTTGATTGGGCCTAATTCACCACTGAGTAGGGCCGTGAACTGAGCGCGTACTTGTTGGTGTTGTTGCTCAATCAAGCTGATTTGGCTTTTCTGATATTCAATGTAGCTGGCCTGCAGCTCGTAGGTGTCTTGCGCGCGTTGAAATGACATGCTTGACATAATAAACGCGCCTAGAGCAAGCATCATGCAGGCGGCCATAGACATCGGCATCCATAAACGTCGTACCTTACTTGGGCCTGGCATTGCGACGTCAGAAGTTTGTTGATCAAACTCGTCGGGTCGTTCGGGCTTGCCAGCGAAGCGAATGTTTGAATGTATGTCTGGCCACAGATCGCGTTCAGGTTCTATGTCCCAGTCTAAGTTGTCAAGGTATTTGGGCTGATCGTTCATTGATTTGTTGTTCAAGGTATCGTCGTTCATGCGGCTCGCTCTGCCTGCGCTTTCAAAGTGGTTCGTGCTCGGTGTAAATGGGTTTTAGAGGTGCCGACTGCCATGCCGGTAATTTTCGATATTTCGTTGTGTTGAAAACCTAAGTATTCGTACATAATTAATACCACTCGGGCCGTGTCAGATAGACATCGCAAGGCTTTGTCGATTTCTTCGTGCAAGCCAAAAGGGCGATCGTAACTTTGTGTTTGGTCCCATTCGTTTGTTTCATATGAACCTGCCTCATCTAAACTGTCTATTTGCCATTTATTGTGTTTACGCAAGTGGCCTATCACCACATTGCTGGTTAATCGAAACAACCAACTGCTAAATTTACTGTCGCCGCGAAAGCTGCCTAATTTTTGCCATGCTCGAATAAACGATTCCTGGGTTAAATCTTCGGCCAATTCTTTCTGCCCACAGAGTCGCAAACACAGGGCATATACTTTCCCCACATTGGCTTTGTATAACTTTTCATAGGCAATCTGGTCGCCGTTTTGGCTGCGTAATACCAGTTGCGATTCTTCTTCAAGCAAGACAAAAATCTCTTATGTTTAGAAGTAAGATGGCATGGCGAACTAAAAGGTTTACACGTTGGCAAAATAAATGCAAAAAAGGGCGGAGAATAACTCTCCGCCCCTACGACTCTCTATCTATTGAGAACCTATGACTCCATACTAGATCTCAATTGTAGGCCAAATCGCTCGTACAACGATGCGCCAATAATTAAAACCGCACCACTTAACCCAATGATCATCCAATTACCCAACTGTGCGAGTTCTACTAGGTCAAATAGAACCATTAGGGTGGCGATCACGATTCCTAGAATAGCAATGAATCGACTAAACCTTAGGCTTTCCATTTTTTTGCTCGCATCAATGGTCAACGCCAGGGTCATGCCACTTAAAAGTAGTGCTTGCACTGAGTAAATGATTGATGAATCAAATGCCGAGTTAAGTGTACCGATACCAACAATGGTAATCGTGGTTGAGTTGCATATAAACGCTTTCCACCATTGGTCTCGACTGTTGTTCAGAGCGTCGAATGCAAAGCCCATAAAAACAAGGGAGCCAATAAGCACATCAGCGTCATTCCAGCTTGATGGTAAAACTTGCGTGGTCATAAACGCAATGAATGCGCCAAGTGTGAATTGAGCAACGCTTGAGATGCGTTGCATCCAACTTGGTTCAGTCATCAAGCTAGCGGCGTTTCTCAATGCGACAAATAGTAATCCGCTAAACGCCAGCAGCGTAGCATCGTCAATATTGTAAAAACTCACCGCTCGCGCCAGAATAATCAAACCGGGGAGGAGTAAAACCGCCAGCGACGTTTTAGTTTCTTTGGTCATCGCTAAGTTCTCGGTTTTACGCAGACGTTGGATTAACAACCATGCACCCCAAAGTGCGATGCCGGCCATGCCGACGGCGATCAATGGCGCCCGAACAGGTACCAACAACATTGCTGACAAGCAAATAAACGCAAGGCTCAGAGGCTTTGCGATTTGTCGAGAGAAAATACTAAAGCCGAAGTACGTGACGGCTGAGAGTAAGGCCAGCGCGCCTGCAAAAACGGGTATGAACAAGGCGCTTTGATCAACCACCCATTTCATAGAGGCAGGGTAGTCTACAATTTGCATGTCCATCGGGAATAAAGAGTAGGTCAGCGACCCGAGAATGGTAAAGTTGGCGACGACTGACACTAAGGCCAAGCCAAAAAACACACGAGCACCTTTAAACTCTTTGACCAGAAAGCTAAGTACCAAGCCAGCGCCAGTGAGAAGGCCAGTTTGTGCCAAAAGCTTTAGATACCGAGTAATATCATTACCTTCCGCCCAGCCTTGCAGCATGAATAAAGACATCGATGCGATGATTGCACAGGCGCCAAAGGTACGAACCACCTGCGACACCGACGCGATGTTTTCCAAGCGTTTTAATAGTGACACTTGCTCATTAGGAACTTCCTCTTGAGCCGGCACCGGCGGAGTGTGCGATGAGTTCGGTTGCTGTGGAC
>CAYQVT010000008.1:0-48144 GCA_964420885.1 uncultured Gammaproteobacteria bacterium
CCCAAATAATCGCCCGCAATATGCGCGTCAAACTTGATCATCCAGATAGCGATGAACTCGAAGTCGTTGGTAACCCAATTAAATTCTCACGAACGCCAATTGAATATATATCTGCTCCTCCAAAACTCGGAGAGCATACTGACTCGATTCTCGATCGTTATTCTCCCAAATGAAGACGAAGCGCTGACAGATTAATAACAATAGTTAGAATCCTTAGAATACGCGTAGGGCTTCGCGCACTTTTGGACAGCAGACTAATAAGGTCGGATGATCATGCCTTAGATTAGCGATCGGCTGCCACGCCTAGGAAGGCGCCTCTCATAGCCAGCTGAGTTAAAAAGATCGATACCAAAACATCAATACTATGATGCGGGTGCGCACGAGAAATAATTTCAATCACCGCATCTGCGTTTTGGTTAACTTGCAATTCCCGAAGCAAGTCGTACTGCCATTCCAGAATTTCGATGTAGTTGACACGGTAATCATGCCGACACACAACGATAAATTGATCGCGTTCAATAAATTCAAGACCAACATCGCTTTCCTTATTGAGGTAAGCCAAAAGGTCAAATTTCACCTTAATGATACGCACATTACCGGCGAGACTCACTCGGCCCAAGCTAAGTGCCATGGCGTCTATTTCTAAAAACTGAACATGTTCAGCTTCTTCGGACCCTCTCCCCCGACTTGTCTCAATTTTTGCGCGCTCAAATTCAGCCAAGTTAATCAAGAAATCATACGCTTTATCTTTTCGCTTCTCATTTTTATCGGGTCTATCGCTCTGTAAAAAAGCGGGGAATTGAGCACTTAAATCATTTAGATTGGTCGACATAGAGGGGTGACACGCTAAGAAATGCGTTGCCATTAGCTCGAACCATTCTGGCGAGAATGCCCTAGCCAAAATTGGAAACTCGGCTCGCAAACACTCGAGCAACCTCAAACGATAACCCTGTTGATAAATTCCCAATCGCCGCCCGCTATCCAAGCCCGTATTGTCGCACACGTTCGCCATTACTCGACGTGAGTTCAATTGATTTGGGTTTTGAATCGCAGCCTGAAAAAGTTGTTGCAGCGACTGTAATACAGGTATCGACGAGCGATCACGTAGAGCCATTTACCTCACACCCACCATAAAGTCGACAGGGTTAGAGAGCATAGTCTGATTTACCTGAGATGGTGTCAACTCTATATCGAAACCCTGTATAACCCTGTCCGCCTTTTTTAACTCAAGCAATAACTCTTGGAATGGTGGCAAGTTTGCATCCCACTCCAAAAGAGTAGATACCCCACCACACAAACCTTGTAAGGTTGAGTACAATTTCCAAACTGCATCGCAAACCGGTTGATCATGTGTGTCAATACAATGATCACCAAGATCGGTATGACCCGCAATATGAGTTTGCACGACTGAATTGTGGTCAAGATTATCAATGTATCGATCAGCATCAAAACCATGATTACGCGCCGAGACATACACATTATTAACATCGATCAATAGACCACAACCTGTTCGGCGTGTCATCGCATTTAGAAATTCACATTCGTCAATTGTTGAGTCTTTAAACGCTAAATAAGTGCTCGGGTTTTCTAAGATAAGCGGTCGGCCTAAATACTCTTGAACCTGATCAACACGGTTACAAACGTGAATTAGGCTCTGCTCATTCAACGGCATTGGCAAAAGGTCGTGAGTGTTGAGTTTGTTAACTCCGGTCCAACATAGATGATCAGATACCCACTCAGGCTCAACTGCCTGCGCGAGATCTTTGAGTGATTTTAGATACTCCCAATTTAGCGGATCGCTGCTTCCGATTGACATTGAAACACCGTGCATCACAATCGGATAGTGCTCACGCAAGCGCACTAACACATGACGGCTCCAACCAAAATCGGCCATGAAATTTTCACTAATAACTTCAAACCAATCAACCTCAGGCCGATGTTCAAGAATGTATTCAAAATGAGGATGGCGTAAACCAAGTCCAAGCCCAAGGTTGGGCAAATCGATATTACTCGTCATTGCTAGTAATCTTTAAGTGTCGTTTAACGTTCATTCAGATCGCCGTTGGTTTTTTCTATGACGTAGGACTAGTCACACATTTAAAATTTATAAGTGAAAATTCGACGGTTCATAACCACGTGATTCGCCAAAGAACGAATGTTCTTTGGCGAATTGTTTTACGAGGGAGGCAAGATTGTTCTGACTGGCGATGGATCTGGTTCCTGCGCGGGCGGTGATATTTTCGTTTTTGCAAAAAATAATTCACGCGCATGCTCCCACACCGGCTTACCGTTCAACGGCCCATTTTCAGTCGCTGAATATTGCTCAGTAAATACCTGGGCGACTGGTATTGGTGCACCGCAACCGCCTTTCGTTTCACATGAGTTTTCCGACGGAATATAGTTTTCATCTGAGCCTTCAATAGCGTAGTAACCAGGTGAGCCAGAATTATCAACGGCGTAACCACAACCACCTTGATCTTTGCACGAATTTGTCCCCGCACAGGTATGCGCAATAGCGGTAGCACAGTCACACTCACCTGGCGCTTTACCACTTTCAGTAGTGGTGTTTAAGCCCTGACATGAATGCAGAGACGCCCCAGACGGAACAGCCGCTGGCTTAACAAACTCAGGTCCTGCACCGCCCGCCCAGACAGCCGTCACTCGACTCGATATTGCACGCATTGCTGCCATCGGGAACGGCTTTGGTGCGGCTGACCACGAGTTATTAATAGACGCTAAAAATAAGTTAAAGGTACTGTTTAGAATGTCGTTTAACTGACCACCTATTTCGGGTGAGTTCCACGCATTCGCTTGATCTTCTGCGCGGGATTTTTGACTCGACGTCACCGCTAATGGGTCAGCTACTAAATCTTCCCAAGTCCAAGGGCCTATAACCGGAGTTTGTGCTCCAGCCGACGCCAAATGTGCGTCAAACCATTTTGGCCACGTAATTACTTCTTGGTAAATTGATTTTACGAACTCAAATCGTGCGAAGTGACTATATGCACCCCATAGGGCATCCACAGGAATATCACTTGTGTCAGGTCGATAATTTGGCGAAACAAAATTAAAATTACTTTTCTTAGCTCCCTCCCCTTCACTGACAATACCGTTGATCATGTCTTTAACTTGGCCTAAGGCAAGTGTGGCTGTGGCTCCCTCGGTTACTTGAAGTGTCATATGCGAGTAGGAAGACGACCCTGCAAACTGATTTACTTGTGTGATTTTTCCAGTCGCAGATGCTTGGGCCGTCGTGAGCGCCTGCCGATAGCAAAACTCAAAAAGAGTCGAATTATCGTCGTCGGTATACACGAAGCCCATATACTTTTCGATTATGTGATAAAGGTTACCAATACCCCCAAACGTTTGATTCTGTACGTCCTCGGGGCTGCACGTTAACGGAATTGATGGAGGCTCAACCAAAGAGTCATCGTCGGGAAGTTCGATTGCCAAAAACATATTAATCGCATTTTCATCCAGAGGCCCAAGGCTAGCATTAATGTTTGCAAATTCAGGGTATTTTGTCGGGTTGAGATCGGCCAATTTTCCCAGACATGGAATCCAATTAGGGTCGTTCGGGTTTGGCGGATAAACAGGCTGGGTAAGATTGGCTGTAACCCCCAATACATTACCAACATTCAGTGCAAGTTGAAGGTGTAACATCTCTTGAACGTAAACAGAATATATTGCGTTGTACGCTTTCTGTGAGCTCTTACCCTGTAATGTATAGGCTTCGTTTGGTCCAATAAAGGGAACAACGCTGCCGTCGGTTTGCGCTTTCACTCCAGCAATCGAATACAGCGAGGTCATATACAACGGTATGGTGAATAATTCCACCGCTGCGGCAAGCTGTATGAGCGCATGTAAGGTTGCCTGATCATCTGCCCTATGAGCGATCGTTCGCTCCACCGGGCATAATGGACTTTGTATAATTTCGGTCATTTATGGTTTCCTCATAGTAAAGTTTGAATTAGTTGATTTTCATCTTGGACATTAATTACCCGATGCATTTTGCGAGCTACCATTCGCGGGTTCCGTGGCCAACTTCGAATCTTGCTTGTCGACACGGCCCTGATTAAAGTCGCTTGGCCAAGTTCGCAGCTTGAGTGCCCAGCTAAAATCCATGTCAGACGCGCCGTAGTGGCAGCCCATACAACTGGTATTTTCCATCGCTTGAGATCCGTTAGGGTTTTGAAAATACGTCTCCATGGTCGAATTAAGCGCACCAACCTGAGGGATCGGTAAGCCCGCCCATCGCGGATACGCAGCACTGGCGTTTTGATTCGCTCGCTGCAAAGCATCTTTTACCGCTTGCGGCTGATTGGCATTAACCGTTGAACCTGGCGGGAAACCACGAGGGTAGTAGAACGGGCTTGCGTAAAATGACGTAGGGTCTGTTGGCCATTGAGTCACCACTAGTTGATAATTGGCCCACACCGTACCCTCCAACAGTTTTTGGTACGTTTTGTTCATGCCCACGGTTGAGAGCCCATCTGGAAAATACTGTGAGGTAGCCACTGGTGTTTCGGGGATTTTATAAATTCGGCTAACCTCTACCGGGTTACGACCACCTTCTGTCACAGCTGCAGTAAGCCCCGTGCTGGAATTTTGAAATGAACTGGGTTGATATGAAAACCCTTGAGGCCAAAACTGTGTATCTCCTTTAAATGAAGCTCGCCCACCTGGCGGTGCTACTAAGTTATCCACATGTTCAAAGGTCGACCATAGCCCTTGTGTGAACTGCGGAGTTTTAACGACAATGTGCAAGCCGACCAAGCCAACCAACTTATTTTGCTCAATCTTGCCCGTTACCGAGTTCTGAATGTTCGCTCTGGACACAAAGTAACGAGAGAGGTCATCTGCTTTACGCCACGGTTTACTTGGATCAAGGTCTTCTTGAGTAATCATGACTCGCCAAGATGATTTTAGCTCGATGGAGTTGCCGTTAACCGGTTGCACCACTGTAGTATTGGTTTGAGGTTGATTCACAATGACAAGCGGGTTGTTGGACGCCGCCGCTTCGAGCAACGGAGGTAAACTGGCTTGAGTCGGTGCCTTAGGAAGGTTCTCTTTTAAATACCATTTGTTTTGCCGAATAAACTCATACATGACTTCATTGAGCTGCAGATTGTAGCGAACGTATTGGCGATTTTGATCAATAAGCGGCGATGAAAACGCTTCGTTTAACTCTTTTGGAGCTTTTCCTTTTGAGGCTAGATCTAAGCTGAAGGGTCGAGTATAACTGTCTGTATTCCACGCTGCCGGGGCTTTCGATGGATCGTCAGTTCCCGGAAAAACGGCGTCAAATGTTTGCAAACTTTCGAATACGATTGGCGGGTTTTCATTGTTCGCGTTCGCTTGACTTGCCGTGACGAACTCCGCCGGAGTGTTCACTGATGCATCAGGCTTGCCTCGGTAGTTCGGGTCAGCCGGCCAGACCAAACCAATAAACGCTTGCCAGCCAAAGTAGTCAAAGAACGGTCGGTCTTCAATGTCCGTTAACACCAACCTCGAATGTGGTTTCACATGAACAGGAACCTTAGAAGACAGTTCTGGCTTAAGTAAAGAATAAGGTAAATCCACACGGCTATTGTGCGGTTTTTGATAGTCTGGTTTTTTCGGGTTTGTCACCGAATAACCCTTATTGGGTTTGACAGTAACACCAGCCCCAAGCGGTTTATCATAGACTGAATCGCTGGCTGAGAGGGTTGCCGAAAAAGTTAAGAACGTGAGACCAAGCCAAAGCAGTTTGACCGACATCACAATAAAAATACGATTCATAAAATTCATAATCTCACCAAAACTAGAATGTTAGTTAGGCTAAAACAGGTACCGCTCTCAAATGAGCTCTGAGTCTCCTGCAATAAAAAAACCTAGCGGGTTTAGGGTTAAACAAATAGAACCCTCAAAACGACTTATTTGGGCACACACGCCTTTACTGAGTCATCATCCACTAGAGGCTGAATATCGAACTTTCTCAATACTCGATCCGCTGAGCGGAGTGAACCATTAACCCACCCTTGCATGTCGGAGTACGCTTCGTTACAAGTAAAAATATTCGTCAACGGCTCTACTAGGCGCTGACGAATCTCGTCATCATTGGCATTAAGTGCCCACTGGTGGTAGGCGTAACCAAAATCACTTTCACCGCCCCACAACCGATAGCTTGTCATTACTGGATCAGGGATTGCTTTCTTTGGTTGAAACATCTCAGTCATTTGCTTGAGTGCTTCTTTGACAACGGCTTGCGACGCAGGGAAAACCACCTGAGGGGGTAAGCTGTGACGCTGTTGCGCTGGAGAGTCGAAATCAGGTTTTACGTTTTGCAATCCCTGCCAAAAATTGGTGTTATTAAAGTCACAATAAATAGTAAGCGCCGCAGGGTTTTCACTATTAGCATTCCCTTGTAATGAATAGAACGGATACACCGAGTTGATGGGCAAATCGGAGAACGAACCCCCAAACTGAATGGTTTGACTCAAGAAATCAGTGTCTTCCCACCATGTTTCATCAAAATACAAATTGATTTTCAACAATCTCATGTCGACAACGCTTTGCAAATCACTCAATAATTGCTCGGCTTGACTCCCTGCATTTAAGACTGCAGAACTTGAATAAAGCATGTTCATCGATTTAGAGGCAACTGCCAGGATAATTTGCGTTGATTTAATACGTCGTTTAACGCCGTTTTCGACAAATTGAGAGGCCGATTGGCCTTGTTCAGCAAACGTCAAATCTAAACAATAATCTCCACCTTCTTGCCGAATATCGTCCACATTAGCGCTCAAGAAAATTTGCCCGCCAGCGGCTTTAACTTTAGACTTTAGCGCGTCTGGCAAGGTACTAAAACCTTTGTGAAACGTAAAATAGGTCGGCGAAGCGGGAAAGTCTTCTAATATTTGGAACGCTTCTCCGGCATTTGCAAGCGACAAAAAAGGTGCTTCAAAGCCAATAGTATGGCTCAGCATTGTGATGCATTCTTCGCTATACCCCATCTCACGCAGAAGCCCGCCGAGTTGCCATTGACAAAGCAAGGTGCCACGCCACTTAAATTCTAAGCGAAATTTTTGCCAGTACTCCGGAGTCGGATTCGCTGGAGCTTGTTCATTGTTGTGCCGAACGATTTTGTCATAGACCTCAGTGACGATCTCCACAGGAGGTTTATTTTTTTCATTCTCGTTTAATGTGTAAAGCTCGCTCCATATTCCCGGGTTTTCAATAGACTCTTGTACCGTGAAACTTCGACCTCGAATCGAAAAGCGATTGTAGTTAGGGCTAGCAGGAATAGGCCCCATCGGAAACGGAACAATGTCATTACACAGGTCAAGCGCGCCATTTAACGCCATGAGTTCACGCATGGAATAATTAAAACGCATGCCGCCTTCTTCATCTCGCACGGTTGCAACACCATTGGCACCTTTGATCTTTATCAGATCGGTGTCCAATCTTCCTCCCGTTCGGTTTAGCCGTTCTACGATAACGACCTTTCTACTTGGATCCTGCTCGAGTAAACGCCATGCACAATAAAGGCCCGCCACACCGGCTCCTACTACCACAACATCGGCTTGTTCAGGAAATGACTCTAATTTTGACACTGTGTTCTCCTACTATTTGTTTATAAAACCATCACTCTTATGTTGAGAGCTAAGATGGAAATGCGCTAACGCTATACCTTGGTTAAAGTATTGGTCGTAATATGCGGAAATTGCACAACACCACTTGCCAGTGGAATATCCATCATGATGGTTTGTGAGTACTGCAATTGGGTGAACGGGCCGCCGGAGCTAAGGCTTTCCAACCAATAATCCACTGAATAACGCGTGACTTTGGCATGTTGTTGCTCGAAGCCTATATTGCTGATGGGGTGGGTATCATTTGATACTGACAGTTTGATAAAGTTATCGACAGGCTGTAGTGCCAGCGCATTCGTTAACGGTAGATTAGGGTTATTTGTAAACGACACATTGGGGTTGCCCACGCCGACCGTTTGGTATTGCTGAGTATTCACATTTTTCGGTAACACTTGAGATGGAGCTGCAATGATCGGCGTGCCAGAATTTACGCTGTAATCACCCACAGCCAAAATGGAATTACCATGCGGTACGGAGACCTGCTTTACAATGCTGTGCGCTTGAGTTGGCGGCATACTGTCAGGCACCGTTTGGTTGCCTAGCCCAGGTTGGTCTCCATTACCGTAAGGGCCTAACAATTGTGTACTATCACTAAGAAATAGCAAAGAGCCGTTTTCAGCGTGAACTAATTGATCTTTAGCAGGACCTTCGGCAAAGTAAACGCGCTGTTCATAGAACACCGTATTAGCAACCTGTGTTCCTATGCCTCCGCGATTAGGCGCGTTTCCATGAATCGCGGAGAAAGTGAGTTCTTCATAGTAACTAAAGTTCTTGAGAATATAGCCTGTCGGCGTACCGCTTGTGTCGGTTTGAGGCAACGGCATGACGTTATAGGAATAAGGACTCGAGGTGCCACCCGTACTTTGATTGGGCAAATTTTGATTTGTCCACGTTCCAACCAAGTGCTCTAGAGGACCAAGAGCGGACGTCGGCGCAGCAGGGCTACTCTGCTGCGGTTCATGAATAAGCGGCTCGCTTAGATTTGGCGCCGTAGTGATAGTCATAATTACTCCTTGAAATTCCTGTTAAACATTTGTCTAACAAACTAGCAAGAACTAATTCGGAGAAATATTACACCCCATTACACTCTGACTAAACAGCACAATAAAAATGCGCGACGTCAATTCCTAATTCTCTGAGATTAAGTGATGTCGCTTCGATTTAATCAAAACTACAAAAGAGGTGAAACGAGAACCTCAAACTATGGATGCTCGTGTAGATTGGTTAAATACACCTTTAGTGTGCTGGGAATGTATTTACTACAATACAATTTAGAAGTAATGAATTCACAGAGTGGAAGAGGTTTACACACCGAAACTCTCGATACCTACTCTCACAACACCTATTGGCATTCGCCTTATCATAGATGAATAGAATCTTCTGATCTAAACCAAGTTGACGTATTAACGCTCGGGCTCGATATAGTATCGTGGCGTTCCGGAATTTGCACACGAACCATTGCACTTTGAAATCGAGCTGAATCGCAATTATGATGGCTTATCGAAGATGCTTAATAATCGCCTCTCTTGACCTAGACCCAATGATATCAAGACCCTTGCGAGCGCGCTATGAATTACCTGAGAGTATGGAAGCATTCACCTCAGTGGAGAGTCACTGCTGAACACACCTTATCACTGGGATCATCATCATGACCTTTGCCTTGGGTCTAAATATTATGCTTTATAAAGCGGATCTCAAATTGAGTATCATAATGTTGAACGGAATATTATCACCTGCAACGGTTCTCGGCATTGAAAGGGCCAACATAGGTTTACTTATTTTCTCTTTAACGAGCGTCTCAGTTTTTACTCGCTGGGCATCAACTTACATCCAGCTTAATGGTTCTTTTTGTATTTGGTTTGAAAGTATTCCCCATATTCCCACTGGTTATGCTCATCAGATTAGAGCCTAGAAAAGTAGTCATTTTAGGTGCACTGGTTTTGATCTTTTCCTCAATATCTTCTTTTAACTACTTTCACGACTTAATCCAAATACGAAATGGAATTCCACGCAGCGTGAATCTCACCTATAGGATGAACGTTTATTGGATGGCCTTAAGCACTTTTGATGTGAAAACGGGCTCAGTGTTTAAATATATTATATTTTTTCGCTGTCTTACTTCTTGTCACTAAGCGCGTCAGACTTTTATCGAGGCATAATGAGCCGGAGCCAATTCGCTAAAAAGAATCACTAAGGAATCATAGCTTGACCTCATACACCACTGGCTTTAGCGAAGGACCCGAGATAAGGTATGCTTAGTCTTCCTCAATTCAATCACAATTACTGAGACACCTCTATTTGCCCATGAACAGTCTAAATGGTAAACAATAGCTACTACGAGTCAGAGCGCTATGAAATGATGGCGTTTCTCCCTGATCAGTACTCAAACGTTTTGGAGGTCGGCTGCGGCGTTGGAAATTTTACGCGCCACCTACCGAATAAAAACGAATATTGGGGAGTCGAGCCAGAAACCGAGGCTGCTGAGCTGGCAAAGAGCCGCCTAGATCATCTGCTGATTGGGTCTTACGATACTTGCCAAAATCAGATACCGGAAAACCATTTCGACCTGATTATTTGCAACGACGTATTGGAACACATAGAAAACCACGAAGAATTCTTACTTAGTTTACAGAACAAACTTACCCAAAATGGTGTGCTGGTAATGTCGGTTCCTAATGTCCGGTTTTTACCCAACCTGTTTGAACTCATGATTCTAAAAGATTGGCGCTATCGAGAGGCTGGAATATTAGACAAAACCCACGTACGGTTTTTCACGTATAAAAGCCTCATTCATACCTTGTCGCAATCTGGTTGGTCAATTGATAAAGTTAACGGCATTAATAGATATGGCAACATAGCATTCGGACCTAAACGAATAGCGTCTTACATTGGCCAACTCCTGCTGGGTAAAGACACCGCCTATATGCAGTTCGCGGTACGGGCTAGAAAAGAGTTAGGCTCTCCCAATTCATAAGAGTGCGTGTACTTCAAATTGCTTATAAAACATCTTGCAGGGCCCTTTTAAGCTGTATTAATGGATTATATTTGTCGACATCCACCACTCTAGAACAATCAAAATCGCCAAGCAGCCTGCTCGTTTCAGAAAAAGTAGAGCGCGAACAATACACCAGCCCCGCGCATCTAGAGAGCGCAAACATATCCACCAACGCAGAAAATGCATCTTCTGTACTTTGACTATTAGAGCTCACCCCATGAAGTTGCAAATTCTTGCTTGAATAGCGCTTAGCCTGCGTAATCACATTGTCGAATTTCTGTTTGAATGCGTTTTCCGCTCGACGGCTGTCCGTCGCCAAATAAATCGATCGGTAGTCAAATCTACGTTGCTGGTCCTTTACTTGCTCAATAACTCTTTCCAGAGGTACCCTCAAATCCGTGTATCGAATATGAACTCCCAACACATTATTGTCATCACTCGATAGAGACTGGTTTACCGAATCGAGCACCGTCGCTTTCGGAGAAAAATACTTTTTTAATGTTGAACTCAACACTCGATCTTTTCCCAAGCGTTGGTTTTGAGGCGATAGAAAACGTTTAATTCGACCATACTTTGACGTGTAAGACCAAAAGACCTCCGCTGAATTACCTATTCGCTTGTCGCTCAACTGCGCACTCAGTTTTCGATAAATCAGTGGATTTGAATGACTGCTTGGATATTCCTTGGAAATAATCTCACGTACTGACCAACCAATACGCCCCTCCCATAATATTGGCTTAATGTCGGCTTCCTCAAAATCAGATTCAGTAAAAGCATGCAAAGCCAAGTCGGGAAAAAGTTGGACAATTGCGTTATCGCCCAGTGGAGCGTAAATGCCATCTGACCAATCGATACACCACTCGCGCCCTGTGCTCTGAGCGTACGTAATCGCGGTGGCGGCTGAGAGCATTCGATTACCGAGACCACCTTTGGCTTTTATTATTAACATTTCATTGAAAAACCATAAATTAAGCAATCAGAGTTAGTGATTAAACACCGTTCAACTGAGCAATCGTGCAAAAGAAAACATAAACTTCGACTAAGATATACTATCGTTACTATCACTGTTCACACGAACTGAACTGACTTAAGGCCATGTGGAAACTACAAGTATTATTGTACAGTTTTTTAATCCCTACCGAATTCAATATTACTTTGGGTCAGTTAAACGTATCAGCGTTTAGAGCATTGCTAATTATGCTGGCCCCATGGGTTTTTGTAAAATTACTGTTTAACCGGAGATTTAAATGGCAAGCATTCGACTCTATCGCGTTAACGGTGTGTGTCTGGCCTTTCATTGCCCTGATGTTCAATTCTGATTTGGCACGCGCGATTGAAAGCGGAGGAATACTCTTCTTAGAAATGTTCGTACCCTTTTTTACTGCTCGCTTGCTAGTGTATAAATACGAGCAAATGGTCTCCATCAGCAAAACCCTTATTCTAGTAACGTCTTTAATCGCTGTGCTTGCTATTCCCGAAGCCCTCACAGGGCAACCATACGTGCACAATATCGCGTCACTCCTCACTGGAAATTCGTTTAACCATGCGCCCGAAGCTCGCTTCGGCATTTGGAGATCCTATGGGCCAACGGATCACCCAATTATATTAGGTAGCATCTGCGCTGTATCTATCCCTTTAGGGGTTGCACTTACACGCCGTAGAAAAAAATATGCAGGCCTCACCGGTTTATCGTTTCTCGGGGTGGTAGCGTCAGCCTCATCGGGCCCGCTTTTATCACTCGTTGCTCAAAGCTTTTTATATCTTTGGTCGCAACTCACTCGAGGCAACCGATACAAATGGTGGCTGCTAATCGCAACCGTTACTGGGTTCTATGTGCTCATCGACGTAATGTCAAACCGAGACCCATTTAGAATTATGTTTAGCTACCTCTTGTTCAATGAACACAATGGTTATGTGCGTTATAATATGTGGTTAAATAGCTTTTTCTTAGCAGGCCAATCGTTTAAATCGTTTTTGGTGGGTTATGGCTTTTCAACTGAGATGATGTCATTACTCGACAACGAGTTTTGGACTCGCCTTATGTCTGTATCTGTCGACAGCTACTGGATGGTGATCTTATTACGCTACGGCGCACCAATGGTACTCCTTAATATTATCCTGGTGACTTTAGTACTTAGAAGTAATGTCAGAAGCTATCGAAGGCACACTCTCAAAAGACATCGAACCCTTGTTCAGGCATGGCTAATTACGAGCATTAGTTTAAGCCTTGTGGCGTGTACTGTGCATTTCTGGGGGTCTATGGCAAGCCTATTTTTTATCGTATTGGCGGTCACTGGTATGGAAAAAGCCAATAGTCGCAGTCGACAAACCAAACGAAATCATCAAACTAACGTCAAAAAAACGCTGGCGATGGCACAAGCCACAAAACCCGAGATTAGCTAACTCGTATGAGTAATTACTCAACAGCGGCATTTTGGACAACGCTCACTTATATGGGCGTTGTATCATCGATGTTGTTGAGGAATATTATTTTTGCTCGCCTACTCGACCCTAGTGATTACGCTGTAGCGCTGACATTTGGTGTGGTACTTTCTCTATTTGAGTATATAAGTAATTTTGGTCACGAAAACCTAATGCAACGTTCAAAGGCCGGTGACCAGCCTAGCTTTCAGTCTACGATGCAATCTACAATGATTATTAGAGGCGCACTCGTTGCCTTAGGTATTGTGTTGTTAGCGCCACTTATTCCAAAGTTACTTAATTTAGGCGACATTGATTTTAACTTCGCTTATCTAGCTATTGTTCCTTTACTCAACGGCTTTGCGCATTTAGACCATCAGCGCTTGCATCGGCAACAGATATACGTGGTTTCATCGAAAATCAGTCTATCCGCTGACATTTCGTCCGTCATTGTGGCTCTCATATGTGTATCTATCTGGGAAAATTATTGGGCGTTCTATGTATCCTTTGTCTTTAGACACTCGGTAAGCACCTTTTTATCGCATGTATGGGCCAAGCGTCGGTACACACTGTCATTTGAGCTAGAGCACCTCAAATCATTGATGAGCTTTGGGGTTCCTTTGCTCGGGGTGGGGCTAATAAAATACATTGGCACAGAAATCGACAAAGGCTTAGTAGCCAACTTAACTAACCAAGACATCTTCACTGTTTATATTCTGACACTAATGCTTGTTGTAAATGGTACTAATCTGGTTAATGTCGCGTTGTCGAAAATCTTCCTCCGTAGAATAAGCACTTCTGGCACGTTGTTGAAGGAGGTCGCTAGGTCCAATGGCGTTATTTATGGCTACTTACTAATCCCTTTAGTATTTACTTTGTGTATTTTTGGAGACGACCTTATCTCCATAATTTTTGGCCACAATTACGCGGGCTTACCTTTTTTAATTTTAGCTATTTGCGCGCTCGCTGGGTTACGTTCGCTCAGCACATGGTTGAATCAAATTGTCATCGGAAGCGCCCCTACAACACTATTGCTGAAGTCTGATATCAGCAGAGTACTGATAGCAATCATTGGTATCGTGTTGATTTATAAACACGCAAGTGTCATCCGTATCGCACTTGTGTTCTGCTTTGCTGAACTAGTGTATTTCGGCGCGCTCACATATTTATTAAATAGGCGCTTTCCGGTCGTCGCCAGCAGCGTCTATTTCTTCTTTCTTTATTCTCTCTTTATATGTGTACTTTGCGTCACCTACAACATTAGCCATGAACAAACGTTCGTTGTAAAGATAGCGATTTGGTTTCCGTGCGTTCTATTGTTTTACGGCGCCTGCTTAAGGTTTTCGGGGATCTGCAGGTCTCAATCTCTTGAAATGATTCAATTACTGACCAAACTAGTGACACGAAAAGCGAGTAGTACCTAAGGCATTCGGTCATGATTTGCCAAAAGCGCGCGTAAACCTTAAGAGCGCGTTACTCCATCAATTCGATTTTAACTGGGCTTGATGTTCTGGCAAACTCGATCCTTTCGAGGTGTTGATCGCAAACGATGACACACGTCGTCATATTGAGCGTATTTCTGCAACAATAACGCAATCCGTTCAGGACTATTCGGTTTTTGCTCTATCGACGTACGAATAAAATCCAGTGCGATGACTTTTTGTGTCTCAGTCAATCGTTTCCAATTTTGCAAACTCAAAATCATTAGCGAACGAGACAAACTTTGTTCATACAAACCTAGACGATGAGACTCTACAAACCATTTGTCGAAATCATTATCTAAATTACCTTGATGAGAGTATATAAGCGCCCTGCGTGCAGCTGAAAATGCCCACCCCAAGCGATACTTGTCAGCCTCAGCATGCAATTCAAGCGCGTTTTGTAATAGGGCTGAATCGGGTAAAAATTGAGCGTCCGGAGAAAGCCACCATGATTGATACAGTAGGTCTGCTTTTAAGTCCAAGGCATCTGCGGAATTGCTACGCAAGCTGAGTGAGTGTTCAAGATCATCTACTATAGGGTTTAATTCGTACGAATACTCCAGCTCATTACCATTCAGCTGAAGATACGAGGTTTTTGCCCGCTCGAAGTAAAAATTAGCCAACGCATACTTCATTGATATAAAAGACAGCATCAACAAAATGATAATCAATAAAATCTCAGTCTTAGGGATTCTCATATCACCATAACCGATTTAAGAGTCAGCTCGTTGACTCAACGCCATTTTGAATTGGGTCGTTATAGTAACCGCGACCGTAATAGTAGGAAAATGACGAATCTGACGCTGGCACTTGATTCACAACAACGCCTGACAAAGGCGCTGCTGCGTTGGAGAGGGACTGAATGGACGCTCGAATCTTAGACACAGGCGTCGAGTTGGCCTTTACAACGTAAGCCACTTGATCCACTTGTGTTGCAAGCAGCATAGAATCACTTAAGCCACTGCTGGGCGGGGAGTCGATCACTATAACGTCGTAAACATCAGAAAGCCGACTTAGCATCTCGCTGAACTTAGTTGAACAAAATAGTTCTTGCGGATTTGGGTTCACTGTACCCGCTAATATCAGATCCACACCGGAGCCCGGTAATGACTTAATGCAATCCGACGGCGAGGCTGAACCAAGACATAAATCATTTAGACCCAAATGGCGTCGATTGAAGACGCCTGTTTCAACAAGTTCATCCAATGAAGGTCGGCGCAGGTCACAATCAATTAGTAACGTTTTTTGCACCTGCCCAAATGCAAAGGCCAGGCTCACAGCCATTGAGGTTTTCCCTTCACCGGGCTCGGTTGACGTCACCAGTATTCGGCGCTTAGCCTCATCTATCGAAGACAACATTAAGCTAGAGCGAATAGTGCGTACCGACTCGGAAAACTGAGATAGGTTGTTATTTCCAAAGTAACTATACGCCAGATTGCCTTCAACATCCTCGAGTCCAGAGTCTTCTATCAATGGCACGGACCCTAAGCTGGTTGATGAAAGTTTTTTCTCCACATCTTGATCGCTTGAAATAGTG
This sequence comes from uncultured Gammaproteobacteria bacterium, assembly GCA_964420885.1. Classification (GTDB taxonomy): domain Bacteria; phylum Pseudomonadota; class Gammaproteobacteria; order Arenicellales; family Arenicellaceae; genus Arenicella. The sequence continues at coordinate 16,066 of CAYQVT010000008.1, forward strand.
TTATCAAACAACTCACGTAATAAACCAACAAACATACTAAAAAGCGCAGTCAGTAGCGTCAAAATACCGACAAGCAAGGGCGCTTTGCTTTGTAAAGCCCGAAGAGGAGGTTCGGCTGGATCGGTGATTCTTACATTCTCATTTACACTCACGCCCGTCGCGCGGTTTTCATTTAAACGTTTCAGAAAAGCTTGGTATACATCTCGTTGCGTTCGAACGTCCTGTTCCAATGACAATAGGTCAAATTGTTTTCGCCCTAGAGACTGAACCTTGTTAGTAGAATTTCCCAGAGAATTTTTTAAAAACGATTCACTTTCTTTGGCTAGATCATACTCAGATTTTATTCCCGATACTACGCGTTGAATCTGACGATCTAAGTTAGCATTGGTGGCTGCAATCTGTGAAGTCAACTCAACCATTCTCCTATGCTCAGGTCCATAGCGTTGAGACAACTCTCCCTGCTTACTTTCCAGCTCAACTAGCTCGTTGCGGATACTTTGAACCATTGAATCATTTTGAATCACCGTGATTCCCTGTAAATCTCCCCGACCGCGCTCGGTTGCAATCACCTGCTGATACAGCGCTTCTGAACCAAGACGTTTTTGCTTTGCCTCAAGTAAGCGGCTCGAGATCATGTCAACTTCTTGGGACACAATGCCATCGTTTTGCCTACTACTTCCAATAATATTTTCACGTTCTTTGAATTCTTGGAGAGCCAACTCCGCTGATCTTAAGTCCTTGTTCACGACTTCAAGCCTATCGAGCAACCATTTTTCAGATGACTCAGAAGACTCCGTTTTATTCGCCTGCACAGAATCAATATATTCTTGCGAAAGCGTATTTGTGATTTTAGCGGCTAACTCTGGGTCGGCGAGAACCAGCGAAAGGTTCATAAGATACGAGTCTCGTTGCGATTTAATATCAATCGCATCAATGAGGTTTCTTGTTATTAAACGCTTTACTGTTTTGGTATTTGGTTTCGCGCTTTTCTCTAACCCAACTTTTTGTTTGATCTTGTCAAACACCGACTGTTTAGTGGTATTAAACAAAGGATGTTTATCGAGTTCCAATCGATCGACTACTTTAGAAACCAATACTCTCGAACGAATTATTCCAACCTGAGTTTCTCGAAAAGCAGGGTCTCTCCGATTTAAAAATAACTCCCTGAGATTAAAGACAGCACTGCTTTGCGGAGCCACATGCATCACGGTGGTTGCCCGGTATTCAGACTCCAAGGTCAGCGAATACAAAAACGTAAGCCCACCAACCAGCAGCGCCATCAAGAGTGACGACTTAATGTTTTTGCGAAAGACCGTTTTTAATAACTGCCAATAGTACGATAAGTCTATCGTCGTTGAATCGTAGTAATCGTTCATCTTCTAGGTATGTTAAACGTGTCAGGTTAAATCTTGTGGTTCCAATCTACGAGGTACCACATACGGGCAACGAATAAATTGACTATTGCTAGAAACGGCGCGGCAGTATGGTTACCACATCTCCGGGATACACTGGCGAGTCCAAGCTTAGTTTTTCATTTTTAAGGTCTTGCTCTCGATCAACGGTAAATCGTTTTCCGTTGCTCCACTCTGTAACACCGCCAGCAAGGTTAATCGCTTTTCTGAGCGTCAAATTGGGTTCAAAAGGGTAGTTACCAGGGTTCTTCACTTCGCCACCGATCGAGAACGCTCGGTATTCAATAACTGAAACAGCGATATTAGGGTTAATCAATACCCTTCCTTTTAGTCTGCCAACGAGCTCGCTTTCCAGTTCACTGGTGGTTTTGTCTTTGAGCGTTATCTCATCAAGGTAGGGATACGTCATCACCCCTGTGCTATCAACCAGAACATCAAACGACATATCAGGCTCTTCGAACACTAAAATCTTGATTCTATCTCCGGCACTCAACTTATAAGTGGAATCAACTTGTGCACTGACCGATTCAACGGACACGAACGCAAAGCAAACACAAATCGCGTAATTTATACAGACCCGTAAAAACCATGTGATCATCATCATTAAAAAGGTCTACAGGCTAGCCGAATAAGACAAGAACACGGTATTTGTATCGAAGTCGAAATCCTGAAGATTCGAGTCTTTATCTTCTCGTTCAAAATTTAACGACCATTCTGTATAGCGATTAGATTGATACAATAGCGCGAACGAATACGTGTCATAGTCATCATCACGAGCCACACTACCAAAATCTACATCGCCAACAGCAATGCCTCCTTTGATGCTGAAGCGTCGCGATAAATCATGCTTCCACTCGACAGACGTTTGATCGACGTCTTGAAACAAACCTGTGCCAGCCTGCTCAAAAGGCCTTGAAAAGCTCTCGACGGTTATGGTGTCGCGACTGGTTGGTGTCCAATCAAGTTGCGCGTTCCAAGATGTAAATGAGCTTGGATCTTGAAAGTTATCAAAGTCTTTATCAATGCTGCCTATGCTAATTTCACCGGAGGTCAAACGACTCAAACGCCACTTTACCCCAACCATGATCGATTCTTCAGTGTTATCTAATTCGCCTGCAAATCCGAAAGCCAAACTGTCGTAATCAAAGTCGCTGTAACTTAAATCAACAAAAAACTTAGTTGCAACAGAGTATTGGTAGCCTAATCGAGCCGACAACTTATCAAGGGTATAATCACGCCCCTGATTAATCTCAGTGAAATTGTCGAACTCCAAATCAGTATAGGTATAGCCCAACTCTAAACTCGGCCCGACCTTCTCGCTGCCTACAACGTAACCTAAGGAAAAATCTCTTCGAGTGAAATCAGTCGCTCCTTCTACATCTCCATTGGAACCTTCGGTAATATCGGTGCCGCGCACCGTACTCCCATCTTCAAAACTCAATCCAACTGAGAATTCGCTAACCGAACTTAACTTCCGTGCATAGAGTCCAGAAAGCTTGGTCGATAAATAGTTGTCATCACTGCTATCAAAGAAGGCAACTCCATCCCCTTCATAAGCAAACTCTAATCGTTGCTCGTTGGTTTCCCGGACCGCACGAACCTCTGGTTGCAAATGTAAAAAACTTGAACTTGTCTCGGTATCTGAGCCACGAAATACATTGTCCCCATAACCGAATGAACTCCTGATCATCGCGGTCACATCGGTACTCCCTACCTTATGAGATTTGGGATCAACAGCGAGCACATCTTCAGAAATCATGATGCTAGTGAACACTGCCGACGCTAATGCGCTTAGTCGCATGAACTGATACATAACTGTTTACCCTTACGTAAATAGTACTCATCGGTACTTAATATATTTTAAAATTGATCAATTTTGGTTGTAAGACATTGATGAGATCACCTCAATTTAGCCTGAAGTATAGACCCTTTTAGTCTCCGGTCTCTAAACGCTCGGTGTCTAACAACGACCCAAAACATTGCAGACTGTCTTACTTCCTAGTACTCTAATGTAGTGATATAGTGTTTGCAATACGTAATTAAGTACTATGTATTTCATATCCTCTAATCCCTAGCGAAATATCAACTAGGCGTTATCGGAGTGAGTTCATATAAATTAAATTTTGGAGGTTCCTGTGCAACTCAAATCCATCAACATATTTAAATATCTTAGCGCTTCCTTGATAGCGGCGATTCTTTTAGTCGCAACTAATATTTCGATAGCTGCGGACACCCATTCTGCAAATGAGGTTTCTGGGCACGTCACCGCGACATCTGCCGATGGTTCTGTAAAACGCCTTAAATCTGGCGATGAAGTTGAAGATGGCGACGTAATTAACACTGGCACTGAATCCAATGTATCGATTACGCTGGCCAATGGAGAAATCGTCGCCGTCGGTCCATTAAGTACTTATATCGTAGGGGAAAGCGCGAAAGGTACTGGCGGTGCATTTGCAAATATTTCTTCTAATACTAAGAGCCCATCGCTATCAACAGCGACGAGTGCGGGTGGCGGCATCGATAACCAAGACGCTCCTACCACTCCTCCAACTGGCGGGTCGCCTACTAATTAGGCAATCATTCTTACCACTTATTCTCCTTTAGGTCGATAAAAGACAAACCAGCTTAGAAGGTTTACACACTATTTGAAACCGCATTTAAGAACTACCACATTCGATAAAAACGTTTCAAAAAAACCTCTTGCGAGAGGTTTTTTTTCGCCTTGCTTACTCAGCTATTTTCAAGGTGCTGAGTAAACCATGACCTTAAACTTATCAATGGAGTGGAATTAGATGCCTAGCGATTCCCAACATTCCATCAAAGCCTTGCGGCTCGCCCTGTTCTTAACCGTGAGCATTTCGATGATCAAAGGTGGCGCTCCTGCTTGGGTCTCTCTGCTCTGGTCCGGGCTGTGCTTCATTGGTCTTTGCATTGTGCTAGTTCTCAAAAAGCGCACAACTGAAGCAGGCCAAAATAGTAAAAACAATCATCAAGGAGGTCGGGTAAACCCTCTGTTTATTCTTCTCCTCTTTCAACTTTGGGCTGCGATTCAATACGGCACCATCGCCCCTGATAAGGCAGCCAGTCTAAATAGTGTCCTTGTCGGCTTCGCAATGCTGAGTTTGCTGACAATTTGGAAAAGCGCCCTTACGCACTCTAACTCTTTAAAGATACTTTTCTCTACTATTGTTTTATGTTCCTGTGTTCAATGCGTGTACGGGCTCTGGGTCTATTTAAGTGGCGTCGATATGTTACTCTGGATGCCGAAACTTCATTATCTGGATCGGCCGACTGGCTTTTTCGTTAATGCAAATCATTTCGCTGCTTATATTGCATTAACCATAATTTTAACTATTTCGTATACCTTGACGAATAAGCCATCTGGCAAATCCAAAGCACTCTTTATTCGAGTGTTTGATTACTTTTATAATCCCGCTTTCTTAACACTTTTACTACTACTGATTGGGCTAATTGCAAGTAAATCTATCGGTGCCTTAGCGGCATTATTCACAGTAAGCTGCTTAATTCTCATGCGTGTTATTTGGAGATTAAGGCAGCGTGCAGTTTTATTTTCGGCGATTTCAATCCTCGGTATAGCCACCCTACTCGCAATTCTTTCTCTTGATTACGCCCTTATCGAACAAGAAATATCAGGACTATCGCATACCTTTTCACGGCGCTACGCGCTAAGTCATGCTGCTTTACGGATGTTAGAAGACACATGGCTCGTCGGCATTGGGGGCGGGAGTTTTTATTCTCAATTTTCGCCTTACCGTTCCTTGGAAATTGGCAATGCGTATTATTACTACGCTCACAACGACCTAATCCAATTCTGGATTGAGTACGGCTTAGTAGGTGTTAGCCTTTTAGCGCTGTTTCTTTCTGGAGTTCTTAGAGACAATATTCGAGTATTGAAGCAACCACATACACATATTCAAGCGACATTTGCCTACACTAGCCTCTACGGGACCGTCGCAGTAGCAATTCACTCTCTGGTAGACTTTCCGATGCACATTCCCGGTTTCAGCGTTTTGTATTTAGTTATTGTTTCTGTAAATAGTTTACACCTTAAGCCTCATCCTGCGATCTAAATGCAACAGCAGCGTAAAACCATTTTTGCCTCTGTGGGGTCCCGATTCACAATGGACCGCCTGATCGATTGCCTGGATTCCGTTGCCGCAAAAAACCCTGATCTCAGCATCAAGGCTCAAATTGGCAATAGCAATTTTAGCTCTACACACTTGCACTCCACACAATGGTGCGATGCCAATGAATTCGAAAAGTCGGTGCGTGAATGCGATCTTCTCGTTAGTCATGCGGGGATGGGCAACATCCTACTCGCCGCCAGGTATAAAAAGCCTATTATCATCATGCCGAGACGAGCAGACCTAAAAGAGCACATCAACAATCATCAAATCGGAACCGCAACTGCGTTGGCTAATAAATCATTCATCCACATCGCGAATAATTGTGAAGAACTAGAGATAATGATCTTCCGTATCATACAGAACAAGGAAACTTATCAGCACACCACAACCGCAAATCAAGACCCAGCAAAAAGCCTGATTAGGCTTATCAAGAGGTTCATAGACGATGTCTAACACCAAGAGTGAGCCGAGCAAACTGCTCGTTGTTATCGTCAATTACTTCTCGACCGAGTTGGTAAACAACTTGGTCAAGCAGCTTTGCAAGCAAGAGCTACCATCTGAATTTACCGTATCGATCATTTGTGCCGACAATAGTGGCGACGACGAACAACAACAACGATTAAGTACAATTGAAACCACCTCAGACATCGCGCTAACATGCATAAGCAACCCTACAAATCTTGGTTTTGGAAAGGCGATAAACAAGTGCGTTGAAGGCCATGATTTTGATTATCTTTGTTGTATTAATCCTGATGTCGTGCTCTTCCCTGAAACACTTTCTTCATTGCTGAAGCACAGTACTAAAAATAACAGCCAAGGTATTTGGGGTGGTGTGACAGTAGACAAACATGATCACCCCGATTTTCGCCATGCCTGGCAAGAACCCTCAATGATAAATACGTTTGCGTGGGCGACTGGGTTATCACGTCTTATTAAAGACGGGAGCTGGCAGCTCGATTATCAACACGTTGGTGATCAGGGCGTTATACCGTATGCGGTAGACTGCATTTCAGGGTGTTGCCTTCTGATTTCGGAACCCGCTTGGCAAGCCGTAAACGGGTTCGACACTCGCTTTTTTCTATATTCAGAAGAAGTTGATCTATGTCGACGTGCACGACAAGTGTATTATCAGCCAACCGTCGTACCCAATGCCAAGCTTAAACACGCTCACCACTCTGCCGCGCAATCCTGCCAACGAATTATCCCTATCTATACCTCAAAAATAGTATATGTTCGAAAACATCATGGTACTCTTTTCAATGTCAGTTATCGATTAATGATCACTGCAGGGGCAAGCCTCAGGGCCTTCGCATACCTGTTTAAGCGCGACCTAGACACAGCAAAAACGTGGGCTAAACTAGCCTTTATATCTCTCACTTTTGGGCGTAATAAACAATTAGAAATTTCCCGTGAATGATCAAACTATCTCGTCGACGAAACCAAGCGTCATCATCACGGCTTACAACGAAGCAACGGTAATAAGAACAACGTTACAACTATTAGCCAGTGAGCAAGGTACTCGCGATTATCAAATAATCGTGATTTGTAATGGTTGTACCGATGACACCGAGAAGATTGTTAGATGCGAATTTAAAGATGTGCATTGTTACTCCCTAAGCCAAGCTTCTAAAGCCCTAGCCATACGCTACGCTGAATCACTCAATCCCGGCTTCCCTAGATTATATTTGGACGCAGATATTGAATGCGAACAAACCCAGGTTGAAAAGCTCGTTGAACTTGGTCGTGAACATGACGAGCCCAGGCTTATTATTCCTGGGTCCAAGTTGATCACCCAACATAGCAGTGGATTGGTTAAGAGCTTCTATCGTGTTTGGTATAATACTGAACACGTTCGATTAGCGGGATACGGTGCGGGTGCTTATTTAGTAAACAAACTAGCACGAGAACGTTTCGGTATATGGCCAGAACTCATAGCCGATGACGGCTTTGTTCGTAGTCAATTTACTCCCAACGAAATACTCATTGCTCATACATGCAATGTGACGGTCAAAGCACCAAAGAAACTGTCTACGCTAATTCGAGTAAAAGCTCGATCTAAATTTGGAAACCTGGAATTAGAGAACTACTTAGAGCAACTCAAACAGAAACAATCGAGCATAACAAAAACAATGCTCCCAGTAATCGAGCATTTGAAATGGTACGACAAAGCAGTCTACTATGGCGTCAATCTAATGGCTTTGGTAATAGCCAAATGCGAATACCGCGCAGGCAAGAAAAGATGGTACAGAGACGACAGCAACCGTTAATAATTAGCATCGCCATTATCGGCATTTCTTTGCTGATGGTTGCACTGTATTTCACCTCTGACCTTCAATCCCCTGCGTTGTTTTTAACTAAGGCCGTTCTACAGCCTACAAGCCTTTTTGTTTTGTTGCTTTTTCTCTGCTATTCAATTTGCTCCAGAAACAAATGGCTTGTAGTTTCGAGCGTGTTGGCATGCCTAGTCAACGCCCCTTTCTTACTCCCTAATTTGCAAGGGCCTTCTCAACACACAGAAGTGGAGAATCCGGCGGAGCTAGTTGTTGCGACGTTTAGCACCTTAACCCGAACTGAAAATACAGGCGATATCGCCTCACTAGCAACAACGCACATGCCGGACTTATTATGCTTACAAGAGGTTTCTGAACAAGATCGCGTTTCCCTACTCACTAAACTCGACAATATCTTTCCGCATTATGCTCAAAACGGTGGTAATCAAATCTTGCTAAGTCGATTTCCCCTAAACATGATTGATGACACGGGTTTCTATCAATACGGCACCCTTTATCACCCTAGTTGGGGCGAGATCGGCATCATTAACGCACATATGCCCAGACCCTACCAGAGTATCGGCATCTCGCTCGTTTGGGAAAAACTGTTTAGCATTCTTAACATGGACTCGAAAATAATTCTTTGCGGAGACCTAAATATTACGCCCAACAATACGCATTATAACTTACTTCGATATCAGTATAATCTAGACGATGCTCATCACTCTGGCTATGGTTTTACGTACCCAAATGCGCAGCGCAGATCAGCGCTCTTTGGGCCGTTAATTCGAATAGATTATCTCCTCACCCGAGGACTGCGTTCTCTCGAAACTCAGACCATAGACGCCTCAAATCTGAGTGACCACAAAGCCGTTCTAGGCAAATTTATTCTAAAAACGAGCAGTTCAAATGAGTAAAAGTAAAAAAGTTCTTGCGGTAGCATCCGGCGGTGGCCATTGGGCCCAACTACTGATGATGAGCGACGCCTTTGAACACTGTGACTTACATTATGTGACCACCCACCTGAACGTGAGTGCGATCGACTCCCACGACAATCTGAGTATTGTCCCCGACGCAGACCTATCAACCAAATTAAAATTACTGCCTTTAGCCTCCAAAATGTTCGCGATTGTTATTCGGCGCCGACCCGACATCGTGATTTCAACTGGTGCCGCCCCTGGCTTTTTCGCTATTTTATTTGGAAAATTAGTTGGCGCGAAAACTATATGGATTGACAGTATGGCAAACTACTCTCAGATGTCGGTATCTGGAAAGTACGCAAGTCGATTCTGCGATCTGTCTTTGACACAATGGCCCGAACTAGCCGATGGAAAGAAAATACAACATTTTGGAAGCCTTCTCTAGATACGTTTTCTGAACTTAAGAAAGGTTATTTCTCCGCTGGATGCGATCTTCGGTATGCGACAGACTTAATAATATTACAAAGGTCGGTATTCAAGACACGAAAGTTTGGCTTATGATTGTTTTAAGTTGAACATAACCGTTGATATCAGGGCTGTGGCTCTATTAACAAATTGTTTAAACGACAAAGCGATGACGAATAGGTACGTCGATAAGTAGACCGTCATAGCTACAATCATAAGTACAATAGGAATGCCAGCACATAAGCCGCTGTATCACAACTTTTATGCAACCACGCCAACTTCTATCAAATAGGCTGCTCCAATGTCTAGATATACTCGCAATTATTTTATGCGGGATCGTTATGTATCGAATACGCAATAACTTTTGGATCCCGAATGGTGACTACCAGCTTCTGCTCTTAGTTATGCTATTCGTCACACTAAATATATTTTCTTGGTGGGGTATCTACAAACCTCAGTCTGGCCGTTGGCTCTACAAGTCTTTGAGTGATCTAACCGTTGCATGGTTTACTGTAGCATTATGTTTAAGCACCATCACTTTTTTTACCAAGTCAGGCGAATCGTTTTCCAGGCTTTGGGTGGCGATGACGTTTATCAGCACTTATGCTCTAATGGCAACCTCGAGAGTCGCGGTCTGGATATCATTGCGAAACAATCGCCGGCAAGGACAGAATTCTCGTAACGTTGTCATCATCGGTGCTGGGGCGTTAGGAAAAAATGCATGCGACGCAATACTTGAAGAGAAGTGGGCCGGGTTTAGCGCCCTTGCGATATTTGATGATGACGTTAAAACACATCATACCCACTACCGAGACATCCCTGTTTTAGGAGATACCAGTGAAGCCATTTCGTATATCGAGAAGCTAAGGAGCACTGGTCATCAACCAGTCAAGGAAATATGGATAGCGTTGCCCTTAAGTTCTGCGGAGAAAATAGAACAGCTTCAAATCGCGTTTGAGAATACTGCGACCAATGTCTTTCTTGTTCCTGACTTATTTGGGGCAAATTTTACACGCTATTCCCTGGTAGAGTCGGCAGGTCTAACCATGCTCAACTTATCAGCCTCGCCGATTACCGGAGGCTTTGAGCGGCTCAAACGCATTGAAGATATAGTATTGTCTTTGTTAATGATAACTGTTTTAAGCCCATTATTTATTATCACTTCAATCGCGATAAAGCTGGATTCCAAAGGCACAACATTCTTCAAACAACGACGCTACGGGTTAGACGGTAAAGAATTTACGGTATGGAAATTTCGATCAATGACGGTTAGTGAAGATGGTGACAACATTCGCCAAGCCAAACCAGCCGATAGTCGAGTAACCCGTGTTGGCGAGTTTATTCGAAAATATTCAGTTGACGAATTACCTCAACTTATAAACGTTCTTAATGGTTCAATGTCACTCGTTGGGCCGCGCCCTCATGCCGTCGCTCATAACGAATATTATCGTGATAAGGTTCACGGATATATGGCTCGTCATAAAATACGGCCCGGAATCACTGGTTGGGCACAAGTTAACGGGTGCCGAGGTGAAACGGAGATCATCGAAAAAATGCAGCGCCGGTTACGATATGATCTCGAGTATATTCAAAATTGGTCAATCGCTTTGGATATGAGAATATTATTCAAAACCTTAGTTACTGTGCTTTTCGATAGAAACGCCTATTAATCCCACTGAGCGTTAGCGCTATACAAGGAGCATCAGCGCTATACAATGAGTGGACTGAGCCGTATTTATTGCCCAATCCCCAGGCAATAAAACAATACAGAAGTCTCTTAAAGACAGGCTATCAAGCCAGCGTTATGCGCTGTGAGACATGTTCTATTGTGGTTTCATTATGAGCAATAATAATGATGGTCATATGCCCGTCCAAATTTGATAAGGCGTCCTTAATTTTCAACTCACTTTCCTGATCCAAAGCGCTGGTCGCCTCATCTAAGATCAGTAAATCCGGACGAGAGAGCAATGCTCTGGCCAGTGTCAATCGCTGTCGCTCTCCACCTGATAATCGAACCCCTCGATCGCCGACTCTTGTATCTAAACCATGCGGAAGCTTCTTAACGAAGTCGTCAGCGGCGGCTAAGTTTAAGACTTCCCATAACTCATCATCGTTAGGATGCTCCTCAGTTACCCAACACAAATTTGCACGAATAGAATCGTGAAATAAAAACACATCTTGCGTAACATAGGCTACTCGTTGTCGCCACGCTCTTCGATTCTTATCATTGATTTCACAGCCATCAATCAATATTTCGCCTTTTGTAGGTTCTAAAAGACCTGAAAGTAAATCGGCCAACGTTGATTTTCCAGCTCCCGATGGGCCCGTTATTGCTAGGGTGTGATTTCGCTTTAGACTGAAACTGAGATCGCTTATTGCGGGCAGCTCCGCACCTAAATGTTGATACGTTACCTCGCGCAACTCCAAGCCATGTTTCAAACCAAGAGACTCACTCTGGACATGCGGTGGTTCTGCTTTTGCTCTTAGCTCTGCCGAATGATTGAGTAAGTCTTGGAATACAGGCGCGTGATGAATGATGCTTTGCATTGCCGATTGGGAGGAAACAACATGCGGCATCAATCGCGCAAAAATCAGTAATACAATAAGCACGTTAGCGATAGGCAAGCGTAACCAGCTTATCGCTGCATAGAATACGATTGAAAACACCACCGCAGCACCGAGCAAATTAATGGTGCGTGTCAAAGCATTGATGCGCGCTGCATAAATTTTTTGCTTCTCTAGTATGTCGTTGTTAGCTCGTATTTTCTCCAGGTAAAGTGGTTCCGCAGCAAACCCTTTAATCACCTTCAAGTTCGCTAGATCATCAAAAATGTCTCGATGCATATCAACGTTGGCCCCTAACATTCGTCTGCCACTAGACCTAAGGCGTGTATTCAATGGCCATACAACCATGAACATACACGCTCCCAACAGCAATGCAATGGCCATTAATTTAATCGATAACGCGGCGGAAATAAGCAGATAGACAATCATCAAAATGATACTGCTGCTCAATTTAAGCAATAGACTAATAATTGACCCAACGACTTGAACTTGACTCGTCAGTAAACGTAAAAAGTCGGCCATGTGCGCATCGTTGATATGCCGCCATCGAGTCGAGAAAAGTCGATCTGACAAGCGATTACGTAAATGCATGACAAATGACTGTTGAATAGAAGCCGACAACACATCTCGATAAAAGGCAAGACAACTAACTGCGAGTACAACCAGTAAATACAAGATGAGCACCAAAGATAAGCTCGGTGAGAAATTAAACGGAGAAAGAAAATCACCTATTCCATCAATGAAACTTTTATTCGATCCGATTGAAGCAATATCAATACCGGCGAATGCCAACATTGGAATAATTAACAATATTCCGCCGCCCGAAACAATGCTCCCAAGCAGCATCAACATCAAGCAAGCAAGGAGCTTTCTTGGCGCAAATGCAAAACTCTGAATCAATAAGGGCTTTAACGCTTTAACCGCATTCACATTAAGACGCCTCGTAGTTACAAACCATAAAATTACTCATCTGACATTACGACCCCGATGTGCGAAGATTTAAGCGCTTTAGCAAACATTTACTATAAAACCAAACTATGTGATTACCTTCAGACCAATGTTTGAGGTCGGGCAATGTGAGTTTCATGCGCGCCACTATAGGGCTAAACCAATGAGACTTACTAGAACGGTTTTTTATCTGTCTCAACAAATACTTATTTTTATCTGACCGGTTCCATTGGCCCTTGTTTGGATGAATTCTCGGAGTGAAACCATTGTAGCCGCTCAACCTATCAATAATCGAACTTGTGTACGGGTCTACTGAAATAGAGTTTTCATCAGGTGAAAATAGTTGATTCGCCAACATGATGGATCGATTAACTGCCATTTCCACACCACATTCTCTGGCAAGCTTACGAACATCGTCTCGATCGAACCTTTCTTGCTTTGTGGCCACGAAAACATCCGCTAAATACCTAAGTCGAAAAAACGCATCTGAGTGGCCGTGTGAACAGAGATACACAAAATGTTTAGCGAACGGTAAGGTGTAAAGCTCTCCAAACTTAGTGGCCACTGTTTCAGGGTTGGAAAATAGCGAAGCGCGACTAGCCGAGAATGAAAACTCATCGGCAATACTCCAATGTAAATCTATATGATGTGCTATGGGTTTGGAGGACACCAAAGGTATATCGTGATGCCGATACCATTGAGAATGCTCAGCAACAAATTTCGCTAGCTTGAGGATCGGAATATTTTCTCCGTCGGACGCTTGATAGCCCTCACCTATTAGTACCCTCACGGTATCCAACACCTCATCCGTTTTGACCAATAAGTCCAAATCATCAGAGGCCCTGGATTGCAAAAACTCTGGGTAAAATTGATGCAATGCTGCGCTGCCTTTAAAGGAGATGTACGAGATGTTTGCCGCCGTCAGCTTCGATGCGATCAATACTGCTGACTGGCATTGGTTTTCTGACTTGAACCTCACCATTTGAGCCAACTTATCAATCTGTTTTGAGAAGCTAGCTAACTTTTTAGCATGTGATCTAGGCAATGCACTCATGTTGAACGCTAGCCATGGTACTAATCCGTGATAATGAGCCAAGCGCAATAATAAATCAGTGTCACACTCGCAAACCCTTGTTAGCCAATCCAATCTATGGTTCGAGTTGACATTTTGTTTGTAGGCCAGTGCAATGGACTGCAGCAAAATTTGCAATTCATTACCTAAATTTTCGACGCGCTTGCTCACTTCTATTTCTCTATTCTAAAGACATGTCTTACCAATTTCGTTCCCAACCGCATAAGCTCATTCTTACTTTGGTTGTTCTTCACGTTGCCAATCGTGTCATATAGCGCCAAGCTGGTACACCGTATATATCGACACTTACTTTCATCGATAATGATTTCCAGTGCGTAAGTTCTCTGCAGTAAACGCTTGTTGAGTATTGCCAATGCCTAGATAATTAGGCCTACTATAATCTAATTCGCCGCCTATCGTTATTGTAAGGGCGCAATCACAACACGATTAATCATCTCACATGTCACTCCTAGATTTTTTTAAGCGAAAAAATAAAAGGGCTAAATCAATTATTATCGTTTCTGGGTTGCCGCGCTCAGGAACCTCTATGATGATGCAGATCCTTGAGGCGGCGGGTGTCACTGCCATAACCGATCACGTCCGAAGTGCCGATCACGATAACGCAAATGGTTACTACGAGCACGAGATGGTTAAAGCATTGGCTAAGGGGCGTTACGATTGGCTCGAAAATGCAGAAGGCAAGGCAATAAAAGTAATTTCGGCACTGTTAAAACAACTCCCAGTGAACAGGCATTACAAAGTGGTTTTTATGCGCCGCGAACTCGGTGATGTACTCGCATCGCAAGCGAGGATGCTTAAAAATATGGGGCAAACCAATCAGGCTGAAAACGATGTGAAATTAAAGGAGTTGTATCGAAAGCACTTAATCACTACCGCGAAATGGTTAAGTAACTGCGAGTATATGGACGAGCTATATATTGATTATGATAAGACCTTGAGCGACACGCATTCTCAGCTTGTGTCATTGCTTACGTTTTTAGATATCAAAGCGAATCCAGACAAATTAGTTGCCGTCGTTGATCAAAACATGCGGCACCATAATTTAGTTCAGAGCTCTATTGTTAATCGAACTCTCGCCGATTAAACTAAAGTCAGCCTTATTAACCTTAGCCTCTGGCTTTTTATATGAGCAGTTCAATTTCAATCAAAATAAAAATCAACTCAAATGTAATACTTCAAGAAGTTGAAAACGAAGCCGTCTTACTCAACCTCACCGATGAGCATTATTTTGGCTTAGACGATGTCGGGTTGCGCTTTTGGCAAACTCTAGAACAGTTTGAAAATACAGAAGATGCAATAGACTCCTTGAAGAACGAATACGACGCTACCGAAGAGGTGCTGTATCGCGACCTTGGTAAATTTGTTGTTGAATTAGAGAATGCGGGTTTGCTGAGTATTGTAGAGTAACCGTGCCAACCGCCCGCCTTTTACAGAAACTGGGGATCTTCGTTGTTGAGGATTTCCTTAGCTCTTCACACTGCAATAAGCTCTGCAAAGAAATTGAAGGGGCTAAAAAAAGCGCGGCAGGAACTTTTAGCGAACGGACTCAAGCCGAAACCCTTAATCACCGTATTCGAAAAAATCAATACGGCGCTGTTTCAGAACACACACACACCGAAGTCACTTCAAAAATCCGATCAATTAAAGGCGATTTAGAAACGTTTTTTGATACCAGTCTGGCGCACGAGTTCGAGCTACCCAAATACCTAAAATATAGTAAGGGAGATTTTTTCGCCCCTCATACTGATGACCAGCTAAATCGAAAAATAAACATCAGCGTCAATCTCAACAGTCAGGATGCTCAAGATTCCGACTTTGTTTATGAGGGCGGAAAGCTTCAATTTTATGGGCTCATCACACACGGGCAATTTGCCAATCGTGGGATTTCAGCTCCTTCAAATGTGGGTTCACTATTCGCCTACCCAGTCGATTTAGTCCATGAAGTAACGCCGGTGTTGTCAGGTGCTCGCTTTAGTATCGTCAGTCGTTTTCTTGCACAAAAATAAATTCCATGAATTTTAATAGACGCCTCGGTATCGTGCGTGTACAAGTACTGATCCCTATTACTGAAATACTCATTCGTAGTATCGGTATCCAAAACACGATTGCGATAATGTGTAAATCAGACGAGTTTTTGGGCCTCGACGAAAATGATAATCTAAACAGCGCAAAACAAATTTTGCAACAATTGATGTTGGGTGTTCAAAGAACCGCCTGGAAAGGCAATTGTTTATCACGATCCATAGTACTGCAACGCTTACTTTCAAAGAATAATATTAGCTGCAAAGTGTGTGTCGGAGTACGTAACAAACCCAAATTTAAAGCTCACGCTTGGATTGAGCATAAAGGAATTCCACTAAATGCTGGCAAAAATGTACGCAAAAAGTATCACGTTGTAGAAGACTTTGGTTCAATGAGAGAGGAGCAATTTACATGAGCGGTGTTGCAGCGATCGTGAATACAAATGGTGAACGGGCAAGCCGAGAATTAATTGTGAATATGGCATCGTTAATGGCAATAAGAGGTCCAGAACGTCAACAATATTGGTGTGACGATAACATCGCCATGGCCCACACACTGTTACTCACGTCGCCCAATTCTTTAAATGAATCACAACCGTCCTCACTCGATGGTAAGATTTGGATTAGTGCAGACGTAAGAATAGATGGCCGAGAAGAGTTAGTTTCTCGTTTAAAGGCCTATCAGTGTGAGATTGACGCTTTGACCAGCGATGAAAAACTGGTTCTATTTGCTTACCAGATATGGGGTGTCGACTGCCTAAAATACTTGATAGGCGATTTCGCATTTACACTATGGGATTCAAGCAAACAACGCCTCTTCTGTGCTACTGACCAATTCGGTGTAGTGCCACTCTATTACGCTTCCACATCACAAGGCTTGTGCGTCAGCAATACCCTAAACGCGATACGTTTACACCCCGATATATCAAACGAACTGGATGAGCTTGCGGTAGCCGACTATCTGCTTTTTCGCATCAATCAAAATCCCAATGGCACGTTTTTTAAGCACATAAGCCACCTTCCGGCAGGCCACTTTCTAATTTTTGAGGACGGTAAAGTCCAATCGGAGCGCTATTGGTCTATCGCCGAAAAGTGTGATATTCATCACGCGAAGCCTAAACAATATGTAGAGGAGTTCGAGCACCTATTCAAGCTCGCCGTGGCCGATAGATCGTGCAGTGATAGTGTGAGTGTTCATTTAAGTGGGGGGATGGATTCAAGCAGTGTCGCGGCCCTTTCAAATGTACTCATGCATGAGCGAAAAATGCCGCGTCGAGTAGTCGCATATACCTACGGCGCTAGTGGTAATTTACCTGACCTAGAATCACCAATTGCTCAAGAAATTGCACAACACTATGGTATGGAACACCATATTCTTCAAGAAGCGTCTAATAGTTTAAACTCAGCGACTGCACCTGATGATCTTCGTTCACCTGAACCACGCTTTACCACTCGCGATACTTCCAACTATCATTTGTTGCGCCACGCGGCTAGCCACTCTAGTGTGTTGCTAAGTGGTTTTGGAGGCGACCCTCTACTGCAAGCAAGTAGAGTTAATTGGGGGTCAGTTAACACACCGAGCAAGTTCTTTTCAATACTAAGGCAATTTCAACATCATTGGTCACTATATCAAACGCGACCGCCGCTGGGTTTGCAACAAAAACGCAAATGGCGAGAAGCCCAGCAATCTATTAGTGAGCGACAAATCCCAAGCTGGATCAATCAACAGTTCGCCCAAGAGCATATGTTAGAAGAGCGTATGCGCGCCGTTTTAACTGAAAACATCATCCCATTCAACGCTCAATCCAGCATGACCAATGGAGGCTTATGGCGGCGCGTATTTTGTTGGAATGACCCTGGTTTTACGCATATCCCCATAAAAGTAAGGCATCCTTTTTTTGACACGCGTTTATTGAAATATGCACAAACCTTACCGCCCACTCCTTGGCTATATAACAAAACTATTTTAAGGCAATCTATGCATAATCTCTTACCAAAGAGTGTTCTAATGCGCCCTAAAACCCCACTACCCGGTAACGGCTTACAAGCGACTTTATCTAAGAACTCAGAGTCACCAACGCGCTACAACGCGCTTCTTGAGAACAATTTACTCGAGAAATACATCGACCTTGAGCAAATTAAATCAACATTAAATACCACCAAGCCCTCCAATCGTGCTGATTTTAAGGCTATAATTAGGGCTGTAACCTTGTCTGATTGGTTAGCTGGTTACCAAATAGCACCAGTCATACGCAGAATGAAAGGAGATAATACGCATGTCACAAGAATCAAACACCGATAGTGAACAAGAAGTAAAGGCCTATCACGAGCCCTCACTCATGGACTACGGAAAGATGAGCGAACTCACACAAGCCATTTCAGGCGACACAGGTGATGATGGCGGCGGCTCTCCTAGCAGTTATACCGCTAGCATTTTTTAATTAACAGCTAACGTTATATGCAATAAAAGTCATCGGTGGCTTATTACTACTCGGTTTATGGCTTAACTGTTCGTCTAAGCCATCCCATAGACTTGCTCGCGCCACGCGCTCTTGAAAACTACGACGTACGTGTCGATTTATCTAATGAGGCAGTGCCCCTAAATAGGCACGAATTAAATGCCAGCGTAAACACCGATCATCAAAATGGCATTGAGGTGATCGACACTCAAGATTGGCTCATAGTGGCTTTTCTCAAATCATCTGGTGAAAAACTCTACTTCTATGTCCGTAAAGACGGAACAGAAGTTGTCAGTGAGAAACCACCCTCCATTCCTAACAGTGATGTTCACTCTTTTTTATTAGGCCCGGTATTAGGGTGTGTTATGCGTTTACGTAAAAAGGTGTGCATTCACGCGAGTGTATTAGAAGATAAAGGAAAAGCGTTTGCGTTCGTCGGCCACAAGGGCGCTGGTAAATCAACCACTGCGGCGTCACTGTTGCAGGCCGGCGCTAGCTTAGTATCGGATGATATCGCCATATTGAACCCAGACTCTGCACCGCATCCCATCGTGAGTTCAGGTTACCCCGGCATACGACTTCGCCCGAATGTGTTATCACTATTTGATTTAGACCCCAATAACTTCAAGCAAGTCATCTCCGGCGACAGTAAATGTTATGTGCCAGTCGAAAGTGATGGCTGCACATCTGCTTGGAACTTCAAAACATCTCCGAGCCCGCTCTTTAAGATCTATATTTTGCCCCCTCGCAATCAAGACATAAACGCCCTGGAGATGACTCGGTTAAGTAAACAACAAGCAGTGATGAGTTTAGTCCCGCATTCCTATGCACGACGAGTTTTAAATAAAAATCAGCGAGCTCAAGAATTTCAATTTATAAGCCGACTCAGCCAACAAATTCCTGTCACTACGCTTGATAGACCCGACGACCTTCAACAACTTCCGGACATTGCCGCTGCCATTTTAGCTGACGTACACAATGAGTCATAATAAGAATCACAGACAGCCCAATATTGTGCTGCTTACTATTGATTGCTGGCGAGGGGATCATCTTGACCTAGCCCCGAATTCGAAGGCACATACACCCAATATAAGCAACCTAGCGGAACAAAGTCATTACTTTAGCAATGCATACACATGTGGCGGCTGGACAAAAATCGCGATGACCTCGCTTTTCAGCTCTACCTACTCGTCGATGCACGGTTTCGCTCAAGGAAAACTTTCTGCTGACCGCCCAAACTTAGCACAAGAACTCAAGGCGCAAGGCTATAAAACAGCAGGCTTCACAACCAACTTGGTGTGTGGAAAATCAGGTGGTTTCGAGCAAGGTTTCGATGATTTTTTCGAACCCAGACCTAAAATTAGAGAAGGGCTAAAATTAAATCGAAGGTCAAAATTTCAACGCCTTGCTTCAAATCCGATTACGGGCCCAATACTCTCAAAACTAACGCCATCGATAACACCTTTTTATCCAACAACGGACGCGGCGGATCTGGTAAGCAGGGCGCTCGAATGGTTGGAACAGGAGCACGATAAGCCCTATTTCATATGGCTGCATTTTATGGACCTTCATTGGCCATATCGTTCATCAAAACGAGTTTTGGACGGCAAAGAGTACACTCAAATGTGGCAAGATCGCCAACACTGGCAGCAGGTAAAGCAAACTCAAGGCAGGTATTACCCAGGCCATCAACGAGCAGGTCGATGGCAAGACTTATATGCTGAAGAGACGCAAGCGTTAGACGACGCTTTAGGCTCACTCTTTGATAATTTAACGAGCCGAAGCGATTGGCCTAACACGGCTTTGTGCCTCACTAGCGATCACGGTGAAGAGTTCTACGAACACGGCACATGGGCACATTCATGGAATCAATTAAACCATGAAGGAACTCATGTCCCTCTTATTTTAAAAGTGCCCGAGCAAACAAAAGCGACGGTTTATGATCGAGCAGTATCTCAGCTTGATATTGCACCCACTCTCTTAGGTTTTGCCGACATTGAACCGCCGAAAACAATGCTCGGACAAAACTTGCTTTCACCTCAAAAAAATAAGACACCCATCATTAGCGAGATGCATGGTCATCGAGACTCACATAAATACCGCCTGTCTATACGATACGATGGGTATCACTATGTATATGATTCTGACCACGATCGCTGTTTCCTTTACGAATCTTCTGAAGCCGAAGGCGTCAGAACTGATATTTATGATAAACACTGCTTAATTTCAAAGCGTTTTGATAAATTGCGCTTGCAGCATATCACCCTAGGCGCACTGGATATGCTCAAGGACCAGGTTATTATAGGGGAAGACGAAGTATCGTATAACTTGGACGACGACCCCGCGGTCATAGAGCGTTTGCAGGCACTTGGATACTTGGAATAGACGACTATAACCATGCAATGGACGAGTAAAAAACGGTCGATCAACCCTATTTCAACCGATACAGAGATTAAGCTACTAAGCAGTGCTCATCTCAAGAGTCCTGAGAATCAGAGTATATTGTTGAAACTGGTCGAGTTGCTGGTTTTAGATAATAAGATCGTTACCGCAATAGAATTATGTGAAGAGCACTTTAAAATATACAGCGAAAATGCAGAGGTTTACCTGACGCTGGCTTATCTCTACCACAAAGAGGGGCGACTGGAAAATTTAGAGCATATCGCGAAACTCAGCTCAGCCAGCGCAACTCGTGTTGAAGTACAACTTTTCATTGCCAATGCTTATGCACGACAAAACAATACCCTTGAGGCGATTTCTTATCTACAAACGGTAAAAAACTATCATTCCTTAAACATCCCCTGCCTAAGATTGCTATTAGACAGCTATGTGTTTTTAGATAAGCCTAACGCGGTTTGTAAAATCTATCGATCTTTATCACTGACACAACAAGCCGATTCAGGGCTGGTATCTCACTATCTAAAGGCACTATTTAAACTAGAAGATATCTCTAAGATAAATCAGCTACTGAATCACGATAAACTTATAAAACAATACTCTCTAGATAACGCATCGCATATAGACTGTACAGAATTAAATCAGGAACTCAGTCAATACTTCATTACTCATCATCGTCGACAATTCGAACCTGGTAATCACACGACACGCCATGGAGATCAAATACATTTCGAAGGAAATTGGCATCGGTCAACAAAAATACTCGAAAGTAAAATAAAGGCCTGCCTAGAAACGTATTTAGCTGAGACAGAATTCGCTACAGACGCCACTCATCAGTGTTACTCATTACAAATGTGGGCAAATATATTAGGCAACGGTGGGCACCAAATAAGCCACATACACCCCGACGCTCTGATAAGTGGCGTCTATTATATTTCAACACCGAAAAGTCTTAAATCAGAAGACACCTTGACTCATCGAGAAGGCTGGCTAGTGTTTTCTCAAGCTGAGAGCCAAAAGCAGAAGTATGTCAAACCTGAAGAAGGTTTATTAGTATTGTTTCCGTCGTATTTTTTTCATGAAACAGTCCCCATAAAGTATAACGAATCAAGAATTTGTGTTGCGTTTGATGTCGTAAAAGAACAACCAACGCTGGAGCTAACTCCCTAATTTGACCCCGCAAACGGTTTTGATAGCATGAGCAAAATTGAGGACATGTTACGTGCAAATTATAAACTTGATTTCAAATTGTAAACATTCCGTTATTGAAATCGTGTCACAAGTAATGACCAAGTTTGCCTTACACGGCCATTTGCAATATTCAAACACATGAGAATTCACCCTTATCGGGCCTGGTGACTCTTTGGTTTAGCGGTTATCTATAACTAGTCACAATGATGATGTCGGAAACTATTATTTTAGATGGCGTGTTCAATGCACATCGGCTGCATCGAACACGCTCCATTTATTCCAAAATCGATCTCGTTCTAAAAACAATATTGAAAACTAATCTTGGCGACGAATTCGAGTGTTTGACGAGTGTTGCCGGATCTTGTCGAACTTGGATACCGGAACTATCAGATTAAGTTACAACCTTTACATCAAGCATTAATTTTCATTGCTACTAATTCTTAGTTTTTACCGTGTTAGACAAGCGGCAGTGGCTCAAAAAAATTTAGCACGCTCTGATTTTTAGTATTCGCTTGCCTTCCTAAACGACCTTAGTCGGTTTTAGACTCTTCCCTTTCTCCCCTCAGATTAGCTCAATTTTAGCCGTACGTAATAACGTGTAATAGACATGTTTTGAGTCCAAATTCATAGTGAATGAGCAATAGTCTACTTAGTCATCGCAATAAAATTAAGCCACATGGAGACCAATCATGAGTAATTTAGTAAAGCAAAGTTTAGAGGATAACTTAGATGAAATTCTGGAAAATCTACCCAAAGAATTTCACGATGATATGAAAAGCAGCATAGAAGCCGCTACTCCTACACCGAAGCTAAGCGACGAAGAAGCGAAACAACATGCTGCGGAATTAATGAAAGAAAATCCAGCAATTCTAGATGAAGAATGTATTCCATTGCTCGATAGCGATACAACGCTTAATAAGCCGATCGCTCTTCCAAGCGAGGAGGAATTGAAATTACAGATGGAACAGTCGTTAGCCGAGATCAACGCGAGCCTTGATACCGAGTCAGAGTAGGAGTTTGTATGCAAAATAATATACTGTCACTTCCTGCGGGGTTGCACGTAAGACCGTCGAAAGCAAGCGATGAACGCTTTCTACTAAGTTTATACAAATCCACACGAAACGATCTCAACCTGATCGACGCTGAGCAAGAATGGATTGAAGAGCTGAAATTAAACCAATATCAAGCGCAAACCAACAGCTACGCCACTAACTTTCCAAATGCGATGTCGTTAATTATTGAATATTACGATCAGAAAGTAGGCAGGGTGATCTTGGATTTTGGTCACAATGAAATACTCCTCGTAGACATTTCATTCATTTCAGAAGGCCGAGGGAAAGGACTAGGCCGCAGCGTAATGAATTCACTAATACATTGTTCTGAGCAAAGCAGTATTCCACTAAAACTTAGTGTGTTAAATGAAAATACGGCGGCAAAACGGTTTTACCAACGCTTAGGTTTTGTGCCGGTGGAAAATCGTTACCCTCGAGAATATTTGACTTACTTTCCAAGCAGTCAAACTGTTCGGGTTAACGCTTGAGGTTCTCCAAGGATTAGTAAACACAAAGGAGGTATTCATAAAATTAGAGCAATCAAATATTTATAGCGCTCAATCTGCGCTACCTAGGAGCAACTCGGAAACTGTTTTCTAATTAACACCACGTTGCTTACACATTAGCTTTTAGAGGAAAAACTTATGTCTGAACCATTTTTAGCAGAAGTACGTATGGTGGGGTTTAACTTTGCTCCGCGTGGATGGGCCTTTTGTGACGGACAACTACTACCAATCAATCAAAATCAATCGCTATTCTCCATACTAGGGACAACCTTTGGTGGAGACGGGCGCACAAGTTTTGCGTTGCCAGACCTCCAAGGTAGGACACCTATCCATATTGGAGATAATCACCCTTGGGGGCAGAAGAGTGGTGCTGAAACCGTCACACTGACCGCAGCCGAAATTCCGTCACACTCTCACGCATTTAAGGCGTCGAGCACAGCAGGTAATGTTAGAAACTCATTGGGAACTATATTAGCCTCGGCTGAAACATATCGACCCTATGCCGCAAACCGCTCAGTTGCGTTGAGATCAGGAAGTGTCGTGAATGCTGGGGGCGGCCAAGCGCATAACAATATGCAGCCTTATACCACCATCGGTTTCACAATCGCTCTACGGGGATTATTCCCTAGCCGTAATTAATCACAGGAGATAAGACAATGTCAGAACCATTTATAGGAGAAATCCGTATGTTTGGGGGCAACTTTGCTCCAAGAGGTTGGGCATTTTGCGATGGTCAATTACTAGCCGTTTCGCAAAATGACGCACTATTCAGTTTACTAGGAACCGTCTATGGTGGAGATGGGAGAACCACCTTCGGCCTTCCTGATATGCGCGGCCGCATCCCTTTACATGAAGGCCAAGGACCAGGACTGAGCAATCGCCGCCTTGGTGCAAAAGGAGGGGCCGAAAGTGAAACAATAACCTCTAATCAAATGCCGAGTCATACGCATAATCTTAATGCTAATACGCGGCAGCACAACGCAGTATCACCCTCAAATGCAGTCTTATGCGACCCCAGCCCTCTGGGACGTATCTATGACAATGTTCCTCAGGATGCGCCTGCCGCTAGTACTTCCATTGCAAACACCGGGGGTAGTCAACGACACACTAATTTAATGCCCAGTCTATGCGTTAATTTTATTATCGCATTGTTCGGAATTTACCCATCACGTAACTAAGGAGGAAGATATGTCAGAACCATTTATTGCAGAAATACGAATCTTTGCAGGAAACTTCGCACCACGTGGCTGGGCATTTTGTAATGGGCAATTATTACCCATTTCCAACAACACTGCCTTGTTCTCGATTATCGGCACTACCTTCGGCGGAGACGGTCGCTCTACCACGGCATTACCTAATCTTGAAGGAAGAGCCCCGATGCACCCGGGCCGAGGTCCGGGGCTAACACCTCGGCGGCTTGGAGAAAGATTGGGTGTTGAGCAAGTTAGCTTAACAGAAGCGCAGATACCCAGTCATTCTCATCGTTTTGAAGTGCACGCAGGCGGATCGATATTAAGTGGCCCAACTGCAACAACATCGGTCGCTAATTCAAGGGGAATAAACGCTTGGCAAACCAATGTAACGAGTAACTTAGTCAGTATGGCATCGGAGTCAATATCAAACACGGGTGGCGGACAGGCACATTACAATGTTCAACCATTTCTAGCCATGAATTTTATAATCGCCTTACAAGGCCTATATCCTTCTCGAGGATAATGTCTTTGAAAATGACCATGCCTACTCAAAGGCATCAATGAAGGGGCAATCCTACGTCAGTGGGGCTGCCCTTTTCGCTTTACATGTTTTTTGAGCTGGCAAGAAGAAGCCGATCGAACAGATGTTTCAACCGTGTTCAAATAGCATTCAATATGTAATGTGAAAACCACTAGATCTCATAATTAAATATCGCTTCTAATTCATTGCTTGTCTTGGGAGTCAAAAACACCACGGTTGACGGGTATGAATCATGATGAATTTCTAATGAGCCCTGCCCAATAGCCTCATCACAATGAAATATGACAGAGAAACTTTCCCATCCATCCCCGAGGCTATCGGACTCATTCACTTCGGCTACCTTAAGATGGCAACTGTTTGTGCCTTCCAATTCTGTGGCGACTAATGATTCACCGATCATCGACTTGAATGTTTCTAAACGCCATTTTTCCATACTGTTTCACCCTTAATATTTTAATTTTAAGTATTAATACATAACTAAAAAGATTGGGTTCGATGAGAAAATTTTAATATCTTCGCTCAACGGTATCCAAACTTAAAGATACGCGAAAGTTATCTAAACACAATGCCATAACTCAGTGACTCGTGAGCTAAATGCGTTAACGCCCCATAGTTATACCAAGAATTTCATATAGATCAGGCTGTTAGTTGATGAGTCTGCATAGAGTATTATTAAGTCTGGTCAACCAAAATGAGACATAGAGTATGCGGGCAATTCGGTGATACACGCCACAACAGAGAATTCCGCTATAATTACGTTTAGTCGCACGCTTATCTACATCACTTTGCACATACACTCGCCTATACTTTAACAACTGCAACCCATGAATTTTCTAGATACGATCAAATATATCGCAACGCTTTCTCTCGAAGAAAAGAGTTGGTTGGTCGTGTTTTATATTGGATCAATTATCTCTTGGTTTGCTATTCGACTCGTCCCTATGCAAAGCATTGCTGGGCTCATGGGACAGCATTTAGACAACCGCACTTTATGCATGCTCGCAAATAATACCCAAGCAAGCAAAGCAACACGTATGGGCCAATTGGTGAACATGGTTGCCAACAATACACCTTGGAAGTTTCAATGTTTAGCGCAAGCATTGTGCATTAAATGGCTACTCAATCGATATAAAATTCCGTCAGTATTTTACCTGGGCGCTCTTTTGACAAAAAACACAACTCCAGAAATGAAAGCCCATGCATGGGTCGAGGTGCGTGAACACACAATTATCGGAAGCCCTCAACATAAGCACTACAAAGTTATTGCGAGTTTCGTTACACCAAAGCTCAAATACTAGTTATTGTTAAGGACTCACCTTATCTAGGGTGTTAATACTCACGTGTGGCCAGCGAATCAACCCTGGCTCACCGTCAGGCCGTGCAAAGAAATCAAGAAACACTACTTGAGAGTATTGAAGTCGTAGCTTCGGTGATCCATCGACGTCTTTTTCTTTTAACTCTTGAATCCAAAATGTCGAGTGCATTTGAGTAGCATTTGCCTGCTGCGTTACAAAAGGAATGTTCACGATGCCTCCAGTTTCAAATTGAGTATCCACATGAAGCTCTGTTGTCTTAACAATATCCACCCCGCGATTGGCTTCTTGCAGAAGTTTATTCGGGACAGTGGGGTCAAATAAACCTTCAAACAAGTTCTTATGAAAATGTTCATACGGCTCTAAGTACGGACTAGACAAATCGTCATTAACACCGATGGGTAAACCACTGATATTGGGTATTTGAGGCGGGCCGTCAATTTCTCTGGCTCGCCCCAATGCTAAAACGGAATCTCCGTGCGGGATGGTTCCCAAACGAGCGATATCCAAACCTTCGGTAACATTATTCGCCATATGCAACCATAAGCCCGGCTCACGATGAATTGGCAACCCGGGGCCGCCGGCCAAACCACTATGCGGAGAATCGTCAGCGGCAATCTGTGTGATCGACTGGGTATACTCCAGCGTTGCCAAAAATTGATCATCTTCGGTGGAATTTCCGTAATTACGAATCCCACGATTAGGCACCGCTTTATCAACCACTGAAAAC
The DNA here is from genome assembly GCA_964420885.1 of uncultured Gammaproteobacteria bacterium. GTDB lineage: Bacteria > Pseudomonadota > Gammaproteobacteria > Arenicellales > Arenicellaceae > Arenicella. Next base: position 43,290 of record CAYQVT010000008.1, read on the forward strand.
TCGAGATCTTCGTTATATTGGTTAAGCAACAGACGGTAATTGAACGGACTTTTGGGCTCGGTGGCAAACGGCAAGGCGATCATATTCCACCCCCGGCCCGGTAAACTTGGCTCATTGGACCATTTTCCAGGCAGTAATTGTAGCGGCCCGAGTTGTTTGTCACCTTCGTGAGCGGTCTCGATTATTCGGCCAGCTTTCGCCATTTTACGAACGTGTTTCATGTCTAACATAGTGAATTCTCCTTGAATTTCGTGTAACGAATGGGTACTAAACACCCTCGACCATTAATCGTGTGTCTGGAAGTGTCTTCAAATGAGGAATACTCAAATCGGGTCTTGCCATGCGACTCAAAGCGTTGAGAGCTGCGGCAATTGCCCCTTCTTGCCAACCAGGCAAGGATGATAATTGGTCACCAATAACAAAAAATTTTGGATCGGATAATATGCCATCCTTCGAATACACTCCCGAACCCTGATCAAGGTCGTTAAAGTGTTCTACTGCATTTTCTACCTCCTGCCATTGAGCCCAACCACCCTTAATGTAAGGCATATTTTGCCAAGCAATAGCAACACCGTCGGACAAACCGTCGGCGAACTTCGCATCAAGCTCCTCGGCGCCATCGCGCGCGTTATTCAATCTTGTTGTTACATCCTGCTTACCGCAGTTATAGGCTATTTCACCAAAATTGTAGGCGCCCGTTAGAATGCCTTTCTGATCGTGATAGTCATTTGATGGATACCAAATTTGCGTGATCTCATTGTCAGTCCAAGAAATACCGCCAAAGATCGGCACCACTCCGACTTCAGATTTCGGGATGCTAATCGTATCGATATTTTTGTCGTTCTCTCGGTTTGAATCAAAGGTGCTCCCCTGCCATAACGAACGCTCTGCCTGCCAACCCACTTTCGTGGTACAGGCCAAAAACCGCTTTGAATAACACGTGCTATCTTGTGCAAATTGCGCGGTATAAACTGCTTGCAAACCCTGTTTAAAAGACAAATCAAGCCCTTGTTCAGGAGTGTCTAGTCCTTGTAAGCTTGATGACAATATCTCTTTTAAAAAAGGCATAGCCAAATTGCAAAAACAGTAATCCGCCCGATATTTCCGTGTTTCGTCAGTGCCAAGCTGACTCACCTCAACGACAAACTCCTGGTTCTCATTATCCCAATCTATCGACTTCACCGGGCTGTTCAACAATATATTGCCACCCAAGGCCGCTACCTGTTTGGCAAATGAATGTTGTACTTGGTCCATCCCTCCCACTGGTTGGAACAACGTCGGCTGCCATAGGAAATCCGATGGCTGGTAAAATCGAGTCTTTTCCCAAAATTTGGATGAGAGTAACTTTTTAAACGGAAGCGGCTTTGCAATGACACCGGCATCAACACCCGGCAATACATCGTAACCAGCCCGACTGCGGCCATTCTCAAAACCATCTTGGCCCGCCGTTGGAACGTACTTTCCATAATTTGGGTTAGGATTCTCTTCAGACCCCTTTCCAATAAGTTCACCAAAGGACACCATTAGTCTACGTAAACGTTCCGCTGCCGATGCTTGATCACCCTCATCAATCGCAAGATCTGCTGACTGAACTAAATCATCTGCATTTTCGAATACCATTTGGGCTAACCACCCTCGAGTATTATGATCAATTCGGCGATACGTTAGAGGTTTGTCCGGCTCCTCACCTGGGCCTCCCTTCATTTGCACTAAGTTAGCGTCAGAGTTCATCACGTAGACTTCGACATCAACTCCAAATTCTTTTAAATAAGATAGGAGGCGTTTATGACCCGATGGAATTCGACCTGGGCCTGCATTGAGATATGGCTCACTATCGCCCACGGGTTGTTTAAAACGAACAGTCTGTGTCTCGCCCGGCTTTGAATCAAACAGATCACTGTCGCAATCTTCGGTCAAGGTGTCTCCGGTTCGTAAGCTCAAACAGCGCCCTCCGGTTCGATTTTGAGCTTCCAAAACCGTCACGTCCATTCCCGATTGTTGGGCCAACAATTCATATGCGGTGGTCAAGCCCGAGACGCCCGCTCCGATGATCATAGCACGCTTTCCCTCAAATGCCCCTTTGGCTATTTTCACAGGACCTGGTGTCACTTTTTGCTGCGCATTTGTGGCTTCGTTTAGCGCCGCCCAGGCTGACGCATTCGGGTTTTCTTCGAAAAACTTTGCTCTACTCATTCAGGTATCCCCTTAGTCGTAATTAACGGTGCTAACGGTATGTGTTAACGCCCTTGATTTAATAGACATTTGTAGCACAATAATATTTTCTGGAGTATTACAAAGGATTACAGCACTGCCGCGAAGATAATCTCTGGCCATTGAGGGCGCATGTTAAACGCCTCTTCTTTAACTGCTAACCAGCGCGCCCATCACAAGTGACATCAAAGTTGCAATCCATAGTGAGTTCCAACTAGAGTGTTTTCATATACTCAATAACAGCCCACTTCTGTTGGTCAGTCCACTGAGTGCCGTACTCGTGGCCAAGATTCGAATTGCCTGGACGAACGTTTCCGTTTTCATCATTTACCTTAAACTCATTCAATCCTTCTGAGGTTAAATACCCCACTTTAACAGGGTCGAACTCCCGGCTTCCTACCCAGAAACGGTCTGATCTTTGAGAACCTTCTCTTAACAATTCCCATAGGTTCGGCACCGAACCATTGTGTAAATAGGGAGCGGTTGCCCAAATGCCATTCAGCGGGCGGCCTTTATAAACAAGTACCGCATCATGATCTCCGCACGATCGCTGCCCTAACTCGTTTGTTGCTCCAGACCCGATTTCTCTCCTTGCTTCTAGGTGTTCATTTACGTAGTCTTCAACCGATTTTTCATGATTATCTGCTGCCGAATCTAGAGAAGATTCATCAGACTGAGCCGTGGATGCGTTAACAAGATCGTTCGAGTCTCGCAGACGGCTGTGTGCTCTTAACGGTCTCAGGCCTGCTTCTAACGATTTTTTTGGCTGCCCTAAAATCACGCCAACCGCTCCATTTACGGGGATGCTAATCGCTGCGGCTTCCTTGCCAAACGTCGCCCCAGCAAAGATCTCTTTTTTGGTGCCTTCAAGTAGCAATGTGTCTGCGCACCGTCGGTCTGCATTCCATGCAGTAACGGGGTCTGTACCAATGTCGTCAACAGGCGTTCTATTCGCTCTATATTTTTTACCTTCTTTGTCTCTTGGTATCACTTGGTGACAATCGGAGCACAACCCAGCAAATAACTCTGCGCCTTTTGCTGCAGCTTCAATATCGATTGCGGGAAAGTACTCAGCAGGCCATTGAGGAGAACGTAATGTCTTTACCCAAGATTCCAAACGACCCAAACCCTCGATATCCACATTCGACGAATACGATACTTTAATACCGAACAGTCGCTTCCACCATGGTGCTTTTTCCATACTAAGATTTCCAAATACACCAATCACCTCTCCTACATTTCGCGCCAACGGCCCGATAACTGGAGTATTCGGTGCAGATGCATTCCACTGCACCCGATCGGATTGATGCGTTCCCCAGAGAAAGGGATACGAAACCGGCCCATTCGGTGTATTTCGATTGTTCAAATCATGAAGCGCGAATGCGGTACCCGCATTCTGAATATTACCGAAAGCATCTAAACGTGCGTAGCTGGTAAAGTCCGCCGGATATCCGTCTGGCAATCTATTAACCTCTAATCGTTCAGCAGCACTTAGAGCAACCGATTGCAAACTATTGCGTAATTCACTGGCAGCTCCTGTGGTGTAGCTTTCACCCAGCACATTTCGTGCAAACCGATCAAACTTAGCACTGTCACTATTAGTTTGATCGAGCGCCTCAACCAAACGACGATAAAATAATACGAAATTCGCTAAGGTCGGAGCGCCTTCTATCAAGAACTTGTTGCCCTTGTAGTCAAGCTGGTTGGTGTGGCACGCCGCACACGTCATTCCTACCCATGCCTGATCGGTTTGCTTGTCGTGCGCTGCGACAAATCCAATTGGCAAACCTGACGGATTTTCAGGTGACGAATTTACCGGTAGATAGCGCAACATTTCAATGTGTTTAGCGTCGCGGAACAACGCTTGACTATCGGCCTGCTCTAACCAGGTAAACCAGCTGTATGGAATGATGCGAGATCCCTGGCTAGTGAACCAGAATTTTTTTCGTATATCAGAATTCCACCCTTGAGGAAGTTCAATTCGTTCAGGCGCAACACCGACTTCGGGGCGCACCTTTATCGAGTCTGATTCAGAATAGTAATCGGCCTCAGGAGAACATGCGGCGATAAATACCACTATACTTAATATCAATACACGCGTTTGTTTGAACATGATTAGGCCCTTAAAATAATGTGTTGTTAGTTCAAGGTTCGAATGGTGCCGAAACCCTAAAACCGTTTGTTCACCTCTTGACTAAGTTTTAACATTTGCGAGCCCTAATTTTTATTACACATTATTACGTCTATCTTGTTGTACGAATCGATAAACTACTATTTATCAGCCCGCATTCCACTCATCTAATATCGATGAACCTGTCGAATCAGGTTTTGAATCAACGCTGGATATCGTTCGACTAAATTTTGGGGCTGGCGCAGGTTGCGTCACACCATCAATTTCGACATAGGCATCACGAGCCTTCATTTGATCGTGGTTTGGCGCTTCTAAAAAATCCAGTACTGGGGCAAAACAAGCGTCTGTACCTTCGAGTAAGTCACACCATTCTTGCTGTGTTTTTTTGGCGATAACGTCAGCCAGTTTTGACTTAAGTTCTGGCCATTTTCTAGGGTCATTTTGCTTACCAAAATCTTCTTCACTTAGGCCCATTTTTTCTTTCATCAAGGCGTAGAAATGAGGTTCGATCGC
>CAYQVT010000009.1:0-40614 GCA_964420885.1 uncultured Gammaproteobacteria bacterium
TATAAAGACCTTGGTTCATCGCGAGGACTTCACTTGCAGCCGCTACTTCCGGTGTCATGGCAAAAATACGTTGTCCAACTGGATGGTTCCAAAAAAACATTTCGAGAATCAAAATGCCGACGTGGCTGATGGCAACGAACAGCGCGAGTAATTTAGCGACTAGCTTCATAAAATCATCTCCAATGTTATTAAGTCAGTTTAGCATTAATATTTCTGACTAAGAAAGGAGTGAAAAAGCTTAATGAAAGAAAAATAAAATGAGTGCTTTGCCCTATCACTCTGGTATCGTCTTTTCTTTACTCGTTTAAGCCTCAGCGGCAACGCTAGATAATCTATCTGTCACTTTGGGATGTTGACTGAGATGATGTGCGATATGTTGGTTGATCGTCGGCTGATCATCTTTGCGTATGAACTTAACTTGCAAATCATGCTTGTTTTTATAGTACTGACCCACGATTTGTTTAAATCGGTACAATGATGACAATAGTATGATTGGCGTATTCGGTAAGGATCGGGAGATGATGTCAACGGATTTATGTTGGCCAGTTATTCGGTGATTAGTTTTCACCAATTGATCGTGAGGGTTGCGGCCTTTTGCGTCAGGAATTCTACAATCTAACAATGCCAGTAGCACGTTCTTATGTATCGATACGGCTCGTCTTAGAGAATGGACGTTGTCTATTTTTAAGATACCAACACGCTTCAATAGTTCTTTCTGCTTATTGTCACAATTCTCGTCATCAATTAGCTTTTTCAGTTCACTTTGCGCGTGATGAACCATTACGCGCATTTGATCTGGGTCGTCTTCGACGATAAGAATAGTGGGAATATTATTCGTATCATTCATTTTTTAACGCTTTCCTTTTAATTGAATATGATTGTAAATCGCTAGATACAGGCAAAATAGTCTATAACGCACTCGCAGTATATTCGGTTTTAGGGTCTAAAAAAGTTACATATTGTAAAATTTAGTTTCAAATTCGGCTGAAATGTCGGTTTTGACTGATGACGGATAAAAATTTTTGTCCTATCGCGTCTTAAGAATCACGTTTTTAGCTGAATCCTTCGACCTGAGTACCACAAAATTATGGTTTTTCTTTAATTGCATATAATCACGTACTAAAGTGGTCAATCTGAGCATATTCGGCCCAAAGGGCTAGTTCAGTACAGACTAAACTGGTGCGTTGACAGAACGGGGAGTTCCGAGATTAGCCCTTTAAATTGGGCATTTCAGTTAAATACCATTCCAGTTCTTTTGTGTGACCTTGAAGACTTAGTTTTTTTTCGTGAGCCGGGTTTTGGTGAGCGGCCCAAGGCATATTTAAGTCATGCCATGAATGTTCTAGTGCCGCATGAGGCTGGGAACGTGCAATCAAGATTTTAGAAATCTGTTTTTTTGGCACGATGTCTTCATAGCCCAAGCCCTCTCCAGCCGTGATTTGCTTTATACCCATAAATTCTAATTCGGCGCTGTGGTGCACGTGACCGGTTAGCAACTTTCCACTGCCGGTTTTCTTAATCGATTTGGCTAACCAGTGTGTTTCGCTGGCGCTACCAAGATCATGATCATCGTGCGGTCTGGGGTCTTTAATCGGGCGGTGAGTAAAGAAAATCTGTTCGCCGTCAAACGGACTTGCGATAAGTTGATTAATCAATCGGCCACGATGACCGGACGCAACGGGCAGAAAACTGGCGGCGGTGTCGACATTAATAAACCGGCTTCCTGCGACTTCAAATGCGTGGTTCATGGGCCCAAGATGATCTAAGAATTTTTGGTAAATTAGCCCATTGTCATGAAAATCATGATTGCCGATAGTTATATAGCAAGGAATGGGAGACTGTTTAAACAACGCTATTGCCTGATCGTATTCATTTCCACCGTAGTTGAAATCACCTAAATGCAGCAGAAACTTAGCGTCGAGTTGCGTGGCTCGCTTCAAAGTCCAGGCCAGCTCGCTGCCACCACCGGTATCGCCAATAACCGCAAAGTCTATGCCGTCATCGGAATCGAGTGCCCAATGTAACTTGAGCTCTTGCTCTGTTTTTGAGCTAATTGTCACTTCACGATTAATGCCGTTTACTTCTTCGTCTACCAGTTCAATACCTAGCCCTTCTATGCGTAACCGAGCTTCATTAGCCACATTATTGACGCTAAAACGGTGGACGCCTGAACTTGTTAGGATGTGCAGGGCAGGTTCAGGTGCGATGGCGCGAAAATGAATCTTAGTGCTGTCGTTTTTCACTTCAATGAGATTGAATAATGTGAAGCTTGATTCTGGTGTCTCGATAGCCGATTCTATCGGCGCATGTTCAAAACTTAAACGAGGGAATCGCAAACCGCGATAATAACTGTACCCACCTAGACCAAGAGCAGCTGCAGAGGCTAAAAATGCTCGGCGCGACATCATCCCGATTAGATCGTCTTAAAAGAGTCTAGGAACCTACCGAGGTCGCTGACGAGTAATTTGTTGACTTGGTCTGAAATTGAATCGTTGTTAAGCATGATGATACTGTTCGTAAGAGCAAGACAGATTGTACTCAGATCATAGTCGTTTGAATAGACAAAGATCAGAGCTGCCATAATATATACAAATACGGAGACGTATTACGTTAAACCTAAAGAATAAACATCTAAGCTAGAGCGTAACAGCGCATCTGATTTGTGAGCAAATTAATCGTATCATCAGATACAGAAAGATACGCTATTTAGCAGTTTGCTTTAATACTACTCGCAACTTTGAACGGTTACTTCTGTCGCCTTACCAGCATCGACATAGTCGATCCACGCTTTATCCAACGCCGCTTGCTCAGCCTCATAGCAATTTTCAAATTGAGTTTCATATACAGCGAGGTGCACGATGTCATGGTCATTCACTAAGAATGACAGCAGTATTGTTACTGTTTTCATTTTTCCAACCCTATTTTTAACCCGCTTCGAGGATAGGGCATCTGCTTTGACATTTCCATTGCGTAAACGGATATGTTTCCTTTTTTAACAAAGTCTAAAACTGCCTAGAAGCCGAGCTTTTAAAGCTTAATGTCAAAATATTTGTTACCCGAGTTGGTGACGCTAGAAACTATATTGTATTTATTCTGCAAGGTGTTAACGTGGGGAGATGACATCATTATTGAACAATAAGATCAAACCACTATGGGACATTCGACTCACGCCTATCAGGGCAACGATCGCAATCAATCGATACTAATTAATATAAATGGGGAGCTGTTTCCGCGAGACCAAGCTAGAGTGTCGGTGTTCGATTCGGCCTTTATGTTGGGCGACGGGGTATGGGAAGGCTTACGCGTGCATCACGGTAAGATCCCTTTTTTGAAAAAACATTTAGATCGATTATATGCGGGCGCTAAGGCGCTTGACTTTCATCCCGGTATTACCCAACAGCAACTGAAAGAACGTTTAGAAAACACGTTACTCGCAAACAATATGGATGATGGAGTACATCTTAGAATGATGGTGAGTCGAGGAACAAAATCGACGCCGTACCAGGACCCTAGAGTCACGGTAACACCGCCGACAATTGTGATAATCCCTGAGTACAAAGAGGCTTTGCCAGAGACCATAACGCGAGGAATAGACCTGTTTACAGTTCATGTGCGTCGTGGTTTTCCTGACGTACAAGATCCCAAACTTAATAGTCATTCAAAAATTAATTGTATTTTAGCTTGTATACAAGCGACCAAGGCTGGGGCCTCTGAAGCCCTGATGTTAGATCCTCACGGATTTGTGGCAACGTGTAATAGCACTCATTTTTTCATTGTTAAAGACCAGCAAGTGATTACGTCGACGGGCCAGTTTTGTATCGATGGGGTTACTCGCGGAGCGGTTCTTAGCATCTGTCAACGAGAGGGTATCAGCTGCGCTCAAACTAATTTTTCATTGGTCGACGTTTACAGTGCCGACGAAGCATTTGTCACTGGCACCTTCGCCGGATTAGTACCGGTGACAAGCATCGATGGTCGGAAAATTGGTGATGGTGAGAGTGATGGTGATAGTCGAGGGCCAATGGTTAAGCGCTTACAAGATTCATACCGGAAACTATTGGATGAGGAGTGTCAACGTGATTGAAACTTCGCCTGACCCGGTTCGGGTAGCGATGTGGTCTGGCCCTAGGAACATTTCGACTGCGATGATGCGTTCTTGGGAGAGTCGAGACGATACCACGGTGGTCGACGAGCCCTTTTATGCGGCTTATTTAACTGCAACAGGTATCGTTCACCCTATGCAAGCTGAGGTGTTGGCGAGTCAGTCTTCGAACTGGCCCGAGGTGATAAAAAGAGAGTTGGAGGCCGACCTAGCACTAGGGAAAACCATTCAATACCAAAAACATATGACCCAGCACATGGTAGCTGATATTGATGAGGATTGGTTTTTATCGTTGAACCATGCGTTCTTAATTCGTAGTCCCGAGGCAGTTGTCGCGTCGTACGGTATTAAACGCGAGTCGGTAACGGCGGATGACATTGGTTTCGCTAAGCAGAAAGAGTTGTACGATAAAGTTGTGGCGCTCACCGGTTGCCGGCCACCAGTGATCGACGCCAGAGATGTGCTTTGTAATCCTAGAAATGTGTTGGGGCAATTGTGTGAAGCCTTAGGCGTGGTGTTTGACGAGAATATGTTGCGTTGGGTGGCGGGCCCGCGTGAAAGCGATGGAGTTTGGGCCGCTCACTGGTATCAAAATGTTGAGAAATCCACAGGCTTTGCACCCTATCAGCCTAAGCAAATCACACTGAGCAAAGAACAACAGAGAGTTGCCGACCAAAGTAGGCCGTATTACCAAGAAATGTATGAAAAAAGGATTATCGCTGAATAGTAAACGCTATTCAGCGATAAGAATCGTCTCCCCTAAATTATTGTTGTGCCTGTTTCATGTAATCCAGAGTCAACCGCGTCAGCGTTTTGGTACCGACTTTAAACGACGACTCGTCGGCAAAAAAGAAGGGAGAATGATTGCTCGGTGCGGTGCTTGGGTCTTTGCCTGCCGGGGTTCCTCCCAAAAACACGAATAAACCTGGTACTTCCATGGCGTAATACGAGAAGTCTTCGGCCCCGGTAATTTTGGGTGATATGAACACATTCTTTTTACCCGCTGACGCTTCAAGGCTCGGAAGCATTTTGGCGGTTAAGTCAGGATCATTCACAGTCACCGGATAGCCCTCTATTATTTCGACTTCGGCTTTTGCTCCAGAAGAGGCCGCTATGTGGTTTGCCGTAACCTTAATTTTTTCGAAAATTTTCTGACGATTATCCATATCAAAGTTACGAATGGTTCCCACCATCTCTACTTGGTCTGGGATAATATTACTGCGGACGCCGCCGGCAATTTTTCCAAAGGAGACAATAGCGGGTTCTTTAGTGATATTAATTTGTCGGCTAACAATATTATTAATACCGCCTACGATTTGTGCTGCTGCGGTGATTGGGTCGACTCCGCCCCATGGAGCGGAACCATGCGTTTGTTCTCCATGTACCAAAATCTCAAAGCTATCGGCGCTTGCCATTGCAGGGCCACTACGATACGCCAAAGAACCCGCGGGCAAGCTTGAGGTGATATGCAAACCAAACGCCACATCGGGTTTATGTCTTTTGAAAATGCCTTGTTTTAGCATTAATTCGGCGCCACCTTCTTCACCTTTTGGTGCGCCTTCTTCGGCTGGCTGAAAAACGAACATCACATTACCTTGTAAATCTTCGCGCATCGCAGCCAGCACTTCAGCAGCCCCCATTAGCATGGCGACATGAGTGTCGTGACCACAGGCGTGCATAACGCCTACATCCACTCCTCTATACGTTGTTGTCTTGGTGGATTTAAACGGCAGGTTGTTTTTCTCGGTAACGGGCAAGGCATCCATGTCGGCCCTGAGCATAACGGTCGGGCCAGGTTTGCCACCTTTTAAAATCCCCACAACGCCGGTATAGGCAATTTCTGTTTCGACATCCATTCCCAAGCTTTTGAGATGCCCAGCGACTATTTTCGCAGTGCGCACTTCACGGTTACCCAGTTCTGGGTTTTGGTGAAAGTCGCGACGCCACTCGATCACCTTTTGTTCTACGCTGCTCAATAAAGAATCGGTTTTCTCGGCGGCGACAGACGAGACGGGTGCCAACAAGCTCATCGAAATACAATATGACAATAGTGATTTTTTCATTTTATGCTCTTTCCTCACTGATGAAGTTTGGCCCAATGGTATCATCTTGATCAGCGGCAAAATGCCGTGATCAGCACACTGATTGGTTTATGCAGGGTTGCTGCAAGTCGAAGTTAACTATGAGGTGTTTTAAAGGGACACTCAATTTCGCCTCACTTTTTGGGGTAACGCCCTCAACCCTTTTATCATAGCGTTGTCATATACTCTAAAATTATTATTAATAGAACCGTTTTAAGAGAGGGCTTATATGCGTACTGTGGTAATTAAACAACCAGGCGGACTCGACAATTTGCAATTGATTGATCGTGAACCGCGGCAACCGTTATCAGGTGAGGTATTGGTTAACTGGCACGCTACCTCTTTAAACTATCATGACTATTTGGTTGCTGTTGGCGCAATTCCGGTGGCTGACGAACGCGTCCCAATGTCAGACGGTGCGGGTGAGGTCGTTGCCGTTGGTGAGGGTGTCACGCAATGGAAAGTTGGCGATAAAGTTATGTCGACTTTCTTCCCAGATTGGGTTGAAGGAGATGCCACGCAAAGCAATGCTGGTAAGATAAATGGCGAGCAGGTGGATGGTTTTGCACAACAATACTCGTGCGTAGCTGAAGCTGCGGTGAGCGGTATTCCAAACGGGTACAGCTATGCCGAAGCCGCGACACTGCCCTGTGCCGCAGCCACGGCGTGGCGAGCATTATCGGTTGAAGGTAATCTCAAAGCAGGTGACACAGTGTTGGTAGAAGGCACCGGTGGAATGTCTATATTCGCATTGCAAATCGCTAAAGCGGCGGGCGCGTATGTTTACGCCACCACCTCAAGTGAAGAAAAAGCGCAACGGCTTGGTGAGTTGGGTGCTGATCATGTAATCAATTACCGAAGCGATAAAAAGTGGGGTAAAACCGTAAGCAAACATTCTGGTGGAGGCGTAAACCATGTGTTAGATGTGGGCGGGTCCTCGACCTTAAGCCAATCCGTAGAAGCGGTGGCATTCGGAGGGCATATCTCCTTGATCGGTATTCTTGGTGGCCGAAATGCTGATTTCATCTTACCCAAGATGTTTTTCAAACATGCGCATATGCACGGCATAGCGGTTGGCAGTAGAGCGATGCAAATGGATATGGTGAAAGCAATAAATACCACCGGATGGAAGCCCGTGATCGATAAATCATTCGGCTTGAGCGAATTGTCCGAGGCGTTCCGTTATCAAGAAACTGGCCAACATTTTGGCAAGATAGTGCTCGAGTTTTAGCGTCCAGCTAAGGACAATATTGCTCGAGTCGCCTAGTTGTCTATCTCTATGTTTGAGTCAATGCCGATACGTTTACCCTCTTGATCATTTATTTGATAATCAAGCAGGCCTTGCTTTGCGAGATTATTTTCAACAGTTTCTAAAATGGTATTAGTGAGAAAGCCTTTGCCCGCGCTACTCCAACCAATATCCACGGCCTTAGTCGATAACCATTTTACAAATGAAGAGCGGTTGAGCCATCTCTCTTTAACACCGATCGTTCCTTTTTGATATCGCGGTTTACTGCTTGCCTTGTGGTCACCGATAAGGGATTTGCCGACCAGGCCTAATCGGGTCTTCAAGCCAGCTTTTAATTTTATTCGATCGTCGACGGTAAAGGTTTTATCGAATTTTTCGAGTGCATTTTTATAAAGGTCATTCTTGTCAGAGCCGATTGCCTCGAAGATCGTATACACGCCCTGATGTTTGTTAAAAACCGGGACAATGGGAACGACGTCGTTACCGTTGCCATCTTTGATGGCCCATCTTTTGATATAGCTCGTGTCATCCTTAACCAGCGGGTGATTGGTGGGAACGGTAAAATGATAGCGCAGGAAACGCATCATATTCAGTCGACCCAAGTGGTAATCGTGTTCCAAAAAATCTTCTTTTAAAAAACCGGCAAAGCCACCCATAGAGCCGCTTTTGATCGGTAACACTTTGTCGTCTTGTTTCTTGTCTTCGTTGCCTCTTGCTTCGCGAAGTGGGTTAGAAGGGTATACCAAGCCGACGCGGTTTTTGAGGCGCTTTGATGCAACTAATGGTTCTGAAAAGCGAGCATGACCAATTAGCGCTGATTTAAGCGCACCAGCTTGTTTGTCGATTCGTAAGGTATCTTGATTAATATGGTTGTCGAGTGAATTTGGAAAAGGGTCGATTAGAATAACCCTGCCACCGTTCAATTCGCCATCAGCATTGACTGTGTCGTGTTCAGGTATATTGCCCCATGCGGATATATCATCATCTATAAGCAGTTTGAACGCCTCTAATAATGGTTCGTTATTGGTCACGCCACCATCAACTGCGTAGAATGTGTCTTTAGCCCCATACATGTTATTCCAATTCGGGGGTTGCTTAATCGTATGGTAATTTACCGTGGTGCTCTCCGAGGAGCGTTTGGCTGACACGGGCTGGAGCCAATTCTTGGTGTCGTGTATATCAAGTGTTCCGAGAGTCGGGCGATTAATTTCGACTGGTTCGAAAGCAAATGGAAATGCGCTGCTGGCTAACGCGCCCGTGGTCAGGTTAAGCAAGTCAGACTTACCTCGGTCACCCACTTCCACCAGAAAGTATTGCTCACTCAGAGAGTGTGGCTGATGAGCCTTATCTACAAAGCGATATCGTAAATATTCATTGTGAAAGCTCATCCCAAAATCAGTGGTATTTGTATCGGGCAGTTTTAGGTTATAGGGCACGCCTCTAAGATTAGTGACCGAGAGCCGCAACTCGTAATTTGAATCGACGTATTCAGGCCATGAACCGCCCCAACTGTGTTTCTCGACAACGTCTTTAGTGACGTTTTTTAAGGCCTGAGTATTTAGTATCGACTTAATTGTAGCCTTATCGTTGATGTCTGAATTGTCAAAGAGTTTGTCGAGAGTGATTGATGTCCAAGCCCGATGACCAAGATTTTGATTATGACTGGCTGCGAATAAATCCAAACTCGATAAGGCCGCTTGTACTGAGCCTGCTGAGGCGCCGGACATTCCTTTGATTATTATTCTGTGTTTTGGAAGTAGTGTTTCGTCAACCTCATCACCTTCCCATCGGCGAATGGCTTCCAATAAAACAGACATAGCACCGGCGGAATAGGTCCCCGCGGACACTGCCCCAGCCATACAAATAGTTATCGGATATCGGGTCATAATAAAACTCCTTGTAAGCTCTAGTGTGAAATGCTCTCAACCCTAGCCTCAGTGTCTAATAAACCACCGTCAAATACAAGACATATGTATAGAAAAATGACAAAGATAGTCTATTCATCAAGTATCATTGGCTAATGTTGACAAGCTCGACCCCCAAAAAAGTGAAAAGATGCTTATCGCAAGCCCTAGACAAAAAAGGTTGGCGTTGTAGACTTGAACTTATAAACTCAGAGCTGAAGCACTATGAATATATAAACTAGAGGTCAGTAGAGTATGAAACGATTTTTATCCCTTGTATTAACGGCTGTTGCCGTTTTTTCGGTCCAACTCAGCTCTGCTATGGACGCGAATCTGATTTCTCGCATCGAGACCTCGATGCACGGCGATCATCGCAGCGACAAAAATAAGGCACGAAATAAATACCGTAACCCGGTTGAAACCTTGGCTTTTTTTGGCCTAAAGTCGGACATGACCGTACTTGAAATTGCGCCAGGTGGAGGGTGGTATACAGAAATTATCGCCCCAGCGATGCGAGATACAGGCACTTATGTTGCAGGCAGTTATGATGTCGAAGTTGAGGGCCAGCCTAGTTATCGGTACCGCCAGCACAAAAATTTATTAAATCAGATTAGCGAAAAAGCCGACTTATACGGTCAAATTAAGGTCGCGAATTATTCTCCGCCACAGTCGAGAAATCTTTGGAAAGAGGCGTCGATAGACATGGTGTTAACATTTAGAAGTAGTCACGGTTGGGTTAGGCAAGGGTTGATTGACGACATCTATTCCGACTTTTACGCGGTAGTTAAACCGGGCGGTGTTCTAGGCGTAGTGCAGCATCGAGCACCTGAGGGAGGTGATGATGTGGAGTGGGCTAAAAAAGGGTATGTGTCTGAATCTCGAATAGTTCAAGCGGCCGAAAAAGCGGGGTTCGTTTTGGACGATAAATCTGAGATCAATGCTAATCCTAAGGATATGAAAGATCATGACGAAGGCGTATGGAGACTGCCGCCAAGCTATGCTTTAGGTGATGAAGACCGAGAGAAATATCAGGCAATTGGTGAGAGCGACCGCATGACGATAAGATTTATCAAGCCGACCAATTAGCAAATAGGGTCAACTTTATAACGGCTGTATTGTGATGTCTGGACCTCGTGGATTTTCTACGTCGTTGTTGATTCAACCTTAAAAAACCGCCGTGGAATGAAGGGCTATAAATTTCAATTAGACCACGTGGTGATCGTAGTTCCGTCGCTTGTCTGGGCAATTGAACAGTTTCAAGCACTCGGTTTTAAAGTAGATTTAGGCGGTGATAATGGGCCAACTCACAATGCTCTTATTTCGTTCGAAGACGGTAGCTATGTCGAATTGGTTTGCGTTCGCTCGGCGTTAATGAAGAATGTTTTCCGTTTTCTATGCCGAACGCGATGCATCTATCTTGTTAAACCATTTATCTCAGATCTAACGTTTAGATTTGCCTGTTTGCTTGGTGGATCCTCGGGTATTCAAGATTGGTGTGTAAAACATGAGTCTCTGGCTCAGGTGAGAGAGAAATTCGGCTTTAGTAGAACCAGCCGGATTGAAAAACTAACTCGCATAAAGCCTGACCTTGAAATAGTCGAATGGCGATTATTGGCGCCGATTGAACGCCGTTTGCCTTTTTTGATCGAAGATATTACTGATTCAGCTCTTCGCATTCCCAGCGCTAGCGCCCACAAACATGCCAACGGTTGTGTTGGAATATCTGGGCTATTACTGAATACAGCTATTTATTCGAGTATTAAACACGAGCTTAAGGAATTGAGTGTCCATGCCTGGCCTAGTACGAACCAGACTCGACTGCCACAGATAAAGTTCGATGCCCAGCAAGAATGTCTAATCGCGATAGAGTTTTTCGATGCAGCCTCGAACCTTTTGGTTTTGGAAATGACGAATACCGAGCGGCCCAAACTTCGCCGTAAAGGATGAGTCAATGGCCGTCGAAGTGCGTAATGATTTGTCAAAAGAGTAGTGACTGATGTGAATTTAAAACTCCTTGTGAAACTGACTTAGTTATTACATGTAGGGCTGAGCTCACTCTTTTTAGAATCCTAAGGTGATAGGCTGACGGGCTTCGACTCACGCATCAAAAAAAACAGATATGAAATTTACCGAATTTGCCAAATCACGAAAAAGTGCACGTGGATTTTTAGACAAACAAATACCGAAAGAGCTTGTCGATGAAATTATAGAGACAGCTAAATGGGCACCGTCGTCATACAACACTCAAACATGGCGCATTCATGCTGTCTCGGGAGCCCCGTTAGATAAGATTCGTGAAGGCAACACTAAGAACACCTTGGAGGGCAAACCTCATTCTCGTGATTTTCCGTATAAGGAAGAGTATGAAGGGATCAATCGACAGCGCCAAATAGACGTAGCGATTCAGCTTTTTGAAGTAATGGGAATAGGACGACACGACAAAGAAAAGCGAACCGATTGGATGTTGCGTGGCTTTCGTCAATTCGATGCGCCAGTTTCCTTAGTATTAACCTACCATAAGTCGCTTGAACCGGCTGCAATAAGCCAGTTTTCGCTAGGCTCCTTAGCGTATGGAATAGTCTTGGCGGCCTGGGAACGAGGCATCGGTTGTGTGATTAATGGCCAAGGAATCATGCAGTCAGACGTGGTTCATGAACACGCTAATATTCCCGATGATGAGGCGATTATGATTTGCATCGCGATGGGGTATCCCGATGCTGATTTTGAAGCCAATGATGTGCGTTCGACACGTGCTGATAATTCTGAATTTGTGACCTATGTGGGTTTCGGCGACTGATTTGTATCGTAACTTCCGTCAACCTTGGCCTAGTAGTATTACTTTATACTTATTGTATTTGCTATGGTGAGCTGAATGAAGATTTCTGAAATTCACGTTTACTCGAAAAATTTGCCCATTGTGGGTGGCCCTTACACAATGGCGGATACCGAGCTGTTCTCGGTCGATACCACGATCGTCAAAATGGTTTCCGACACTGGACTGGTAGGTTGGGGCGAAGCCTGCCCACTTGGGCCTACTTATCAGCCAGAACACAGTCTAGGAATCGTAGCAGTCTTAGCTCAAATGGCCCCCAAATTAATTGGTGAATCAACATTAACGCCGACGCTTTTTCGACGAACCATGGATGGTTTACTCAACGGTCATCACTCAGCCAAGGCCGCACTTGACATCGCTGGTCTCGATTTGACGGCCAAGTATTATGGAGTTCGAGTCTGTGACTTACTTGGCGGTGCGGCGACCGACCGTGTACCATCTTATTACGCTCTCGGGCTAGGTGAACCTGACGAAGTTGCGCGCTTAGCGAAACAAAAATTCGATCAAGGCTTTCGTCGACTTCAATTAAAGATAGGCGGGCGCGAAATCGAAAAGGTTATCGAGGTTATTCGTAAAGTTTGGGAGACCGTTGGTACGAAAGTGAGAATAGTTGCCGATACGAATAGAAGTTTGACTACTCGTGACACCATCCAAATGAGCCTTCAATGCACCGACATTCCTTTGGTGATGGAGCAACCCTGTAATACCATCGAGGAGAATGCAGTGAGCGTAAATGCGGTACTGGCGGTAATTTCCAACAAAATATGTGATGGCTTTGGTCTCAAAGTAACCAGGCTCGGCGGGCTGACGACGTTTGCCACGGTGCGTGATGTATGTGAAGCACGCTCAATGCCGATCACCTGTGATGATACGTTTGGTGGCGATATTATCGCCGCCGCTTGTGTTCATGGAGGTGCAACGGTGGCGCCAGAACTTCTCAATGGAGTGTGGATTGCTACGCCGTATATCGCTGAATCTTACGACTCTGAAAATGGTTTAAATATTCTCAATGGAAAAATTGAGCTTCCTACCGGACCTGGTTTAGGTGTTTTACCAGACGAACAGAAGATTGGTTCACGCGTCGCCTCCTTTGGATAGAGTAATGAGGATGCTTAAACTATCGGTTTTTACCTTGCTTGCCCTTTGGGTAATTAGTGAAATTATGCTCGCGTTTCCACATGCATGTGAGGGACAACGCATACCCTGGTTAGAAGCAAGTAACTCAACAATCAGCTGCGCCACGTTACTTGATGAAAAACTGGTTTTTCCTCGAAATATTGCTAGCCGTGAAGATGAGATTTGGCTGGTAGATAAAGGCAGTAATCTATTTAACAACGGTCTCAAAAAGGGTGCAATTTATCGCTATCGAAAATCGAAGAATGGTTACCGCCGAACTCTAATATTTGATCAATTAGACGACCCTAATGACATCGATATTCGGCTGCACTCCGATGGCGACGCTTGGGTTTATTTTACCACCAGAAATACAGTTCAACGTTTTAACGCCGACGCTGTTGATAGTCATTCTACGCTGGAAACGATAATTGATCGGCTACCGACCTATGGCTGGCATAAGCTGGTTGCCATTCACCTTACTCAAACAGCCCTCTACCTTACGGTGCCATCGAGCACCGATCATTGTGAAATTAGCGGCTTACCAAGGTTAGTTCATTATCCTTGTGGAGAAGAGAGTGAGGGCACCGCCCTGATTCGCCGTTATCAATTCGAGGGCGATCAGCTAGAAGTAAGGTTTGAAGTTATCGCGCAAGGACTTAGGGATGCACTCGCTATGCAAACCAATTTCGATGAAACAAAACTTGTTGTTGCGGATAACGGCTGGGACCAAATTGATTTGGTCGATACCAAATTTCAATACGCTAGCACTCCCCACGACGAAATAAATATCGTCGACACCAATACCTCAACCCATTTTGGTTGGCCTTATTGTTTTGATACGGCTTCTATAACGCCACCGTACCGTCGTTTTGTCGGTTCGTGTAAGGACTATCAACCGCCACTACTACTGCTGCCAGCGCATAGCGCGCCTTTGGCCATGATCTATTTTGATGAGAAACTATGGGTGAATTTACACGGCAATAATGACGGGGGTGGGAAAACTGTTTCATTTAAATTGAGTGACACAGGTCTGCCACTGTCAGCGCCAGATACGCAAATAAACTGGCGCGGCTTAGGTATGCCGTTGGGGCGGCCGCTCGGGCTGGCTAAAACGTCACAAGGCGAATTGTTGGTAAGTGATGATTGGAATCACCAATTGATAAAAATTACGCTTACGAAATTTTGACCTCAAGTCATTTAGTGCTTATAGAGATGGATACGCTGACTAAATCATATACTTAGTCTAGTACGACATTTGGATTCAGCCGTATCACTAGATTTCCTAAATAGATCCCTTCAACGATGGTGATGCTTTGATTGGCAGGGAGTTCGTCTACTAATGGGTAGCGCTTTTGAGCTGCATCACAAATATGGTCAGTTTCGTATTTATTTTCGCAAAGTACCACATCTTTAAAACCGGCTTCATAGGCCATAGGAGACCAGCCAAAAAGGCCATCGACCCAAATAAGACGCTCTCTATTTAACCGATAGTGATTTACTATTTTTGCGTTGAGTGTCGCGTATGTTTCTGGTTTGGATAAAACCACAATTTTTTTGAAGCGTTGGTATTCTGGAGGAATTGAATCAAGAAGGTCCGAATAATAAACAGACGAAATCTTATGTCGTTCGTTCAATACCGATTTCACGTCAACGTAGGCGGTGGTGATAAGACCCAACATTAGAAACATTAAACCTAATCGTATTTTGTACGAGAACGGCCCTAATAAGAACAAAATGATATATATGCCAACCCAAGTGGCGATTGCGGTCCTGAGTTCTATATTAATTCCAATCGGAATGATGATAAGGTAATGCGCCAATACCATTGACGAGCCGACTAGTGCCACCGCGATGCTGTGCCAACGACGATGGCTAATAATGTTTAATGATATGGCGACTAATGCAATTAGCCATGTCCACGGTGCTTGAAAAAAGAGGGCCAGGTGTGATGCTAGGCTGCTTAGGCTCTTTAAGCTGTTTTGGAGAACATCGTTTAAGTTAGCTACTGGGTTCGGTTCTCGCCAGTCGGCAATATTGATCAAGGTGGTCCCCTCACCAAAGGCATTATAGGAAAATACGAAAATAGCGGCTTTCATAACTAAGAAGCCGAAAATAAAGCCAAACCCCCAAGGCAATATCACTTGTTTGGCGACTGCTAAGAGATCTTTTGGCCGCTCCTCGGTTTTTAAGATAGCCAAGTGTGTTAATGGTAGGAGGTAGTAGAAGTTACTCAATGTTGAAAAGAATAAAGCGCCAAAAAGCGGGTAAGAAAACCACACAGGGAGAATACGCAAAACCAATGGCGCGGCAAATAGTATCGCCAGTGCTGGCATCGTCACCGCTGGCCACATTAGATTGTCGGTTATTGAGGGTGATAGCAGGCATAAGGTTGAAAAAAGAAAAGCATAGGACGCTTGGCGAGTGTATGCGTAGCTGCTTGCAAAGAAAAAACCAAACAGAGATATCAAGCATATGGCCAGCATAATACGGCCATCCAACTTAATTGCTAGCGATACGATGTACGGGTTTAGCCAACGGCCCTCTTTGAATATTTTATGAAAAAGGCCTTTAAGGTCGTAGTACGCCGAGTCATGCTGCCAAATGTGAATTTGCGAATAATTGTATAAACTTGCGAGTAAGAGCGCGCATGCGCAAACCACCATTAGCCATTCGATGGTTTTTAAGTTTATGGAACTTTCAGAATTCAATGGCTTTGAGTTGATCGAGTCGGGGATTTACGTCGATAGTCACGATAGAATGCGATAGAGTATATCAGTCAAATCTGAAGTATGAAATTTGAACAAAATAGCGATTAACGGTGGTCTTACTGTGCAATAGGACTTATTCCTAATCACACCAAGATCATTGCCTTGATTTCGATGTATTAAAAACATGCGATCATTGACTATTAAATGTTATAGCAATTGGCGAGTGCCTAATTTATGAGTGAGAAAAAATCAATTGAGACGAATGCTCAGCTCATAGAGCTACTTAATAACTCCGTTACTCGGGCGATTAACATCGCAAAGCAAAGTAACAAACAAGCGCGTAAACGTAATCGCATAGCAAAGCGCCAGTTGCGGCAATCGATTCTAAACTACGAGCAGTTAGAACGTCAGTACTTGATAGAGAAATCGGCGCTTCAGCCGACATTCAAATTGTTTGTGACCGAGTTTTTGATGTTCGAGCCCGATTTTCTCAATGACCCTGAAGTGGCGAGCGAAGCGGTTTACTTAGCGAATCTAGGGGTTGAGATCGAGCAACGAGTATTGCGATTTCGTTTAAGAGTAAAGGGTGACGCTGAGTATCGGCGGCCAAGTTTAGTCATTCAAAGACTGGGCCAAGTGGGCGATGATGAAACCACGTATTCGATGAATGAGCTCCTCTATTTTATTCCCTTAGCTGACATTGGCACTGATGATAACGTCGATTCGTTTCTGGCGTATTTTGTTTATCGCGATAAAACTACCTTGCCGGTAGTACATAAATACCAAATTGCTCAACGGCAGGATTCGACATTGCGCCGCTGGGAGGTCACGCATTTGGATACCGCGTACGCAGGGTCACATAAAAACATATCAGCGCTGAAGACCTCAACTGGTTGCGAAGCCCTATTTTTGGCGAGATAGCGTGTTGGTTTTTAGTGTCACTCGGTCCGAGGCTCTCAGTGCTCCTCCGCACAAATTAAGAGCTGTTAAGCTAAACGCTCTCGCAATTTTTTAGTAAGAAAGTTTTAAAACAAGAATGCAAGAAAAACCAATTAAACTGGCCGCATTGAGTGGCGTTGTTATATGCTTACTCGCCGTCGCAATCGGCGCTTTTGGCGCGCATGCGCTTAAGGATGTGTTAGTTATTAATCAACGAGAAGAGGTTTTTGACCTTGCTAATCGCTATCAATTTTTTCATGGTTTGGCGCTTATGCTGGTTGCCGCGCTATTTCGAGGAACTCAGCCAATAAACGGGCTAAATTTGATTGCTAGGTTAATGGTATCCGGCACGATCATATTTTGTTTATCCCTATATTTGCTTGCGCTGCTTAATATCAGTTGGTTGGGTGCTGTTACGCCAATCGGGGGAGTTTTATTACTTTTCGCTTGGGTATTGTTGTTGATGCGATTATTGAAAGGTTAATGCTAGTTGAGCCGATTGGTGGTTTTCGTAATCATGACATAACCGTATCTATTCTGACATAGAGTGCTCTTGGCTTTGCTGTGTATTTTCTGCATAATTTACCACCATTGAAAACGCGTTCTGGGTTAGTATATTGTCGCTTAAGTTCTTAATATTAAAGCCCTTGGTAATATAGCGTGAGTTAATTAGGGTGGGTCCTGACAGGTGTTTGAACAAATAAAAACCATTGATGTTGATCGCAAGAATTCCTTGCCGGTGGCGGACCTGCACGCCCGTTATCGAGGTACAAGCACGCCTGTTGTTTTTGGCGATCTTACGCATCATTGGCCTGCGATCAATCAATGGTCGGATGATTATCTGGCCTCTAACGCCGGAGAGGTCCAAGTTCCGATCTATAGCAATAACCCTAATGTTAATAGTGGGCAGCCTTATACGCCGTTGCTGCACTCGAGTTTAAGAGTTTATTTAGAAGAACTGCTGCATAAAAAAAACGATTTAAGAGTTTCTAGATTGCCGCTTAATTCTGTACCTCAGTTGGAACGAGATTTTTTGTATCCAAGGCTGGGGTTTAATTTTAATGCGAACCTGACGTCAATCAGTGTTGGCGGGGATAGCGCATTAGAACCGATGAGGCAGTCGTCGAGCATTTTGCATACGGTACGATGCCACTTTGGTGATAAAGCGACGGTATTACTGATTCCGAAGGAGTTTTCTGGATTTATGTATCGTGTCGGTGGCAGCCAAAATTGTGTTCGGGATATCAATTTTGACCAACCTCAGTTTGATAAATATCCCGCACTTAAATATATTTCGGGCTATGTCGCCGAATTAAGCCATGGGGATGCATTGTATATTCCGTCAGGCTTTTGGCATTGCGTGGCGTATCAAGGTGTTGGAATATCTATGTCTTTTGAGGCCCTGCGAGGCAGTTTTCTTCAATACGCTGGGACAATGGGTAAGTTTTTGCTTAATCGAGCAATAACCTCTATGTCATCAAAAGATGCGCGAATGACACGTCTCGAAAAACAGATCATTGAAAATACCAATAATAGACTTCTAAAGCGTTAGAATTTAATTTTGGCTAGATTGCCGTTTTATCTGACTGCGGTTTTTAGAGAACTGATTAGTTAATATATAAAGGAGTAGAAGAATGGAAAAAGTAGTTAGAGCATTTCCTATCACCAGCCGCGAAGCGTTAATGCAATTCTCAGAAGGAGTGGAAGCATTTTCCTCTTCCGAAAAGGAAGGGTTTTTTAGCAATTTTAGTGATGCGGTTGAAGACTGGTTTTATCAGGAGATAGACGGCAAGCCTTATGTGATTTGCGTGGCGCAAGGTGATAACCTTGAACAAGGCTATGAAAATTACCATAAACTTAACGATCCGTTTTCCTTGTGGTTTAAAGACCAAGTCTCCCAATTGACCCAGATCGACGTTAATACAACACCAAAAGGGCCGGAGTCTGAGCATGTATTTTGTTTTAACAAAGGATGTTAGCGACGCCCAATTGCCCAGCAGCACGTCACTATTTGTTTTTGGCCGATAACCGGGTTTCAAATGTTTTACTCCAATTACCTTGTTTTAAGCGCTCGCCAAACTCATTCCATGTTCCGTCATTGAGCCGTTGAAACGTTAAGCGAAAATTCTTGTCTTCGTTAAGACATAAGAATTTTTGAGTGGCCAATTCACAAGCAAAGCGCCGAGCTCGTTTACCAGTATAAGGTGTATACCAGTAATGTTTGGCGACTGGGTCGTAGTAGATGACGGTATGCAATTGATACGTTTTTTCACCATCCTTTTCCCCGTGAGCGTTAATCAACAATAAGTTTTGGTCTAGGTCAAAGCGCACGTGCTCAACGTCATGGTAGGTACTTGTTGACCCGTCTTCGGCATACGATGTACCTGGGCCACTCCACTTACCGACTAGAAACGAGAGTTTTGCCACCTCGCTTTTCTGGTGATTTCGCTGCTCTGCGAATCCATTACTAACAGTGC
The DNA here is from genome assembly GCA_964420885.1 of uncultured Gammaproteobacteria bacterium. Classification (GTDB taxonomy): domain Bacteria; phylum Pseudomonadota; class Gammaproteobacteria; order Arenicellales; family Arenicellaceae; genus Arenicella. Next base: position 19,410 of record CAYQVT010000009.1, read on the forward strand.
CAAAGGCAAGTATTACGACAAAAGCTGTTTTTGCCTTAATGCTGAAAATGCCACTCATATTGATCATTGAATTATCTTCCTGGTGATTACCCGGCGACTATAATTGAATTGTATTTAGCGTTCATTAAAAATGGCAACTAAAGCGTTAATACTTCGTTGGTATTACTGGTGCCTTTACCACTCGGTTGGGTTGCTCCACCAACTACGTAAATTTGCTTCCCGATTTTCCCAGCACCCAGTCCGTGTCTTGGTGTGATCAAGTCGGGTAATGCACGCCACTCGTCTTTGCTTATATCGTACCGCCACACATGTTCGAATACGCCGGCTTCAGGAACAAATATTTCTCCGCCAAAGACAATGATACCGCCGTCGACCACCACACTTGCGGTACCAGCCTGTGGCAGAGGAAGCGGGGCGGCCTGGCGCCACCTGTCTTCTCGCTTGTCGTATATTTGAGTATGATCGTAGTTGCCTTTTGATGTGCGCCCTCCGCTTACTACTAAATTGTGCCCGACCCATCCGCCAGTGGCACTATTGCACGCTATTGGGATAGGCGCTGCTGTGTCCCACGACATTGACCCTTTTCGCCATACTAAATGAGTGGTGACTTCGAGGTGATCGCTGCGAGTTGTGTTGGCTTTTCCTTTAGGGGATTGGCCAGTCACTAAGTGAATGTCGCCTTCGCTTGCGGCTAGTATTCCCTCGGCTTGAGGTTTAGGAAGCTTGGTTTGCTCCACCCATTGTTTATCTATGTATTCATAGACTTTATCGCGCATACGCCAAACATGAGAATAACCGCCATTAAAGCCACCGACTAAGAATAGTCGTTCCCCAGTGCTAACCAAGGCAGCATGATGCAAGCTCTCCGGTAAACTGGTTTCGTCCGACCATTTATTGCTGTTCGGGTCGTAAGAAAAGAAACGATCAGTGAAGTAAATCACCCCAAGTTTCGAAGCAATACCGCCAGCTACATAGAGCTTACCCTGGTGTACCGTTGGGTATAATTCTTGCACATTGATCGGCAACGGCGCGGCCGTACTCCATTTCGAATTATCTAATTTATTCTCAGATGAATAGGCTGTTAATGTGCCGGCAGCGGCCAGCGCAGAGCCATAAAGGAAGTTCCGTCGTCTCATTGTTCCACCGTCGTTAATGATTTGTCTTTTAAAAATCGGATGATGAAATATAGCAGTAAGCCAACTGGTCCAGCGAGTAAGGTTAGAATCAGACAGGGAACAACCAATAGGTGATTAACACCTCTGCGTTGTGAATCTCGAACTTCCCAAGCACCAATGAATAGATCAAAGGCAAGATAATGAATCCAGCCTGCCAGAGCAGCGTAAGGCGACTGAAAAAATATCATTACTTGTTCTAATGAGCCGAAGCCCGAGCCTTCTGGAAGTGGATGGGCTGAGTAAAAACTGAAAATGTAGCAGCTCGCGAGTAACGCTGGTATCCATGCATGAAACACTAATTTTTCTGTCCATGCCCATTTTGGAAGCAGTACTAAAAGTAACCAGGCTGGAAGGACGAACTTGTTGCAAATATCAAATAATAGCGCTGCGCTCATAGAGTTACCTCTGAAATAGTAGTGAAATAGAATGACGTTATTTGGTGTTACGCGTGTGGTTTATCCATAACTCAGCGATTAAGAGATTTAGACTGAACCCTAACCATAATGCTGGGCCGAAGCTTTCCTCAAAACTATATCCGCTGCTAATCATAAGCACAATTAAAAGCAGTCGCTGTGTGCCAACCCCTAGACCCAGTGCAAACGCTCGGATCATCCATTCTCGGTGCTTTGCAATCAACTTGTTTCTAGCGCACCAGAATGCCCTTAATATGGCGAAGAGAAAGATTGGCCCGAAAAACCAGCCTGAGGCTTCACTGGCCAACCCACCAAATGCAGGGAGTACAACGGTGGCTATTAGTCCATAAACACCAGATATTAATGCGCAGATTACCAAGGCTCTGCCAAGCTGCCGGTGCAATCCGAGATTTTTGGATCGAATCTTCTTAAAAAATTGTAGTGGCGCCAGAGATATAAATAAAATACCACTCAGCATATGCAAGGGGGTAACGATTGGGTGTTCGAGGTAACGCAGTTCAAATAAGTTTTCCTGCGCGACCCCAGAATAGGTATCCAAAGACCGCTTTATCACGAACACCACGAGTGTGATGATAAGAAGGCCTACCATAATCCAGCCGGTACGATAAATAATCCAGCCGGTACGAATGCTGCTCGTTTTATTCACAAAGTGCTCCCAACAAATAGTCTCAAATACGACACTGCTTGGTCTGAGCAGCGTTATTATCGATTAGACTAAGCCATTATCAATCTTGTGACAAACTTCGGAAAAGAACCTGGTATTTAGTTGGCTCTGGCTTAGCTTCGAACTTGGGTTCGAAAGCGGACTAAAAAAATCAGTATGATTGACACACTAATTTACCTAGAATATGCGCCTTAGTTGTCCGCCAGTATTGTCAATATGGAAAAAATAATAGAACGCCTAATGTACCGATCGCGTTGGCTGTTAGCGCCTATTTACCTCGGCTTAAGTATCGCCATTTTTGCGCTGGGTATTAAGTTTTTCGTGGAATTGTTTCACTTACTGAGCGAGATTATTGCCATGAGCGAAGCACAGATGATTCTAATCGTCTTGAGCTTGGTCGACATCGCTATGGTTGGTGGTTTGTTGCTAATGGTTATGATGAGCGGCTACGAAAATTTTGTTTCTCGTCTGGACATTGGTGCTAACGACGAAAAGCTATCGTGGATGGGAAAAATGGACTCATCGTCACTAAAAGCAAAAATCGCGGCAAGTATTGTCGCGATTTCGTCGATACACTTGCTGAAGAAATTCATGGCGGCCGAGACAATCGATAATGATAAATTAATGTGGTACGTGCTAATTCACATCACCTTTGTAGCCTCAGCATTTGCAATGGGCTTTCTCGACGTTTTATCGTCTAAAGTCAACAATTCAAAATAGCTCTGCTTAGCCTATATGACCCAAAATGCAAAATTATCAGACGACGCCTTGTTGTCTTTTACCGATGACCAAGGTTCGGACAAGCCTATTGTTATGGTGAATTTATTGCGTTTTCGAGAACAGGCGTTATACCAAGACAAGCCTTCGTCTTGCTCTGGAGAAGAAGCCTACTCTTTATACGCGAAGGCGGTGGTGCCATTAATACTTGAAGTCGGGGGTTATCCGGTTTGGGCTGGACGTGTGCGAAGCGCATTGATTGGCAATGAAAACGAAAAATGGGATCAAGTTGCTCTAATAGCCTACCCGTCACGCAAAGCATTCGTTGACATGCATTTAACTCAAACCTATAAAGAGTGCGTAACACATCGTAATGCCGCCTTGGCCGATGTTCGCTTGATCGAAACCAAGCCAATTTTTTTCCCACGACTAATTGTGCGATGTGTCGGCTTAGTTTTTCGCCTCAAAAATTTTATCAAACCTCGAGCACAGGCTTAGAATGACTGAAGAACAAAATCAAATATTAACCGCTGAACAAGTTCGCGTAATGGCAAGCTTGATGGAAAAACATCTTGCGACGCCAAAGAACTATCCCTTAACTCCGAATTCTTTAACGCTTGCTTGTAATCAAAAATCTAATCGCTTTCCGACCATGAACCTGGAAGAAGGCAAGGTGGTTGGCAGCGCTCAACAGCTCAAAGAAATGGGGTACGTGAGCATTGATTATGGTGATCGTATCGTAAAATTCTCTCATCGTGCACCAGGGGTGTTTAAAGTCACACGAGAAGAGCAAGCAGTATTGGCGATGCTAATGTTGCGAGAGCCTTTGACGTTGAACGATATCAAAGCGCGCACAGATAAGATGATTGGTTTTGAAGATATCGAGCAAGTACGTACCTCGGTACAGCAACTGATGTCGCGAACTCCCGCTTTGGTAATGGAATTGCCAATCGCGGTAGGTCAGCGAGAGGAACGCTATACTCATCTATTATCTGGGGAACCGGATTTGTCCGCCATTTCGATTAAAGAAGTAAGGGCCCCGAGTGCAAGTAAAAACCAATCAGCAAAGATAGCTCAGCTAGAAGCGCGTATAACCCGGCTGGAACAAGCCTTAGATATGCCGTGGGAAGATACCAGCCGGAAAAAACTCTGAGGAAGGCTAACTAAACGTCATCGATAATGTTGAATTCTTGTGTGGTTATTGGCTTATGTGACCCTAAGAGCCCCACAAATGTAGGGTCAGTTATGCGCGCCGTAGGCTGTTATGGTGCCGATGAAGTCATTTATACCGGGCGGCGATTTGATCGTGCCGCTAAGTATCGTACTGACACACAGAATGTTAAGAGCAAGGCGCCGCTTCGAAAGGTCGCCGATTTTGCACGCTATCGGTCTGCTGAATTGAGTTTGATTTGCGTCGAATTCGTAGAGGGCGCTACACCACTGCCGAGCTTCGAACATCCATCGCGTGCGGTCTATGTATTTGGCCCCGAAGATGGTTCTATTGATCAGCGCCTTATTGATCAAGCACAGCACGTTATCTATGTCCCCACGCGCGGATGTATGAACCTGGCTGCTAGTGTAAATGTGGTGCTTTATGACCGATTGTCTAAGTCGGCACAAGAGTATGACGATGCGAGTATTTTAGATAATCGTGACGTCAACAACCGTTTAAAGCTCAGGTTTGAGAAATGAATAAATTATCACGGTGTAGGGTACAACGCATCGCTAGATGAGGAGCTTGCGTATATGGAACTTGAAATAAACGATCATAAAATCGCCTATGAATATACCCGTGGACGAGGCGATTGCGTCATTTTCTGCCCGGGTTTTAATTCCACCATGCAGGGTAACAAAGCTCTAGCGCTTGAGTCGTACTGCAGAGAGATTGGGTCTCCCTTTATTCGGTTTGATTACTTAGGTCATGGAGATTCCAGTGGGGACTTCGCCGACGGTTGTATTTCTAACTGGTTGAACGACACTCTCACCATCATCGACAATATTGCTACGAATCAGATCATTCTTGTTGGTAGCTCCATGGGAGGCTGGATCGCCTTACTAGCCGCGCTAAAACGCCGAGAACGTATTCGAGGCCTATTACTGATTGCCTGCGCGGCTGACATGACGAAATTTTATCCCTCACGCGTCGCAGGGTTGCCTAGAGAGTTCGATGAGCAAGGGCGAGCTTATTATTTGGTTGAGAATCGTTATGACGATCATCAACCTTACTCCATCTATCAGAAATTAATCGATGATGGCGCGTCGCATTATCTGCTCGACGCGCCTATTGATTTAGACGTTCCCGTGACGCTGATGCACGGAATGAAAGATGACGTTGTTGAGTGGCAGCGTTCGAGTCAGGTGAAGTCTCGATTGACCTCAAATAACGTTAATCTATGCTTGTCAAAGACTGGAGATCATCGACTGTCGACCGAGCACGATCTTCTGTGTATTCGCTCCGCGCTTTCGGAGCTACTTAGATAAGATCTGATAGCGTCTAAGGTTGATTATTTTAGCGTGTTTATTTAAGCACTCCGAGACCTGCTAGCTCTCTTCTTTAGGCTTCAATACGCTTTCTATTGACACCTCGATCAGAGTAACCAACCCGAGACGTCGATCGTACGTCGACGCGTTTTTGGTCTTTCGACACGAGCAATTCTACATCGTCAATAAACCCCATGATATTACTCTTAATTTCAGCGTGAAAATGGGCAGTTAACAGATTGTTCGCTGCAATGTCTGAATAAGGTCTGTCGGAGAGCCTCTTACGCAATGTTTGAAGGACCTGTAAAAACTCAAATTTTTGTTATCCTTGACTCTAGGGTTTCGTTGAAATGTGAGCGCTTAATATGAATAAAATATCCTCGATTAATCAACTAGAGCAAGTGTACAGCGCAGCGGTGGCGGGTGCGCGATGGAAGGAAATCGACCACATAAACTCTCACTATCAACAGTTCATCGAAAAATCCCCATTTCTAATACTGGCAACACAGGGTAGTAATGGGATAGATTGCTCACCGAGAGGGGACCCAGCTGGATTTGTGAGAATCGTAAACTCTCGCTGTATTCAAATACCCGATCGGCGCGGAAATAATCGCTTAGATTCATTGCGAAATATTATCTCGAACCCTGAAGTCGGTTTGATTTTCTTAATTCCGAATATTGGTGAAACAATACGAGTGAGCGGCACGGCTGACGTTCTGATCGATGAATCACTAAGACAATCCTTCTCAATAAATGGAAAGCCGGCTTCCAGTGTGATTTCCGTGACTGTTACTAAAGCCTATTTTCAATGTCAAAAGGCCTTGGTACGTTCTCGCCTTTGGAATGCGTCGGCGCACCTAGATCGCTCTGAACTTCCAAGCACGGGTACAATGGTCAAAGAGTTTGCGTCAATGCAAGATGTAGACTTCGATGCTCAATCGTATGACGAAGGCTATCCGGAGCATATGAAAAAAACAATTTACTGAACAGCTAACATAGAATGAATGTAAAGTATGACTAATACAGCAATCGTAATTGGTGCCACAGGCTTGGTTGGTTCGTCTTTAGTGACGCAACTCGAAGCTGCTGATCACATACAAAAGGTTGTCACGATTACTCGAAGAGCCATTGATTACTCATCAGTAAAAATTGTGAATAAGGTAGTCGACTTTGACTGTTTAAGCGATCATGCCGAGTATCTTAGCGGTCAAATCCTATTTTCATGTTTGGGAACAACGGTAAAGCAAGCCGGGTCGATTGATGCGCAACGCCACGTTGACCTAGACTATCAATACCAAGCAGCCAAACTTGCGTCCGAGCAAGGAGTTAATCATTACTTTCTGGTTTCCTCAAGTGGTGCAAATTCTAACAGCTTGAGCCCCTATTTAAAGATGAAAGGTGAGCTTGAAGATCAGGTGCAATCCTTGAAATTCGATACCACAACGATTATCCAGCCTTCCTTATTACTTGGCCAGCGAGACAACGCGAGGTTCGCCGAAGAGATAGGAGCTAAGCTGTTGCCAATACTCTGTAAACTGCCTGGTCTGAAGCGGTACCGCCCGATTACAGGCTTGCAAGTTGCGCAGAAGATGGTGACGCTGAGTCAGAAGCGTCAGCAATCTTTTTCACGAATTAGTTTGGACGCGATCTTCCCTGACTGACTCTATTGGCCATATGGAACTGAACGAATATAGACATCTTGTTTAGCATAAGGAATTTCGACTCCATTGTCCTGAAACGCCTTGTATATAACGGTGTTTAACTCGTCGATGATCCGCCCTCGAGATTGAGGGTCGTTTATCCAGCAGAGAAGCTCGAAATCTAAGCTAGAGGTGCCGAACACCCTAAAGCGAACACGATGCTCCGGTAAGCTGCACACTTCTCGGTGTCCCAGAGCGACGTCAAGTAGAAGACTTTTAACTTGATCGACATTACTTCCGTAGGCTACACCAACGGGTATACGTATACGGCTTTTTTGATGGTAGCCTCCAGATTCATTGATAACTTTTGAATTACCCATTACCGCATTTGGGATGGTGATCTCGGCGTGATCGGTAGTGAACATGCGGGTGCTGCGTAATCCGATGTGAGTGATTTCACCGCGTTCCAAAGTTTCCAAAACAACCATATCGCCCAGCTTATAGGGCGCATCGGCCATGATAAAGACTCCTGAAATTAAATTGGCTAGGGTATCTTTTGCGGCAAATCCGATTGCGATACCGACTACTCCAGCCGAGGCGATCCAGGCTGTTAGATCTATTCCCCACGCACTAAAGAGTAGATACGTTGCATAGACAATGATCACAACGAATGAAAAATTCTGGAACAGCGGTAAGGTCTGAGGGCTAATAATCGAAGATCGGCCCTTTCGCTCGCGACTCATGGCTTTTAGAATGCTTCTCGATGCGTGAATAACGCAGATGGACCAAAATAACAGCATGATTGTTAACATGCTGCTGTCGAAACGTTGCATCAGCATTTTCGGCGCGTCAAAGTGGCGTAGAGAGAGTGCTATGCCGGTGACCAGTGCTGACAACATGATCGGTGTTCTTACCGAATTTACTAGGTCGTTGCCCAAGGCAGATGGGAATCTTGCGGTAAAGAGTTTGATCAATCCTTTTGCAATCAAATGTGCAAAGAGCGCTAAAAATGCGAACACCAACATTGTTGTTAATGCCGCAGTCCACGCGTTACCGGTCAGCATTTGGTCGTGCAAACCAAGCGCTTGCTCGATTTTTAAAATCGCCGTTTCAGTAAAAGTCATGCCGGTTTAAATTGATTGATTAAAGTTTGGCCGAATATTTTCCCGCTACTTTAACCGGAAAAACCGCTGCCGTCACTGGCTTCACCCAAGCGAATCAAACGGCTATCTCTGACCGCGGCCTGTCGATGAAACACAATGGCTTGATAGTCAGGGTTGGTGACCATTTCCAGAAATGCCCCTGCGGTGGGGTATCGTGCTATGAATGCAATGTCCCAATATTCGTCGCTGGGCCCGATGACAATACTTTCTGGTTTACCTCGCCAAATGATTTCGCCTCCGACCCCAGAGAATATAGGCCCGCTTTCTTTGCCGTAATTTGTATAGGCTTCGCTTCCCGTCGCTTTCCGGTCATCTTGGTAATTAGCGATTTCGTTTAGGCGAATAAGATTGAGCATCATGATTGGAGTATCACGTGGTAAGTTTTTAAATTGCTCGAACTGGTGTTTTGTTGGGTCTATGTTTTGGCTCATAAGAGTATTGTGTGGGTTTTTGAGAGGAGTGTTTAGCTGGGTTTGGGGTTACTTAAGCCTTGGCCGCTAATTAGCTTTATGGTGGTCATCAAGACTAGCAAAAAAAATTCAATCAGTGTTGAAAGTATCAAGCCAAAACTAAGAGCCCAAGCGATGCCATTTAGATCAAGCTTTACCGCGAATCCGTAGGCTCTCCATGTGTCTTGGCGAATGGTGGCAACGGGGCTGACAATTGCATGCCAGTATCGTTGGTACGCACTGTAATTGAATTCTAACCACTGTTGATTTAAAAACTGAGCTCTTGAATGTAAGCTCTCAATGCTCTCGCCACCATCGTTTATAATTGGATCGTCATTTTCCACATAATGCTGTATTAACCTTTCGACACTACCATCGAAATATTTGTTCGCATCACGTTGAAAACCTTGCAGACTGGTCTGTGATTCGAGCATGTGAGATTCGAGCCGTTGCCCATATTGGTCAACGAAACTTGGGATTTGCACACCAATCAGCGCGCCGCCAACAAACAGGGTTAAACGAAGGTATTCGAGAACGGTCTTCATTCTAATAGCTTAACAAAGTCGCTATTTGATCCGGCCGATGTGACAGATTGGAAATAGTTGAACAATTACTGCAATTGCAATGTCATAGCGAATCCAGATATTTGCTGGTGTAATTACATTCTAATTCGATTTCTTTGGCGATTGTTTTTGCCGCGTATTTTTGCAAATTTTTCTTACCGAACATGATCTTTGCATGAGTGTCAAAATTTGCGATATAGGTGCACCCTGATGCGCTGGGTATTAATTGCATGGTGCCGGTAATCGATAGAGGAGCGCCGTCTATTTCTGTGGCGTTCTCACAGCGGTATTGCTTTGCTGATTGTTGCCAATGTTCTTGAGTCGTGGCCGTCTGTACTTTTTTTAGAAACGCCGACAACACCGCAGGAATTGTTATCTCTCGTTGTCGCACCAGCTTGATTTGGAATTCGGGCAAGCTGCCACTGAGATCACAACTTACTTCTACGCTACCCAGTGATAGAGCGCGTTGTTTTAAGAAATCCGGGTCGGTAAGTGTGCTAAACACTAGATCGATATCGTGCTTGAACTCGTGTGTGATTTGCATAGATAGACCAATAATAGAGTGAAGTAAGAGTAAATTTTAACTCATAAACGTGATTTAGTTGACGAGCAACAAAAGCCCGAGGGTGACGATTAGAGCCATTACGATTCGCCTGAAGCGTTCTTCAGAAATACGTCGACGCACTTTCCCGCCTAGCCACACACCAATAGCCACAGGTAAGATTCCCAAGGAGTAGGTAAGAATTGAGTTAGTATCCAACGCATCCATATTGTATAAAAAGCCAAGCATGATGATGCTGTTTAGAGTGAACGACAAATTAATGGTTTGCACTAACACATCTTTGCTAATGTTCAAGGAAAGCAGATACGGCATTATTGGAAATATTTGCGAGCCTGTGGCGCCATTGACGGTGCCGGTCAATAGGCCGACAACTGGGTTTAATCGCGAGATGTATTGGTCATCAATTCTGAATTGACGATTCAGCCATCCCCAGCAACCGTAAATGACTAACACGATTGCGAGCACCGACACCGACACGCTGTTATCTTTTTGGCCGAGCAATTGCAGCCCAATCGCCATTCCGGGTACGGACATGCAAATCAATGTGAAAAAGCGCGACAGGCTGATTCGAAAATTGCCGGCTTCGATCATTACCATTAGGTTTGCCAGAAGTGATGGCAGAACCACAATTGAAATCGCCGTTTTTAGTTCAATGGCATTCGCCAATATGGCTAAGCCTATGGTCGAAAAGCCTAGCCCTAACGAACCCTTAATAAATGCTGAGAGCACAAGGGCAAAAATTATGAAAAGGGAGACGGGCTCTGGCATTGTTCTATTGTAAGCCAAAATGGCATTTGGCGGTGAGCACTGTAATCTGGGCTACAAGCGCCTATGCTGAGGAATAGACTCGAAGTTTAGCGGTTTATAAAAGCATTAAGCAAAACCATTTGGGTCGGAGTATTAATGGCGAAGCTTGATTTAGTAATACATGATAATATTTGTGCTTAAATTGATGGGTGCGTTATTGCTTGCGAATATTAATTAGACGCAAGCTATAGAAATGCCCGAGAAAAGCCCTTATATTAGTAATTGAATTAATACATTTCAAAGATTGAATGCCTGCAGCAACTCAAAAAACGACAGTCCATAGATCCGGTGCGCGGTCTCGCAGTGGGCAAATTTTGCTACGCCAGGATAATGTTCGAACTGAGTTGTCGAAGACCGGAGAGGCGTTTACTAAGTCAACCCATTCAAACCCTAAGACCGCCAACGGAACAATTACAAGCAAAAAGGGATAGCTTCTATCGATGCCATTCGATTTATTTCTTCTGCCTTTATTGGGCGGCTTTATTTTTATACGGCAATTTTCACTAACTCGATTCTCCACTTCTCGGCTTTCAGGGCAACGCCTTGTAATATGGGCCGCGCTCGCTGGTCTGGTGTTTTTATCTGCTTCAAGGGTGATGGTAACACTGCTATTAACTTTCTTGCCGATTATCGGCGATTGGTGGCGCGTCATAATACCGTTTCAATATTCGGGTACCGCCTTCGGGGCTTTGTTCCTCGGTGGGATATTATGGATTCCCGCTAATCGCTTGATTAACAAGGAATGGGCTTTAGACTGGACAACGCAAAGATTCGGTAGCCAAGTAGAAATACTGTTTGCTGATAGTTTTAAAAACGATAAACAGGTTCAAGTTACTCTAAATAGTGGGAAGGTTTTGGTTGGTTACGTTGTTTGGCAACCTCTAGAGCCCCATACTGATAACTCTTATATTGGAATCCTCCCGACATTGAGCGGGTACCGAGAAGCTGAAAGTAAGAGAGTTGAATTCACCACTTCTTATGTTCCAATTTACCAAGCTATGGATGATGCTGAAAATCCTCAAGTCAGTGAGCATCTCGAGGCAGATGATTTTATCAAGTTCTTCAGGATGTCAGATATTGAATTAGCATCTATATTTGATCCCGACGTCTATCTTCACTTTGATCTTGATTCAGAAACTACAAACTAGTTCAACAAAGTCAAACTCTATTATTTTTTTAATTAGATTTTCTAACATTGGCAAACGCACTTTTTGCTACTATGATCTTTATATGTTGTTGGTAGCGAAAAAACTGGTGTTGCTTGTAATGCTCTTCGTCTTTGTGACGAACGCATACGCGGTGTCGGTATCAAACGCAGAATTAACGCCAGTCAAGTGCGCTATGATGAGTGACAATGACGGTGAACCGCCGATGGCAATGGCGTCTGAAATGGATTGTGAATGCCCAATGGATCAAATGCAGTGTGATCAGTGCTTGAGTATGCTTGATTTAAGCTCGCCGGTAGCCTTGCCCGTAATCGAGTCGAACAGCCCCCAAGAAATAAGTTCTTCCAACAATTATCCTAAACGCTATTTACCCTTATATAGCGTTATTTTGGCCCACACCTCGCCCCCTCCAATTAACGGCTAGTTATTAAGTTTGTAAGTCGGTTCTGGCTTACTGTTTTCGCAGTTTCTTCGCTGTTGTTTAACACTAATAATTAGTAGAAAAATGAATTTTAGTTGCAAGTTTCGCCAATGCATTGCGCTGGCTATTTCTTTCTTTCTGTTGCCAGCTTCATACGCCGTGGCAGCCGCCATCACATTTAATACCGCGCTGCCGCTTAGCCAAGCTGAACGAGTTGCGCGTGGATTATTTAGCTTGGCTCATCGCTCTGGTTCGGTTGGCGATAATCAGAAGAGCATTGAGCAACTCAGTTTTACCTCAGTATTGGGTTATGGTGTTACCCCGAAATTGTCTGTCTTTGGCGTGCTACCAATTCGGCACATTGAACAAAGGGTGGATGCTCTATCGCAAAGCGACACGGCAATTGGTGATGTTGAAATTTTCAGTCGCTATGAAGTTTGGCGCATCGATAAGCGTGGAACCACACGCCGAATTGCTCCGTTTGCAGGTGTGAGATTGCCGAGCGGTGATGTAGGCATCAGCAGTGACGGTACCAGCGATGTGTTTGCGGGCGTTGTGTTTACCTTAGCTAATATTCACCAAAATTTCGAAGCCCAAATTCGTTACGACCGCAATGGTAGCAATGATCAATTTGATGCTGGAGATGGTCTTAGTCTAGATTTCTCGTGGCAAAAAAGAGTGTTTCCTAGCAAGATTACAAGCGAGACCAAAGGGTTTTGGTTTGCGGTACTCGAAGCCAAGCTAAATTACGCTGAACGCAATCAGTTTAACGGTCTCGACAACACCAATTCTGGTGGTTTTACCAGTTCACTCTCTCCAGGTATGCAATACATAACGCGCCGTTGGATCGGCGAGCTTGCGGTCCGTATTCCTATTAACAACGATCTCAATGGTGATGCTTTGGAACCCGATTACACGGTCTTCAGCGGCATCCGAGTTAACTTCTAAATCTTAGAATCTATTATGAAAAAATTTCTTTTAATCATTACAAGCTGTTTGTTTAGTTCTGGTGCAATTGCTAACCACGCTATTCAATATGACATTCGCATTGACGGCATTACCTGCCCATTCTGTGTTGCCACGTCGGAGAAAGCACTGATGAAATTAGACGGCGTAGGCTCCATTAGCAGTAATCTGGAAAGCGGGGTTATTTCGGTGTGTGGCCCGAATTCCCTGGTGTTAGAGGAGTCGCAAATGCGATCCTTGTTTTTGAAGAAAGGCTTCACCTTTCGAAGTTTAAGCAAGATGGAAAACTGTTCGATTGATGACAACCCTTTATCTGATTCAGAACATCATCACGCCGATGGACAAGAGCATAAACATGAATAGGTCTCTGCAAGTTAGCATAGTAGACCGTGAACGGTGGGGTTGGCTAATTCTGTTCACGTCCTCAGCCACTCTCATTTGCTGCGCCTTGCCCATTCTATTGGTAACCTTGGGGCTGGGGGCGGTCTCTGCCAGTCTTTTCGCGACCTTGCCATTTTTAGTAAGCGTAACCCAGTATAAATTTCTCATTTTTATTGGCAGCGGTTTATTACTCGTTGCCGGCGGTTGGGCTGTATTCAGATCAAATCGGCATTGTCCTATAGATCAGAAATTGGCAGAGCAATGTAATCGTGCTCATCGTTTTAATACGCGCGTCTGGGTATTATCAATCCTGATTTGGCTGATAGGCTTTACAACCGCCTATCTTGCGATACCTATTTGGGTGCTTTTGAATTAGTTGGCTTATAACTTATAGATCGCGTCTTTAGACAATATAAAATCTCGGTTTGATCAGGCTCCCAAAAGCCGATCAGCGATTCTTATTACTTAGATAATTTACGGCCGCTGATTTTGCTTGCGATGTCTCGACTTCAATGTCGGGGATAACTCCGCCACCTTCCCAATTCGACTTTGTGATCTCACTATAGACGCGAGCGGTTGATATTCTAACATCGATTACGTCATTAGCTCTCGCCATCTCTACCAGGTGAGCAGCGCCTCCGGTAGTCTGGCCGATGGTAGATGCTCGGCTCAAGTTGGAAAGCGTATAGGCAAAGGCTTCTGCAGCGCTACCAGTATAATTGCTTATTAGGATGCATAGCTCGCCGTCATAGTTGATGTTTTGAGCGATACTTTTAGCTTCAGTCAAACTGGTTCCGTCGCGACCCACAATGCTCCATAGATGAGTATTTTCGTGCAAAAAATATGAGCTGAGAAACACAACTAAATCTGGGTCACCACCACCGTTCTTACGTAGATCAATTATCAAAGAATCCGTTGTTTGGAGTTCCTTCATCGCCCCAGCTATGCGTTCACGGGTTTGTTTATCGCCGCCAAATTTGTTGAATCTGAGGTATCCAATCGTATTGGTATTGCTTATTGATGACACCACACCAACTTCAAATTCCTGATCCAATTTGCTCGGCGATAGTACCTGTGTTTTTCGATCAGAGCGGTCTTCTGCTAAATGCAAACTCATATGAGTGTCCCTGCTCGCCTCGCGTAAGTCGGATTGTAATTTTTCTACCAGAGCTCTTGGCGACTTAATGTCTCTATAATTTCCTAGCGTTACTTCATTGTTGACGAAACTACGCATTAGCTTGGCAGTGGCCGGGTAGACGTATTGTTGGTCAACAACTTTAAGCACATCTTCAATATGGTTTTGTATGACTAAGGGCGGGGCTAATTCCTGGTCTAATTCACTAGCCTTAGGTGCTTGAATTAACATGGAGGCGAGAAGAATAAGGGTGGTAAGTATTTGTTTCATAGAACGTAACTAAGGTTGCTTAGCATTTAAACAAGTACAAACGCGGATAAACCCTTAGCTAGCAATGCAACTGCCATGTTGCCGACTTGCAATTTAGCGACCTTAGTCGCTTCCTGCATATGAATGCTGTTTTGTCGACTAATCGCTTCATCGCTGGGCACCGCAAAGTTGTTCTACCAACCACGATTTGAATAGCGTTGTTACACCAGCAAATGAATTGGGTCCTGGTTCCAACAGAAAGTACCCTAGCCGGGGGCTTAATATCCTGTCTGACTTATAACGGATTCAACAAAGTTCTCTTTTCTAATTCATTTTCCACACGATGTTTGTGAACTAGCGCGATGCCCGCGGCCTCGATACACAGGGATTCGTGAGAGAAGGAGAGGTCGTTTATTTTGCAACTAAGGGGGAGTCGTAACGATGCATCCAATCAGTCGAAGTGGGAGACAAGCCAGTTCGATTAGCCCAATTACAATGGATTAAGTAAATCTTTGACCGTAATTCCAGTTCTTCATTTTTTGCGATTTTATCGCCAATACACGGACTGCAAATTGGAAGATACACATCCTTTAAGAGTTTGTGGCGGGTACAATTTTTATATTGCCCTTGGTTAAATCGAATCGCCAATTCGGGGCGAGATGAATCAAAATTAACTGGGGTTGCAGAGGCATTCACCTGAACCGGAATAGAAGGGTATAACGATCTAAATTTAGGGAGCTGACGCAATAACCAACGTTCCGCAAAAACAGGTGTAGTGTAGATCGTGAGTGCCGTGTATTGCTCAAGCTCGTTAATCTTATTGAGTCCCAATTCTATATTTCGTATAGCGTCTACCACATGGCTAAGCAGTACCTCACCTTTTGGGGTCAATGAGATGGCCCTAGTGCGCCGTTTAAACAATTTGATCCCAATTTGTTGCTCAAGCCTTTGTATCCTTTGACTCACGGCATCGGGCGTCACATTTAGGTCTGCGGCGGCCTGTTTAAAAATCAGGTGCTTCGCAGCAACGGCAAATGTTCTTAAATGATCTGGCAATGAAGAATTGAGTGTTATCGTTTCATGATATAGAAATTCCATTTCATCGGCTAAATTATATTCGTTTGTCACCTTAGATTTCTCTAAGTACTGTGACAAGCTCTTAGGACACTCAGGCAAAACATTATGCTTACCGCAAAACTGGAATTTCTAAACTCGGGCTGTCCCAAACCGGTTTATCACATGCAAGACAATGGGGCTGAATTCAGATCTACAGGCACCTATTGCTCTCAGGATGTCTTTATTGAGGACGGTCGCCAATTAGACGAAAAATTTTCAATTGATTCACATGGCTTCGAGTTGGTGCCGTCCGCAACGTCGTTATCTGATCTGGATTGCTGAAAGGAAATTACCAAAACCTATCTGCCCGAGGCTTCTGGTATCGTCCAAAACCATATTAGAGCAAGGTGGGTACACACTTTTGATTACACCGTTAGAACCTCGCAAATGACTACCCAGCATAGAGGGGTTGCACCTCGAGTACACAACGATTATTCCGAACGTTCAGTGCAATCGGTGTTTCGAAAAATTCTGGGCGAAAATTATCATTTGATAACCGAAGGCCATCGCCTTATACAAGTAAATTTTTGACGGACTTTTACTCAACCAGTTCAGCGTAAACCGTTGGTGGTTGCCGACGGGAGAACAATTGATCCGCGCGATTTGATTCCCTGCGATGTGATTTATCCAGATCGGTGCGGTGAAAATTATGAAGTCTTATATAATCGAACACAGCGCTGGATATATTTTTCTAATATGACCACCAACGAGGCACTTATATTTAAAGGTTACGACTCATGCTTAGATAGTCAGGCGAGAATTTTCCCTCATTCATCTTTCGACCATCCCGACACTGATCCGAGTACCCCGAATCGGGGGAACATAGAAGTTAGAATGTTAGCCATCGTTTGAGCTGACCGGTGACGTGTCGTAATATCCTAGCCTTCGGTAGTACTCTGATGATCTGGTCTAGTATGCCGGTGGTTATGAAGTGGACGGTAGAAGCGTATACTCCGGTAACAGCATTCGTTCTTTCTAATCTTGTTGCGATTGGAATTGTGTTCTTTGTAAGACTGGCTTTTGATTTGCCGAGCCTAGATTTCAATCGAAACTGGCGTGTGTATTTTTGGGCCAGTGTTGGTATCTCTCCAAGTGGGCTATTAGCCTATTGGTCTGCGCAATACTTACCGTCGAGTGTGTACGCAATCGTGTACGGATTAATGCCAGTATTTTTGGTGTTAATTTCGGCTTTGTTGGGTTCACGCGACCGAATCAATAGCAGGCAGTGGATTTCTTTGGCAATTAGTCTTATTGGCTTAATTTGGCGGTCGCATTCTCAAATTCAGGCAAAACAGGTAGTGTTGTTAGGCCTACTCGTTACAATTGTGTCGGCTCTAATATTTGTGCTCAGTATTGTCAAAACCAGCGATCACACTGACTCCAAGATGCCCACACTCAATTTAGTTAACGGGTCGCTTGCTTTTGGCTTACTGAGTATGGCGCCATTGATACCACTATTAGAGCTTGTCGCGATAACTAAGTTTGAGTTAAAGAACTTTCTCGGGGTTGTATATCTTGGCGGAATCGAATCGGTGATGAGCTATGTTTCGTACTATTCCCTTATCCGCAGTGTCTCCGCCGTCACCATCTCTACCTTATTCATGGCGGCACCAGTTATCGCGTTATTATTGGGTGCTTGGTTAAATTGCGAACCTTACGTCTTACAAGACTGGCTTGGAATCGCACTTGTGGTATCAGGCTTAACCGTTTACTTTCGCGTGCAAAATGATCATCGGTTGAACAATCGAAGGCATACGCCTTAGAACGCTAATCATACTATCGGCCCCTTAGCAGAGGGTCATTGCTGTATTGGCCGTTCGTATCCAAGCTTGGCTAGTTCTCGGACTACGTCTTGGTAGGCACGGTTCATCTCAGGCAATAATGATAGAGCCATTTCAACCTTGCCGTTTCGTGCGGTCGCCTCACATTCGGCGGCAAGCCGGTTCAGAGTCATGGCTCCGATATACGCACTGGCGGATTTCATGCTATGAGGTAAAAGCGCTAGCCCGTCATAATCCAACGGATCCGACCAGTTGGATAATTTAGTAAGGATATTATCCATGTCGGTGAATATGGAGTCCACCAGTTCGGAGAAGGCATCTCCTAGTAGTTGTTGAGTGTTATTAAACGCGTCAAGATCAATAGCTGCACCATTATTATTAGATGATTCAACTTTCTCGATATCGTCATCTGAAAAACTGAGCGCATTGGTTTCAGTTGATAGCAATTCCGATAAAGCGCTTCGAAGATCAGAGGATTTAAATGGTTTCATGATGACCGCATCCATTCCCGCTTCGATGCATTTTAGCCGATCCTCTTCGGTTACATTGGCGGTCAACGCGACAATCGGTGTTCTAATACCTACTTCTTTATTTCGAATGTGTTTTGTGGCTTCGTAGCCATCCATATTGGGCATGCGACAGTCCATGAAAATAAGATTGTAGTGTTTGTTCTGCCATTTTGTGATCGCCTGCAAGCCGTCTTCGGCTAGGTCAACGGTTAAGCCCATATTAGTAAGCATGGTTGTTGCCACCACTTGATTAGTCGGCACGTCTTCTACTAAAAGAATATGACCATTGAGTTGGTTGTTTATCGCATGAGGTTGAGAATAATGTGGCAATGAGTGCTTGGTAATGAGTGTGTCGCGCTCGCTTCTCTTTAGGTCAGCTGACAGCACTGAAACGAATATGTCGCTGCGAATCGGCTTTGTGAGGTAGGAAGAAAAACCGGATTCAAGATAATGGTCTAGACTCGACTTATTGCTCGAGGGAGACAAAATAGCAAGCGGAGTGCTACCCAGGGTTGAGTGATCACGTAATTGACGCCCGTATTTTTGCTCTTGATCTGATAATAAGTTATCGCAGACGAACACCATCACTTGGTCTGATTTGTTGCTGTTATCGAGTAGTAATTGGTCGATCACCGATTCAATTTCAGTACATCGACTTACGTTTGCGCCGTGGTAACGCAGCAAATCAGAGTAGATACCAAAATAACGATCGTCACTTTCCACCAAAAGAATCTGAGTGTTTTCGAACACTTTTTCCGGAGTGGGTTTTGCTTCAGATTCTAGATTTAGAGTTATTACAAAATTAGCGCCGTGGCCATAGTCAGATTCGATCGCAATCTCTCCTCCCATTAAATTAATGATGTTCTTGCAAATCGCGAGGCCTAAACCGGTCCCGCCATATTTTCTCGTGGTCGAACTGTCCGCTTGATTAAATGACTCAAAAAGGTCCTTCTGTTGTTCATCGGTAATACCAATACCGGTATCGTGAACGGTGATGGTGAGCGCTTCGTCAATTAAATCGGCCGAGATTGTGACCGAACCTTGTTCTGTGAACTTAATCGCGTTATCGACTAGATTAAATAATACTTGGCTTAGTCGAGATGGGTCGCCCATGAAAACAACCGGTATCGTAGGCGAATAGTTCAGCACCAATTCAATGTTTTTCGTCAAGTTTATGCTCATTGCCTCGAGCACTTCATGAAGTAAAGATTCGAGGTTAAAAGAAACGATTTCTAGCTCTACCTTACCCGCATCTAACTTTGAATAGACCAGAACGTCGTCGATGATCGTCAGCAATAGTTTGCCAGAATTTAGAATAGATTCGACGTAGTCCTTTTGCGTCTCGGTTAATTGAGTTGTATCCAATAACTCAGCCATTCCTAATACACCGTTCATTGGTGTTCTGATCTCGTGGCTCATTGTTGCGAGAAAATCCGACTTAACTCGGGCAGCCTGTTCCGCGGCTTCCTTCGCCTCGTCCATGGCTAAATTCGCAACCGTTGCTCGTTTGAGCGCGTCGTTTAGTTCTTGAGTTTTAGAACTTACGATTTGTTCTAAATTTCCGTTTAGATCAAGTAACTTTTCATTTGCAATATCTTGATTAATATTCGCTTGTTTCAAATCTGAAACAAGTTGTTTGGAACGAACGGCAAACTCGTTTAGTTTTTCTTCTACGTCATTGATTTCAATTAATTGTCGATTCCCAGTTATCAGTTTTAGCTCAAGTAAATCTTCAGAATTTTTTGCATTATTAAGTGAGTTCGTCAACGAATTAATCGGTTTTGTAATGATTCGTACGATCCAACTGGATAGGTAAAAGCTTAGTATTATAAAAACGCCTAATAATGTTAGAGTTAACGTCATATATTTATTAATACTGGCGTCGTAAACATCCAGTGGTAACGTGCTAATAATCTTCCAGCCTAAAAAATCGGACTCGGCCGACTTTGCCATCAAGGTATTCCCCATTTCATCTTCGATAAAATGAGCGTCGGGCATTGACAGGTGAGTAATCAATTTCGAGTCGGTTAAATCGGTTAAAAAATCATAATTGAGCTCCTTCGATGCGTAAATCACTAGATGGTTACGATCGACTACAATCAAGCCCTCTTCTGGTGAAATTTCTTTATCGTCAACTTCTTTCAATAATTTGAGATCGAGTGAAGCTTCTAGAATCCCGACAAAGCCAAGGTCACTGATTAACGGTGTTGAGATTGCAATAATACGAGCATTACCGAATCCGCGACCTCTGAAGGCGTCCGATACATAAGGTAGTTGGTTTTTTTTGACTTCGTAAAAATAACTTCGGTCGGCAACGCTGGTTTGCCCGCTCGATATTATCTCTGATAACAAGTAATCGGGAGAGGAGGCTGTGACAATTCCGTTAGCATCGGTGGTTATAAGCGTCGAAATCCCCGGATAAGTATTCTTTAAGTGATCTAACGCTTGCTGCCTTTTTATAGGGTCAGATTCATTCTGATTGCTGAGCGCACTTAATATCAACGACTTTTGGTAATTTACTATTTGGTTCTCAAGATTGGCGGAAATATGGTGGGTGTGCAGTTGCAGTCGTTGAAAATAGTCCGCGAGTTCCTCTCGCTCAAACGCTTTCAACCAATAAAAAGAAATTATTATGACGGCAATTGTTGCAATGTAGAACAATTGGTTGGTGAGCAGTACTGATATTTTCTGTTTCGATACAAGTGCGTCATGTAAATTTCGAGTGATTATTAGTTGTGTGATACGGTAGCCGACCAATACGTTGAGTATTCCATTGATAACATACTTGACGACAATGGCGTATTTTGACGTAAGCTCTATGTTCGA
>CAYQVT010000010.1:0-12932 GCA_964420885.1 uncultured Gammaproteobacteria bacterium
GCTACTCGGTTGGAGTAATTATATCCTTTGATGTGTTTTCACACAGTCTGAGTATGGTTCTGCCTTATCGAAAAGTAAAGTCAATCAGAAGAAGCTGCTACGGCAAATGTCAAATTTTATGGAAACTCGATTTATGCGTGTCATAGTAAATCTAAGTTTTTACGACTTAGACACATTCTTTTAGTCTTCAGCGTTTAGAACGAATGGTAAAACGGAGCGCTAACCATGTTTTCTTTTGCTCTGTTACTTATTTTTGATAAGAATATTAGTCTAATTGATAAACCTCATATCCTGCCGCTTTTAGACGCGATACTAATCCTTCTTCTCCCGCCATGTGCAAGGCACCAACCAGAACGAATTCCACCTCCTCACTGAGGATCATGTTTTCAATTTCACTAAACCAATTATCATTACGCCTAACCAAAATGGTTTGATAGAGACTTGGGAAGTCTCGCTTCATTTCGTCAATTCCAATGTCTTCGAGTTGCTCCAAATCGCCTGTGCGCCAAGCATTTAATAATTCAGCCCAATAACTTTCTAAGTTATTCAAATCTCGAATCCCTGACTTGACTACCAAATTAGCGTCAAGATTATTCATGCTTCGAATAAAGCTTAATTGCTCTTCAAATGACTCTAGAAATACCGAATCTTTACCATCGCCAACTGCTCGCCTGCCGAAATGCATGTCCACACCTTCGCCACCAATTAGCCCTAGCTTCTGCAGCTCGTATTGAGTCAGGGCCATCATTGCGCCGGCCGGAGTAAAACTATCGAATACAGCGATTGGCAAACCCTTAGACTTCAATAGAGCATCCAATTTGTCATAGGTACCTCTGTCTAACACATTCGATAATGCTCGGTGGTCTCGATAAGACATCGCGTTCAACAATTGCTCTTGAACTTCTGGTGCTTCGAGAGCCTTCAAGTCAGTTTCAAATACGATATCTTCGGCAGTTTTATACGCTAGTTCAAACGCCTCTGGTAGAGGATAGTCTTTAGCAGATAAAACGTGTATCGTGCCTCCCAAATACAAAAAGTCCTCACCCTTAGTTACTTTCCAAACCGGTGCTTTTGAGGACGCGTTTTCAGAACTAAGGACTAAGCCAATCGACACAGCGAGGGCTAAAACTAGTTTCAAATGAAATTTCATTACTAAATCTCGAGTTAGGTTTTATACAGTACTTGAATCAAATGAAAGCCAAATTTCGTCTTAATCGGCCCAACGTATTTTTTGTCTTCGCTGCCTTTCGCAAATACAGCTTTGTTGAATGGAGCAACCATCACGCCTTGTCGAAATTCGCCCAAATCGCCGCCTTTTTTTGAGGAAGGACAGGTCGAATGCTTCTTTGCAAGTTGCGCAAAATCGCCTCCCTTATCAAGTTTCGCCATAATCTCACGCGCGGCGTTCTCAGTGTTCAATAATATATGCGATGCGCATGCCATTTTTGCCATTTATATGACCTCTCTGTCTAAAATATTTACCTAAACTAAAACCACTTTTTTGGGAGTTTGAAAATAGGTCAGTTCACAATTTGACTCATTAATTTCGCTCCACTGTTCAATATAGCAATTGAATGACGCCACGGCAGCGGTCGGGAATTTTTCCAGCTCGTTATCACTCAATCGGTTTGCTATTTGGTGTACGGCTGGATTATGAGCTACGATAGCCACTGTCTCCGCTTGATCGGGCAGGCTTCGTAGAATCTCCATCAACTCGTCTTCGTCGAAGGTATAGAATGATAGATCAGGCACCATGCTCACATCCGACAATTCAGCAATTATTTGTGCAAAATCAAGTGCTCTTGTTGCGGTACTGCTAAAGATCACATCAATACCTTCGTCGTTGTCTGCAAGGTATCTTGCCATGGTAAATGAATCACGCTCGCCTCGTTCATTTAATGGGCGTTCATGATCGTCAAGCTCATGATCAGCCCAGCTCGATTTTGCATGACGAATTAGCAGCAGTTTTCTCATTGAAAAAATTTCATATAGACGTGCTTCAGATTCTCTGACTGCGTTTTATAATCGCCAATGAAACAAAAATCGCACTGAGCACTAAACCTGAGACTAATGGCCCACTGGTGTAGTTGTTAAAACCCACCCAGCGGTTAACCATCACTATATCGTTAACCACGCCCAAAAAGAGGGCATCGACAACCCACAGTAAGACGGGTGCAACAAATGCCAACAAAAACGGGTTTTTTTGAGCAATTTCTGAACAGAATAAGCACCAAGCTACGGTGGGTAAGAGTGACCAAATACTGATTTTTAATAAAAGCAAGAGAGATCCAGTAAAATAAATGGACAAATAGTCAAAGGCGTTGAAGCCAAAGAAAACGAACGCAACGATAGTTTGGCACACAACAATACTTACGGGTGCAACAACAAGGGCAATAAGCAACTTAGACGCGATCGTGGTGGTGTCAGAAATTGGTAATGAGCGCCAAAATAACACACTGTCGTCCTGTCGCTCATTGTATAAACATGATAGTGCATAGAAGCAGGCAACCACCATCATAGTCATCATGATAATGTAATTCATCGAATTCAGGCCACGAGCAATTACACCATCAACCACGTTGTTAACTGCGTTATTGAGTTGTAATTGAGGGGGCAGTTCAATATCAATAGACAAACTACCAAATACTAAAGAGAGTCGAACCAGTATTGCCAGTGCAATTAGGATAAGGGGTACAAACCAAATATTACGATGCTCTAATAATTCTCGTTTTAGCAGGGCGAATATAACTTTCATATCTATTGTCCTTAAACGTTGATTGCGACAAACAAATCTTCAAGACTCGGTGTCACCACTTGACCGAATTCGGACAGCGCGGAAAGATCAGCATCTTGGAATATCAGTTCGCTGTGCTCAGGGAGACTACGCTGGTAAATAGGCGTCAATTTTGGGTCGCTAAACACAATATTTTGATCGGTCACCAATTTTGAATAGCGCTGTTTTAATTCTGAAAGTTTAATATCTAAGGTAATACGACCTTCTGAGATAAATACAACACGAGTTAGGATGCTTTCGATTTCGTCCACTTGATGCGTGGTAATCAGTATTGAGCGATTTTGCGTAAAATAGTCTTTAACCAAACGATCTTGAAAATCACGTCTTACTAAAACATCTAGACCTAGTGTCGGTTCATCCAATACTAATAAATCAGTGTTGATTGCCAAAATGGTGACCAAATGAAGCCGAGTTTTCATCCCCTTAGAGAGAGTTGCAATGCGACTATCAAGTTTGATGGGGGTATCGGCCAACAGCTCTTGCGCTCTTGCCATATCAAACTTTGGGTGTGTTTCGCCGACAAAATCAAATAAATCTTTAACCTTCATCCAACCCGGCAATGACGCTACGTCGGCGATGTAACTCATTTTTTTTAGCAGCTCTGCGCGATTGTTAGACGGGTCTTTACCAAAAATCGACAATTTGCCACGGTATTTTATTAAGCCCATTATAGACTTAAGCAATGTCGACTTACCTGCACCGTTAGGCCCAATCAAACCGACAATTTCACCTTCTTCAATGCTTAGATTGACATTATGAAGTACCGTGTTACTCCCATATTGTTTAGATAGGTTTTCGATTTCAACAAAAGTATTGGGCATAGCGTTTACTTGGTAATGAGTTGGTCCTTAAGAGTGCGACTGGACTTATAACCTTGTATCCATCACCGCGTTAATGCCCTATTCTAGCTGCAAGCGCTGCTGACACCAAATTTACTAATGACCCCCTTTAGTCCTACGCGGAATATTTTTCCAACAAAGACGCTGAATCGAGTTTAGCCCGAAGCGTTGAAACGAAGGTAAACACTCCCGTCAACTTGCGCACCATCAGCATAAACTCCGATGGGGGTATCACAAAGCCTTTAACCAACATGCCTTTGCTTCCCAGGCGTCCAGCTCGCTTGAGCAAACGGGAACCGTGCCAATCGTATAATCCATCGGCCGTTACAGCGAACTCTGGTACTTTAAGAAGATCTGATGAAAATGGTTCTAGAATAAAACAGCAAAATTCAGCGAATGACTGTTTGACATGCATATGATCGTTTTCTCTCAAACAGCCCAATTCAATCGCTGCTTCGACGGTGTTTTCAATGTCGTTAACATGTGCGCTTAGAATTATTTTCCTAAGTGTTTTGGTGAAGCGCTTTTCCAGATGGTGAACCGCGCCAAAATCCAGTAAACCTAATTTATCCTTTTCACCACGCTCGTCGATAAGTATTCGATAGTTGCCAAAGTTAGGGTCGGTTTGCATTAGACCCCATTCAAAGGTCTCTTTAAAAAACAATTCTAGCATCGCGATAGCCAATGCATTGCGTCGTTCCTGACTTAAGGCTTGCACCTTGGGGTGAGTTACCTCATAACCATCAATAAATTCCATGGTTAATAATGACGCACTACTATATTGCGTAAAGTAGCTTGGAACGTAGTAACGCGTATCATGAGAAAGGTAGCTTGTAACTAATTCAGCAGTACTGAGTTCATATCGATAGTCAACTTCCTGCAATAAAGCATTTTTGAGATCCTTAGTTAATTTTTCCAATTGGCGACCTGGTTTTATCCAGCGCGCTAAGGCAAGCATTTGCATTACATTACGAAAATCGTCTTCAATCGCGCTTGCGATACCTGGGTATTGAACCTTTAGGCACAACGGGATAGGCTCGCCCTCAATGTTAGCGCGATGAACTTGCGCTAATGAGGCCGCTGCGAAGCTGGAGTGCTCAATCTCGATCGTCTTAAAACGTTCATCTAATGATGATTTAATTGATGGTTCTATCGCACTCCAATCTAGCGCAGTAGTCTGCGCTTCAAGTGTGTGCAGCGCTTCAGTCACCGCTTTCGGTAGCAAATGTTCGCCGTACAACGCCAACATCTGCCCAATTTTAACGTAGGCCCCTTTTAACTCGCCAAGTTCTTTCACAAATCTTAAAGCTTCACGCTCTAGAGCGGCGTCGTTATGGGCTTCTTGTTGCTCTTTTGGGAGGAACAAACCTGACGCTCGGGATGAGAGCAAACCCAAGCCTCCTCTAGCACCAGCCGCTCCAATCGCTATACGTCTTCGAAGCCCCCCAGTCTTAATCTTTTTCATACGCTTATTGTAACGTCTTGGGATGGCTGGTTGATGAATTCTGCCACTGTTTGCAATTAAATAGGCATAAAAATCTCATCCTTGAGACACTTCTCCTTATGGTCACACCTCGACTCAAAGGTGCGAACCGCTGAGACCCTTACTATAAACGCTATTGTAGTGACAATCCTTCAGTTCTATTGTCTAGTGTTTTTGGATTAGGCTTTCTCTCACTCAATAATAATTTTATTCATTCGCGAAACAAAGAAAACGCTCATCCATGAGCAAACTTCTTCCTCATCCTGAACTTTAGACTCATAAAGCTCAATGTTCTCCATGACAACGCAAATCCGGTTGCGCTGCAGAAATTCTTAATTAGCAGTAATCACGACCCTTACGCAAAAATCATTAATCGACAATATCGTCCAAACCGAGAATAATCACACCGGTGGAAACTGATGCCCTACTCTCTCCGAGATCCTCAGCTTCTAAACCAAAACTCATCTCCCCAAAGATTGGTTTTATTCAGAGACTTCAACTCTCACGCCACACAGTTTATAAATCTTCGCCGACACTAACTATTGGATAATAGTTTATCGAACTGAACCAAAGTTCACTTTTGTAACTCTGAATCCGTAATCCAAACCCTTTTTGACCTCGAGGCGCTACTAATTTTGGCAATCGAGACCCTAAACACCGATTTAGCTGATTAAAAACAGTCTCAAAAACTTTAATTCCGAGGTAGCATGATTTTGACGATCTAGCTAACTTAGTTAGACACCTAATTCGTTCTACTGAGATCAAAATTATTGCAAGAATCCATGGTCTGCAATTACTCAATCTGAACTTTAGTTTATTGACTCTCGATTCATCGCGACTAGAATACCGATAATGAATATTCTTATTATTGACGATCACAAAATATTTTCAGCGGGGCTGGAATTTTTGCTCGACGGAATTAGTGATAACAACCGCATTACTACTGAGGTAAATTGCGAGAATGCCATTAACAATTACCCCAGTGGCTGCTCGCCAGATCTTATTTTACTCGACTATAATTTACCGAATACCTATGGTGGGCAATCTCTTGAGCTGGTAAAGAAAGCGTTTCCTGAATCCATTGTTGTCATAATCTCCAGCGAAGAATCCCATGATATTATTCATGCAATGATTGAAAATGGCGCCGCTGGTTATATTCCAAAGTCATCCGAACCTAAATTGCTCGAACATGCGCTAAATCTCGTAATCGCCGGTGGCGTCTATTTACCTCCCCAAGCTTTTGACACTATGGGACGACGTATTCAAGTTGCCAATACTAAATCGTTAACCGACCGACAAATGCAGGTGCTTAGATGTGCGGTCAGCGGAAAGGCGAATAAGGTTATTGCTCGAGAACTCGATATAGCGGAGGGAACAGTAAAGTCACATCTCTCCTCAGCATATGAAGCCATGGGTGCTAAAAACCGTACTGAAGCTGTCTTGATCTCAGCGAAGTATGGTATCGGTAGAACAACATAATCGCCTAAACCTTAAGAAGGTAGCGCTAGATTAAATGCCGTGAGTCACGCACAAAAAAACAGTTCTTCAGGCCCATACCAAGCAATAAAGCTAAATAACGCCACCAGTATCCAAGACGGATTGAAAACGCGCTCTCTAGAGGAAGAGATTCTAGTAGCGAAGTCGAGGCCTGCGCCGGCGGTAGCGATTGCATTGCTAATGATCACCTCGGTTATAAGCTATTTTGCTCATGACTCAGTCCCTATGGTTGCTTGGGCGAGTTGGTCTGTAGCCATGACGTTCTTGATTATATTTCGTGCGCTACTACAAAGTAAGATAGAGACCGATCAAAGCATACCGCAACGAAGGCGAATGAAAATCTCCTTGTTGTTAACCGCGGCAACAGGTTTTACACATGCATCCTCATTTTTGTTCTTTCCTAGTTTCGATATCATCGAAAGATCCGTACATACGATAATGCTCCTAGGTCTGGCCAATGGTTCAATCTCGACGAATTCGGGTTATCGTCCCTTTGTTCTAGCATACTCGTTACCAATTGTTACCGCCGTCATGCTGGCATGGGGCTTTAGCGATTTCGGTGATGAATCCAATATAGTTATCTATAGTGTGTTATTGCTAAATTCAGTGTATTACGTAGTTATGTATTCGAACTGCATTAGCCACTACCGACTTTTTAGAGAATCCTACAAAATACGTGAACAACAAGCAGGACTTAACGCAGAACTAGCGGACAAAAACGTGGCTTTAGACTCAGCGCTCAATCAAGCATTGCAAGCTCGCAAAGAAGCCGATTTAGCAAACAAGTCTAAGACTCGATTTTTAGCATCAGCGAGCCATGATTTACGCCAACCAACACATGCTCTATCACTATTGGCAGGTGTCTTGACTCGACAAAAATTAGACGACAAAAGCATGTCGATCGCGTTAGACATTCATCAAGCCAGTCAAAGCTTGCAGGCCTTAATGACTGGACTATTAGATATCTCTAAACTCGATGCAGGCTTGATGGTGCCTCGTATCGAGTCGGTAGATCTTTCTTGGGTGATAAATAGGGTTTGTAACGAATTTGAAACACTAGCAAATGATAAAGGCTTAAAACTGTTGTTCACGAGCAAACATAGCTCTGCGAATACACGCAGCGACCCCCAACTGACCGAGCGAATTCTCAGAAACTTAGTATCAAACGCAGTAAAATATACCGACAAGGGACTTGTTGAAGTGGGGTTAGACAAAACTCACGGACAATGGAAAATAA
Organism: uncultured Gammaproteobacteria bacterium; assembly: GCA_964420885.1. Classification (GTDB taxonomy): domain Bacteria; phylum Pseudomonadota; class Gammaproteobacteria; order Arenicellales; family Arenicellaceae; genus Arenicella. The sequence continues at coordinate 7,851 of CAYQVT010000010.1, forward strand.
CCATTAAAGACAGTGGCTGTGGTATCGCGTTGCAAGAACAGGAACGCATCTTTGAAGAATTCTACCAGGTTGGAAATGCCCATCGAGACAGTGCAAAGGGGCTCGGTTTAGGCTTGGCAATTGTTAAACGCCTTTGTGACACATTACGACTTTCTCTGACCTACTCATCTGAATTAGGAATTGGCACTACATTTTCTTTTTCAATGCCCGTGATTAATGATGACATTGAGAGAGACGATGTTGAGGCTCAAAGTAACACCTTAGAAGGTGTTCATATTTTATGCGTGGACGATGAAAAAGATATACGACGAGCAATGTCCTTGGTGTTCGAACTATTAAAATGCAGCTTTGACTTAGTCGACGGAATAGAAGAAGCACTCGAGGCGTCGAAGCTGCGAAAGCCAGATATCATCTTGGCCGACAATAGGCTCGTGGGTGAGCTGAGCGGAGTTGATGTCATTCGAGAGATCCGAAAGGTACATCCAAGTACCCCAGCGCTATTAGTTACTGGAGATACCTCTCCAGAGCGACTAAAAGTCGCCAGTGACGCAAACATAGAAATGTTGCACAAACCGCTAACTATGGAAAAACTCGTGCAAGCTGTTGAGGAAAAACTCAACATGTAACTAAAACAATTAAGGTACCCCGCCGTGGGAAGTGGGGTCGAAATGGGTAAAGGGTATGGTAGGGGTTGAAAATCATGGTGACGCGACCAGGGCGGCCGATGTACAAACTGGTGCATGGATATCAATTGGTATTGAGAACCTCTATGCGAGGCAACAACAAACCGATAAAGACATAGTTTTTGACGTGCTGATCGTCGGAAGTGGTTACGGTGGCTCGATTGCGGCCAACGAATTAGCCCAGTATCGCGATAAAGGTTTAAAGATTGCAATACTCGAGCGTGGTCGAGAGTTTCTGCCTGGCTCATTCCCAAATAGTGTTTACGAAGCACCGACTGAGGTGCGCTTTTCAAAAGCAGACGGTTCAAAGCCTAAAGGAAACTTAGAGGGTTTGTTCGATATGCGCTTGGGGAAAGATCTCAATATTCTTCAAGCTAACGGCCTCGGCGGCGGATCTCTCATTAATGCTGGGGTGATGGCTCGAGCAAAAAATACGATATTTACTAAGGACTCATCCTGGAATTGGCCAGATCAGATTAGCAGCACTAGCCTAGCACCCTACTACAGCGAAGTAGAACGTCTACTCGGAGCAACCATCGATAATGGAATCAATGCTCGACCAAACACCATTTTTCAACATAGACGTTTTAATGATAAAGGCCCTAAAAAATACGAATTTCTGAAACGTTTGTCACGAGATGCATATTCTGACGACAACGACTCCACAACATTCAAAGATGTGCCAATCACTATCAATATGATTGACGGAGCAAAGACAAGCGCAGGTATCACTCTCAACGCTTGTAACCTTTGCGGAGACTGCGCATCAGGGTGCAATAACAACTCAAAGATCTCTTTAGATAAAAATTTGCTGGTAAATGCAACAAACAATGGTGTTGAGATATTCACAGGCGTTACAGTCAATTCACTCAAGAAAGAACGTGATCATAATAATGAGAGCCTATGGCTGCTCAATACTGTTTACACCAACTCGCGCTTGCGGAGCCGCGAACAGGAAACTGAGCGAGTCATTAAGACTCGACATGTCATATTGTCCGCAGGCGCTATAGGGTCCACCGAAATACTAATGCGGTCACGCCAAAATGGATTATCCTTTTCAGACAAACTCGGTAAACAGTTTTCCTCAAACGGTGACATGATGGTGGTTGGCTACGCTCACAATCAGGAAGTTAACGCCGTAGCAAGCCCCAATATAGCCCAATCCAAGCGTAATATTGGGCCAACCATATCCGGTATGATTGATCTGAGGGGGAATCGCGATAAACAACAGCAGATTGTCATCCAAGAGATGGCGGTTCCAGCAGTGCTAAGTCATTTTTTTACCGAATTATATTCAACAACCGCCGCCGTTAGGGACATTTGGAATATCGACAAGACGCGCCACACTAAGGGAAACAGTTTTAATGATCCAGCCGCAATAACTTCTAAGGCAGTTCAAAACACCTCATTGTATGCCGCTATGGGCGATGATGGTGCCGAGGGTAAATTAAGGTTTATCCACAGCGATGCGAGCCAACATGAAGGGACTCTCACGGTAGAATGGGCGATGCTTCGAGAACATCAATTGTTCAGCAATCAGTCAAAGAAAATCGCCACGCTCTCAGGCGGTTTAGGTGGCATGATAATTCCTAACCCGTTTTGGGAGTTATTAAAACCTTCGTCGATGAAGATGCTTAATATTGATAAGGGCCCTCCATTAACCGTTCACCCTTTAGGCGGATGCCCAATGGGAGAAACCGTTGCTCTGGGTGTCACTAATCATCAGGGGCGTGTGTTCGATGCAAAAGGACAAGGCTTTCATGATGGTTTAATAGTGCTTGACGGAGCGATCATTCCAAACGCAGTGGGAATTAACCCAGCACTAACCATCAGCGCCATTTGCCTGAAAGCTATTCGCGAGCTAATAGGCAAGAATACATTTCTATCGAAGAACTCAAAACCAAAGTCAGTAAATCGAGATGTAACGCAGAGTAGGATATCGAAATACAGGCAAGTACCTGTATCGCGAACTCTGGAGGAACTCGAAGCCGAAACTGTTAGGCCCAAAAAAGAAACTAAAGTTAACATCACCGAACGTTTAGTAGGTTTTAGTCGATTAAAAAATAATAATGGGTCGCTTGAAAACGTGGTAATCGAACTTACCCTTTGGACTGAACCTCAGACCATTAATGACTTTAGTGCATATCATGCCAACACGCGCGCCGATAGAGCCAAATTAATTATCGATAGCAATAAGCTAAATGAATTTAATGATCGGCCACTCAGTACAATTCGATTGTATAAACGTCAAGATTGGAACGATATTCGTGCCGGGAAAAAGCCAGTTGATATTAGCGAAACAGTTTTGGATAACGCCGCTCTATTCATTGGAAGTATCCAAGGCCAGATTTCAGTATTAGGACGCGCGGAGTCCCGCTATCACTCTCGAATCTTGAAAGGCCTTTATGCCTGGCTATTTAATCGAGGCATTAGGGATCTGTTTCAATTAAAACCCTTGGAGTCAATTAAAAACAGCTCCAGAAGCATGAATGAAACCAAAACTATCTGGCGAACCCGTTTTTTAGATATGTGTAAATCGCTTACTCATGCTGGGGAAATTCGCACATTGGACTACCGTCTGTCGGTGAAAGACACGCTTAAAGATGAGGATTTTAGCTATTTTGGAGCTTATGATACCCACCCGCAGAGTAGAGTTTCACAATATATTATTGGCAAGAAAAAAATCAGTTATACGCGCAGATCAAACCCATGGCTTCAGTTATCCGAACTACAACTAGAACAAATCCCCGAGCCCACTGGCATTTATGGCGATGTGGCGGTTTCAAATCGTAAATTCGGTGGCTTTAACGCTGTAAACTTTTTTGTTGACCTTATTCAAGCGTATCGGCCGCGTCAGCATATGTTAAAAACTAAGTCGAGTGATAACAAATTGCGTTTAGATCTAAATTATCTTGCTAGCACAGGCAAACCATTATTAGAAATAAGCGAACAAGAAAATCAAATTCAAGCATTGCTGGATACTACTTCATTTATAAGTTATGCAATCAGAGTACTAATAGGTATACATTTCTATAGTTTTCGCGCACCAGAATTGGTCTCTAGAGACAAGGCAGACGATTCACATCGAAGCCTTTCAGGCTTACCAAAAGCGCGCATTAAGAAAATTATCGTAGGTAACATTCCCGACAATAAAGCACCAACACTTACTGAAGGCTCTGACGTATCCATCGTATTAACCTGTTTTCAACATAAATCGTCGACTAAACCGCCGATTTTAATGATTCACGGGTACAGTGCTTGCAGTACAACCTTTGCCCATAAGTCGCTACCAAATAGTTTGGCAAAAACGTGTTTCGATGAGGGCCGCGATGTCTGGTTAGTAGACTTACGCACCAGCAGCCGTCTTGCAACTGCACGCTACCCATGGAGTTTTGAGCAAGTCGCCGAAAAAGATATTCCTACAGCAATCAATTATATTTACGAATACTATAATCGACGATCAATCGACATCGTCGCGCATTGCATGGGGTCAGCCATGCTTGGGATGTCGATTTTAAAATTTACAGAGTCAGATTGTGGTCGCAAAGCGGACTTTTTCAAGAAACGTTTAAACCGCATCGTCTTTTCACAAGCCACTCCTGCCAATATATTCACCCCCGATAACAATTTTCGATCGTTTGCTACTCGCTATCTAAAAAAACTGATACCAGATGACTATCAGTTTCAACCTACTGAAAAACAAACGACCAAAGTATTGGATCGAATTCTTTACACATTGCCTTACCCAGAGAAAGAATACGATACTTTGAATTCAACGTTTACACCTCACAAACGTGCTGGTTTTGCCCGGACACGCCATAGAATGGACGCGTTTTATACCCGTACCTTTGAACTCAACAATGTCAGTACCAAAACGCTTTTAGAGATTGATGATTTTTTCGGGCCGATGCACATTGACACTATTATTCAAGCCAGTCTTTTTGCGAACAATAATGTTATTACCGATAACAAAGGCGTGAACAACTATTTAAGTCGCGAGAATATTCAAAAATACTGGGGGCAAATTCCAACCATGAGTTTTCATTCAAAGAATAATGGCCTGATCGATTTTTCAACCGGTGAGCGTACAAAAAGAATTTTTCGTGAAGCTGGAGTTCCCTATCAAAACCGGTTAATAGAAGAGGAACGTTATGGTCATCAAGATTCCATTATCGGTCCTGAAGCGCATAGAGACGTTTTCCCGCTTATTCTCGATTTCTTGAACGATGAAAATACAAGTAATAAACACAATATCAACAATCATCGGCCGACTGGAAGTCACCTAATTATTGAGCCGCCATATCTAGGCCCGCTAATAGTCGAAATAGAGCCAACTCCGCCTAGTTTAGACACGACGACTAAGGAAGTGCGAATAGCGTTTGGTACAAACCCAGCCCGA
>CAYQVT010000010.1:12942-33705 GCA_964420885.1 uncultured Gammaproteobacteria bacterium
CGCTAAACCCCGCGTTATCTTTCTGCCGGTAATTAGAGAAGCCAATATATTTTCGCTAGCATTACACCAAGATCAGTGCCCGAAGAAATTCATCCAAAATCATTTAACGTCCCTACAACAACCGAAAATTGGAAATGACCCTAGGTGGCAATCGATCGACATTCCTGTGTCGTTACTTGAAAATCAACAATCAAATGGGACAGCTCTATTTTTGATCTATGATGATTTACAGAGTTTATGTCCTGACTTTAAAACCACTCAATCTCAATTAGACCTCGCGCGAAATGAGCGAACAATTAGTAGTGAAGAAACTTGTTCCGACGAAGATATCTGCAACGCTATTTGGGAAATGTTTAAAACCAAAAAATCTCATTTTCAGCAGTACTTTCAAGGTTTAATCGAACTTCAAGAAAAATCATCGGATAAACTGACCTTCGCGCTAGCCAGCTGCCAATACCCAGGAGGGATATTAGACAAGAAAGTAGCCTATCGTTCTTATGAACTATTGAATAAACGCCTAGAAAACAGCGAGCCAAACAAACCCACCTTTATGACGCTTTTGGGAGATCAGGTATACGTAGATGCAACCGCCGGCTTTCTTGACCCTGTTACCGAGTATGAAAAATACAGCCTACCATATATTCAGCTATACAAACGGCCCCAGGTGCGAGCGGTTTTACGCAAGTTGCCGAGTTTTAATATGATTGACGATCACGAGCTAGTTGATAATTGGGAGCCGGGAGCGGCTGCAGAGCCATTGAATCAAGTGGTCAAAGACATTTACAAAAAAGGCGTTAGTGCATATTTAAAATATCAGCGCGCGGAACAAGATTTTTCTAGCGACGATTCTAATCGAGACCCCTTATGGTACTCATTTACTAAGCAGGGTCATGATTTTTTTATGTGTGACACTCGAACGCAACGCACAGTCAGGACAGCCGAGAATATTCTGGCTCCAAACACAACAATTCTTGGAGAGAAGCAACATACGTCTCTGGAATATTGGCTTAAATCACCTAAGACTAATACTAAGTTCGTGCTATCTAGTTCAATGTTGCTTCCACGATCTCTCTCTAGCCACGGCAATGACGCTACGTTAGCCAGCTTAATTCGTATAGACAGCTGGAGCGGTTATCCAAATTCTTTGAATCGAATTCTCGCTTTTTTAGTCGATAACAGATTAGAAAATATCGTGTTTTTATCAGGCGATGCACATATAGCCTGTTTCGCCGAAATAGAAATCGAAAACTTGGATAATCAAGAAAAAGTAAGTACTTGGTCAATACATTGCCCTGGTCTTTACACTCCATTCCCGTTCGCAAATAATCGCCCTGACCATTACGAAGGCGCATTAGATCTTGATCAATCAAACAAGATTAGTGAATTCAATTTTCTGCATAATAATACAAATTATAGCTGCAAGACTCGCGCGCGTTTTGGTCACTCCGATAATGAGGAACTATCCATCGGCCCCATTCACATCGAAACCTTAGGAGGTTTTCTATTGATCAACTCGCCCTGAATTACCTCGGCCGGCAAAATGTCTCTGCTTCATAGAGCTTATCGAAGCAGAACAGTGTGGCTATATTTGCAAGCAATGTTACAATTAGTGTAATTAAATTACATATCCTGCAGGCTTTAGTTGTGAACCCACCGATAAATACACTTAGTGACGACGCTAAAATTTTACCTGATCTGCTCGGGCAGGTGATTATTGAACAGGAGGGCTGCGAAGTGTTTGATGCTGTGGAACTTCTCAGGCAAGGCTTCATTAGCCAACGTGTCAACCCAGACCCTACCAAACAACAAGAGCTATTGGCTGCGATCGACGACTTGGAGTTAGAGACGCTTGATCGCGTGATTCACGCTTTTAGTACGTTTTTTCATCTTACTAATATTTCTGAAGAGCACGCAAACCAAAAGGCACGCAATTCGCTAGAAGAAGCTGGCGAGACTTGGAATAATTCTTTTGTCGATACAATAGAACGATTCAAACACGAAGGAAAAACCTCGCAAGACGTAATAGAGCTGGTCAGTGATTTAAATTACTACCCAACCTTTACTGCTCACCCTACCGAAGCAAAACGCCCCATCGTGCTCGAAGCCTTACAGCGTATTCATAAAGAATACCAAGGGCTTACGAGTGTCAGCGCCAGCGACGTTGAACTGAGTGAATTTCGCCATCGATTAAAGGCGATGATTCAAATATTTTGGAAAACCGAAGCCGTTAGACCTTCAAAACCGACGGTTTACGATGAAATAGAAAATTCCTTGTATTATTTTCGCGAAAGTATCTTCGCGTGTTTACCCGAAATTTATCGCGATCTCGAAAGCGCCATTAAACAGGTCTACCCCGAAACGCGAGGTCAAGCAATCGACCTGCCCAATATTGTGCGCTTTGGCACTTGGGTGGGTGGAGACCGAGACGGAAACCCATTCGTGACGCCCGAAATCACACGCAATGCCTTACGAATGCAGCAAATCGAGGTTCTTAAAGAATACACTCGGCGCGTTGATAATTTGAGTAAGATTCTAACGCACAGTGTTGATCAGGTGACGCTCTCCGATGAATTTCAAGCGTCGATGGAGAGAGATAAAATTCGCCTAACTAAATATTTAGGAAAACAACATCGCAAAGAGCCGTATCGCCGAAAACTAAGTCTAGTAAAGCTACGCCTTGAACACACTATCGCGATAACTGAGGCTCATTTAGGTGACGGCCACCCATCGTTTGATCCACTGGCATTTCAAAACGAAGCTGAATTTAAATATGAATTAACCACAGTTCGTGACTCCTTAATTCATCACAACGAAGCAAACCTGACTCGCGGCGGCTTACAAGATTTGCTGCGTCTACTCGATAGCTGCGGCTTCTATCTATCAAAGATGGATATTCGACAAGAATCGACTTTACACAGTCAAGCAATTCACGAAATCGGCCTGACCATCGACACACCAATCGACTACTACTCGATGGATGAGAAGCAGCGCCAACAATGGCTAACTGACCGCATACTCGACACGCAACCATTGAGTTACGACCGTCGCCAAATAACCATTCAAAGCGATGACATAATCGCCGTGTTTGATTTAATGGGCGAAATGCGTGAAGAGATTTCTACAGAATGCTTCGGAAGTTATATTATTTCCATGACTCACCAAGCTAGCCACCTTCTAGAAGTAGCGTTACTTGCCAAAATGTCAGGACTAATTCGCGCCTCCGAGGATGGCACAATCACCAGCGAAATTCACATCGCCCCCCTCTTCGAAACAGTCGTTGATTTAGAACACGCAGAACCAACGCTTGAAAGTTTATTCACTAATCCTGTTTATCGCCAATTGTTAGCCTACACAAACGACACACAAGAGGTGATGTTAGGCTACTCAGATTCTTGCAAAGATGGGGGAATTTTGGCGTCCAGTTGGAACTTATATAAAGCACAGCAGAATATCGTCTCGGTAACAGACAAGCACAATATACGCTGTTTATTGTTCCACGGCCGCGGCGGTACCATTGGTCGGGGCGGTGGCCCAACCCATGAATCAATATTGAGTCAGCCTAAAGGTACAGTAAAAGGTGGAATAAAGTTTACTGAGCAAGGAGAAGTACTTTCATTCAAATATAACTTCAAAGAAACCGCACGTTACGAATTAACGGTGGGTATTACCGGGCTAATGAAGGCAAGCGACCCTAGTAACGATCGCCAAGACCAAGTCGCACATATAGCAATGATGGACCAATTGGTTCTATCCGGCGAAGCTGCTTTTCGCGAGCTTACCGATGACAATGTTGCAACCATGCAGTACTTCTACGAAACCACACCATCCAATGAAATTGGCTTATTGAATATTGGCTCTCGTCCATCGCATCGAAAAAAAGCCGATTATTCTAAGAAATCAATTCGCGCCATTGGCTGGGTTTTTGGTTGGTCTCAATCTCGCCAGAATATTCCGGGCTGGTACGGTTTGGGTAGCGCGCTAAAAGATGCAATTGACAAAGGCGGCTTGGCAACCCTCCAAGATATGCAGAAGAATTGGCGGTACTTTCAGAATTTATTAAGTAATTCTCAAATGGTTATTTTAAAAACCGATCAAAAAGTCGCACAGGAGTATTCAAAACTGTGCAGTGATGTCGATATCGCTCAACGCACCTACGCTCAGCTTCAAGGTGAGTACCGATTGTCGATCGACAACATTCGGGAAATTACAGGTGAACGTCTAATGATGGCTGACTTCCCTGAAATCGGTCAATCAGTACGTTGGCGTAACGCCTACCTAGATCCGCTAAATCACATTCAAGTGAAGCTATTGGCTCGATTAGATCAAGAAAGCGATCGCATGCAATCAAAATGGTTAAAACCGGCTCTGGACAGCATTAATGGTATCGCCACCGGGTTGAGAAACACAGGTTAATCATTATATTTAGAGGTCAATTTACTCTAATGCTTAACAGGCAGCCATTTTAAAAGATGAATGCAATTAAACAATTCGCTGCCTCGGTCTTATTTGAGCGCATCATCATTGGTTTAATTTTATTGACGGCGGTGATGATTGGTGCCGAAGCCTTCCCAAGTATTATTACGCCGTCGCTCGAATCAGCCTTTCAACTAGGCCATACAATAATTTTAGGGCTTTTTATCATTGAAGCGATTATTAAAATAATCGCTCTTTCCCCCAGACCCTGGCAGTATTTCAAAGATGGTTGGAACATCTTTGATTTTTCATTGATTGTTCTATCGCTACTGCCGATTTCTTCTGAATTTGCGATGCTCGGACGCGTATTTCGGTTGCTAAGAGTGCTGCGACTGGTAAATGCCTTACCAGAATTGCGTTTAATTGTTGAAACTCTGCTGAGATCAATACCGTCGATGTTCCACATCACCATTTTGATGAGTTTGTTGTTTTTCATTTACGCAGTATTAGGCTTTCACCTATTCCACGAACACGACCCAACGCATTGGCGTAATCTTGCCTACTCGTTGTTAACCTTATTTCGAATAGTGACCCTGGAGGATTGGACTGACGTAATGTATACCGCGATGGAATTATCCCCCGCTTATGGACTCTTCTTCGTGAGTTTTGTGGTAATCGGAACGTTTGTGGTGATTAATTTGTTTATTGCTGTGGTCATTAATAACCTTGACGAAGCCAAGTATGCATACCTAAAAAAGTTGGAACACCCTGATTTGCACGACCAACTTATGAATACCATGGTTACCACCAAAGCTCACATAGATTCATTGGAAAAACAATTGAACGCGCTGCAACAAAAAAAATAAGCCATGTCGATTATTCCGATAGAAAATCTATCGCTGATTGCAGCTCCTGCACTATTGGTACTAGTGATTCTTTGGAAGTGGTCGGCCACCGCAAGTGGCTCCATTTACGCCTTGGCTAGAATGGTTATACAATTATGTTTGATCGGTTATGCTCTCACGTATATTTTCGAAACCGAAAGTTCTGCGTTAGTGATTGGAGTACTCACCATCATGTTGTGCGTGTCCTCTTGGATTGCATTGCGCTCGGTACCTGAGCATCGAGCAGCGTTGTATCTAAACGCGCTTCTAGCAACCTTCGTTGTCAACGTCAGCCTGTTATTTGTTATTACACAAGGTGTATTACGAGTTGACCCTTGGTTTAAGCCCAGTGTTGTTATTCCCTTGGCTGGCATGGTTTTCGCAGTGGGTATGAATGGAATCAGTTTGTTTGCTGAGCGTTACTTTGCCGAGCGAAACCGTACAAACGAAGTCGATGCGCGCAATACGGCTTACAAAGCTACTCTAATTCCGATCATCAATTCCTTGATGGCAGTAGGCTTGGTTTCATTACCCGGAATGATGACAGGGCAAATATTGTCTGGAGTATCCCCATTAATCGCGATTCGTTACCAAATCATGATAATGCTAATGTTCTTTACCTCGTCTGGCCTTACCTCGGCATTGTTTTACGTATTGCTAAGGCGTTTATCGATAGGCGCGAACAATTAAAATTTACCATTTAATTGCCACAACTAAACAATTGAATTAAGAAATGTCGACAGCATATCTACCTTTATAAATACCATGGCGCCAAAGGATCACAACCGCCACAAAAACAAACAACAAATTAGGAGTAGCAAATGTTCCAAGCCGTTCAAAATTTCGCAATCATCATTGCAATAATCAGTCTAATCATCATCGTCGTATCACCAAAAGGGGCTATTGGAGCCTTCAGAGGTTTAGCGAAGGCAATCATTGCGCCTGCAATCATTGTGTTCGTCGCCCTCTTCTGGATTCAACAGGTTCCAGCTGGTCACGTTAAGGTCGCCACGCTATTTGGTAAAGTACAAGATCAAGTCTATGCCGAAGGCTTGCACTTCCCAGTGAACCCTTTGTACGCGTGGAATCAATATGACGTGCGCCAAAAGACGCTTAAATTCGACAAATTGGGTGTTCCTTCACAAGATCAACTAATTTCGCATTTTGATGTCTCGATTCAATATCGTTTAAATGGTCTGAAAGCGCCTGCGATTAAAAAGAACACGGGTTCAGCCAGTGACGTGGTGCAAATACACGTGGTTCCTTATTTTAGATCATTGATTCGAGAACAAGGTAAAACGGTTGCTAACGCCGAAGAATTTTACTCAGATGAAGTGCAAACTCGTATGCAAGTTCAAATGATGGAAGCGCTCACCAACAATCTTGAGCCGATCGGTATCGAAGTTCAGGGCATATTAATTCGCAACGTTGTACTTCCCCCGTTTATCGCCAAAGCAGTTGAAGATAAAAAACGCCGCGAGCAGGAAGCTGAAAAACAAAAGGCCGAGCTCAAACGTTTTACCACTGAGCAAGAACAAAAAATTGCCACCGCGAACGCGGAATTTGAAGCGGCTAAACTTGAAGAACAAAAAATTCGTCTCCTAGCCGACGCTGAAGCGTATAAGATTGAAAAAATTAATAACGCAGCGCAACAAAGCCCTGCCTATATCCAATTGAAACAAATCGAAGCTTGGAATGGAATCTTGCCTAAGTACATGGGCGGCGACAATATGCCTATTCTAGATTTACGTAATACCAGCAATTAGATTTTATACAGTTAATAGAGTTCTATTGAACGGTGAGGCAAAATCACTTGATCGTCAGTACGGCTCAGTAAAATGGCGCCCTAGAATAGAAACCTAAGAAACGCGAGAATTATTAAACAATGGAATACACCGCAATCAAGCTAGTCAAACGACCCGAAACTGTTATCACAACAGACCTTTTTGAAGTGGTTCGTTTGCAAACACCGGAACTTGAAGAAGGCCAAATATTAATTAAGCAAACTCACATGTCGCTCGACCCCGCTATGAAAGGTTGGATGATGCCCGACCGTGACAGTTATATACCACCAGTGGAATTAGGCGATGTGATGCGCTCAAGTGGTGTTGGCGAAATCGTCGAATCGAAAAATAGTGGGTTTCCAGTAGGTGCTCGCGTTCAAGGACTCACTGGTTGGGCCGAGTATGTGGTCAGCGATGGTCAGGGCATGAATTTACTACCCGAAGGTATTCCAACCGAAGCGGTAATTTGCGTGCTCGCATTACCTGGCAGGACGCCGGATCAAGGCTTAATGAACATCGGCAAGCCAGTTGCCGGAGAGACGATTGTCGTATCAGGTGCAGCGGGTTCAGTCGGCTCCATGGTAGGGCAAATAGCCAAGGCCGAAGGCCTAACAGTTATTGGCACTGCCGGTACCGATGATAAATGCAAGTGGCTTACCGAAGAACTCGGCTTTGACGCGGCGATAAATTATAAGTCAGGCAGCCTTCAAACAGAGCTCGCCAACGCTGCACCAAACGGTGTGGATCTGTATTTTGAGAATACCGGTGGTGTTGTCCAGCACGCTGTATTTGAATTAATGAACGCCCATGGCCGCATTATGGTTTGCGGCATGATTTCCGATTACAACACGCTTACACCGAGTGCCGGACCTAACTGGATTCCGATTATTAAAAAACGCTTAATGATACAGGGATTCACTATGCCTGATCACTACGACAAGATTCCAGGCATGATGCAAGCAATGTCAAAGTACTTAATGGACGGGAAAATCAAGTATCGCGCTCACACTCTTCATGGTTTAGAAAGTGCAATTGAGGGAATCAACTTACTCTTTACCGGCGGAAACACAGGGAAATTACTAGTCGAACTTTAATCTTAAACAAACCTATTTAGTAATAAAAAGCCCTGTCGCCAAGTCGCCGACAGGGCTTTTTTATGAGTGTACAAATTTACTCAGTTTGAACTAGTCGTACCACTTATTAACTCATTTTAGTTAACATGCTCAGCGGCATGATCTTCATTAAGCGACACAAAACCTCCCATGGCCAACCCGGCACAAAATAGTTAGCTCCCTCTTTCTCAATCGCTTTCAAAATAGCTTTACAACCGGTTTCAGTGTCGACGATAAATGGAACCTTTTTTACCTTCTCATTCAGTTCACTCCGAATAAAACCAGGGTGGATAGTGGTTGCCTTGATAGGCGTGCCTAGAAGGTCGACTCGAATGCCTTCGGTCAAGCTTGTAATGGCGGCTTTAGTAGCCGCATACACCGTCATCGCTCGGCGAAAGCCACGAACCGCACTAACTGAGGATATGGTCACCAGATGACCGTGATTCTGAGCCCGAAAAAGCTCAAGAGCGGCTTCACACTGAGCAATAGCCGAGACAAAATTGGTCACGGCGGTTTGTTTATTCGCTTGAAAATAACCAGTACCGAGAGACGCACCTTTGCCCATTCCCGCATTAATGATTACTCGGTCTAGGTGCCCAAGATCATCGGCGAAGGCTTTGAACACTTCAAATACTTGATCGTGATCATTAACATCCAGAGCTCGAACAAACACTTTGACCTCTGGATTGGTTTTTGATATCTCATCGCGCAATTCTTCTAACCGGTCAACACGCCGCGCGCATAAAGCAAGGTTTCGGCCTTGCTCAGCGTACATTTTAGCCATTGTAAAACCGAGGCCAGAACTCGCTCCAGTGATCAAAATATTTTGCCTATTCATGGGTCTCTCCTGCTACTAGCTGTAGCTTATAAAGCGCTTATTTTCGGCACCTTCAAAATGTGTATGCTCATTGAGTGATGCCACGAATGAGCGTGAGCCGGTGGTCACCACTTTGGTTACGCCACAATTTAGTAAGGTCCAATTCATTTGCATGAGTCGTTCTTTAGGCACGCCTAATAAATGTTGACTCACCAAAGAAATAGGGCCGCCCGATGTGAACACGGCGATGTTCTTTTTATCGGAGCTTTTTTCAATTGTATTTTTAAATGCTTGGTGCACACGGCCAGTAAATTCTGACCATGATTCGACATAATCCTGATCATCCTGGCCTGCCATCCAACGATTGATCGCGCCATTGAAGTCATCTTCAAACGCCTTTTTTGGATCGGTTTGTTTTCGAATATAGGCCATCATGCTTTTAGAAGTTGCAAATTCTGGGCGATACTGTCGTAAAATATCTTGATGGTCATACTCGTTCCAACCGTCATCAAAAATCGGCCCAACACCGTCAAAATCTTGATCAAAACCTTGCAAGCAATTAGCCGCAGTCTGCTTATGACGGGTCATTGTACCCAGGCATACCGCATCAAATCTTGGCAGCCTTTGACCTAAGATTATTCCCAGTCGCGTTGCCTGTTGTCTTCCTAAATCAGAGAGCTCGTCATAGTTTTCTTGTCCGAATGACGCTTGCCCGTGACGAATCAAATAAATTGTGGCCATTTAGTTACCTACTACTATTAATTGCTTTTCGACACCGATGCATAAGGTAATGCACGAATATCCAAAGAATTTTGAATGATGGATTTCTGGTTTGCTTATGATGATATCGATAGTAAATTTGCTGCACTATTCCCGCTAAACGAAATAAGCCGTAAACTTCATAAAAGGTAAAGTCCTTAACATCACTATTGGTTTTCTCAAGATAGTAATTAATAACCTCCTGTCGCGTTAGCATGCCTTGCAAATGCGTCGGTTGACGGCGAGTCTTTTGCGCAAAAAAATCATCACCTTCTTCTACCCAATACGCTAAGGAATTACCCAAATCCATTAACGGGTCGCCTAGCGTCGCTAACTCCCAGTCCAGTACGCCGATAATTTCGGTGGGTTGCTCTGAATCAAGTACCAAATTATCTAGGCGAAAATCATTGTGGGTTAAACAAATCGTTTCTTTTTCGGGCATGTTCTCAGCCAGCCATTTGATCACTCCTTTTCCGCTGGGTACGTTCCAGGTTTTGGCTTTTTGGTATCGGTGCGTCCATCCACTGATTTGCCGTTCAGTATAACCTTCGCCTTTAGCAATGTGGTCTAGCCCTGCTCCTCTATAGTCAACTTGATGCAGTTCAATCAAACTATCAAGCGCGTTAAAGCAGAGTTGCCGACATTGGTCTGGAGTCAGGTCTAAACCACGCGGCATATTAGTTCGAGGAATTAACCCGTTGAATTTTTCCATTACGTAAAATTCAGCGCCAACAATTGAGTTGTCATCACTGTATGCTAGCATCTCGGGCACATACGGATAAACCGGTTTTAACGCGGCTTGCAAGCGGTACTCTCGCCCCATATCATGCGCGCCCTTAGCTTTAGTACCATCCGGGGCTCGGCGAAGCACCACCTCTTTCTCGGGATAGGTCAGACAATACGTCCAATTCGAGGCGCCACCCGAATATTGGGTGACCTTTGGAGTTCCACTGATTCCGTCAAGCTGCTCGAGTAACCAAGGGTTTAAGCGACTAAGCTCAAGTTCCTCTCCACTACGAACACGACCTGCAGTATCCATCTTTTTTTCTGAATCAAGCATTTTTCTTCATGTACTTTGCGGTTCGTTTCTTAACAATATTGAGATATCGTTCCATCGAAAGAAAGCGTTTCAATCGATACGCAGTTCGCCCGTCTTTGTGCGTGATGATCATAAATTTCTTTTCACTAACGGCATCAAACACTTTGGCCGCAATCTCATCCGCGCTGATTCCAGACTTCTTAATAAGCTTTGTGACAGTGGCCTGCAGTTTTTCATCACTGCTTCTCAAAGATTTATTCAAATTGGTATCAAAGAAAGCAGGACAAACAACCGCGACGTGAATATCTTCCTGAGACAACTCAAGATGCATCGTTTCAGACAAACTCACCATTGCCGCCTTGGTCACACAATAGCTCGCCATTCCCGGTGCAGCGGTGAGCCCCGCTTGCGAAGCAATATTAATGATGGTCTTGTCGGCCGCCTTACTATTGCGCAATAGTGGCAAACAAGCCTTGGTCATTCTGACATGACCCAATAGATTGATGTCTAATACCCATTGCCATTGCTCCATCGTTTCCGTATCTATTTTGCCAGCACTGGCAACGCCAGCATTATTGACCAGCATATCGACAGAACCCCAGCGTTCGGCAACATACATTACCAACTTATCTACGTCCCATTGTTGAGTGATATCACACTTCACGAAAAATGCCTCACCACCTAACTTTTGAACCTGTCGGACGACTGACTCACCGCCTTCTTGGTTAACGTCAGCAATGCATATCTCCGCGCCTGAGGCCGAGTATTTTTTTGCCATTGCTTCACCAAGCCCTGAGCCAGCGCCGGTGATTAATATTTTTCTCATTGTCATGCCTCTTTAGTTCGCCTCGCGTTGAGATTTACGATACATGTGATTTTTTAATTCTAAGCGCGTCACCATCCCCATATGAACTTCATCGGGGCCATCGGCCAAACGTAATGCACGGGCGCCTGCGGCAAAATGGGCCAACGGGAAATCGCCACTCATGCCTCCACCACCATGCATTTGTACGGCCATATCCACCACTTTTTCTGCCATGGCTGGTACCGCAACTTTGATCGCAGAAATTTCAGTCATAGCGTTCTTAACACCCACTGCGTCTATTTTCCAAGCTGCGTGCAGGGTCATTAAACGTGCCTGATGAATGGCAATTCTCGCCTGCGCTATACGTTCGCCGTTGCCGCCTAGTTTAATAATCGGTTTACCGAAGGCTTCACGTTGCAGGCCGCGCTCAATCGCTAACTCTAACGCTTTTTCAGCCATTCCGATAGTTCTCATGCAATGATGAATTCGTCCCGGACCTAAACGACCTTGTGCAATAGCAAACCCCTTACCCATTCCCATGATTAAATTCTCTTTAGGCACACGCACGTTCTCTAAATGCATTTCACCATGTCCAGAAGGTGCATCGTAATCGCCATAGGCGGTTAGCATACGTTTGATCTCTAACCCCGGTGTATCTAATGGAACAATCACCATGGCATGTTGGCTATGACGATCATTTTCAGGGTTTGATAGTCCCATAAAAATCGTAAACTTGGCGTTCGGGTGTCCAAGGCCAGTGCTCCACCATTTCTTTCCGTTAATAACAACTTCGTCACCATCAAGCATGATCGATGCTTGCATATTGGTCGCATCTGAAGAGGCGACATCAGGTTCAGTCATTCCAAAGACAGATCTAATTTCTCCCTCGAGCAATGGCATCAACCATTCTTGCTTTTGTTGCTCGTTACCGAAGTGGTAAAGAACTTCCATATTCCCCGTATCCGGCGCGTTGCAGTTAAATATCTCAGGCGTGAATAACATACGCCCCATTTCTTCAGCCAGGGGTGCGTACTCTAGGGTAGTTAGTCCTCTTCCAAGCTTATCGTCAGGGAGAAAAAGGTTCCATAAGCCCTGTTCTTTGGCCATCCCTTTAAATTTTTCGAGTAAAGGATGTAGCTGCCAGTTACGCCAATTGCCATCGGGATTTAGTTGGTGTAGTTCTCGATAAATCTGCGCCTCTACTGGCTCAACATTTTCTCGAATAAACTCCTTTACGCGGGCAATATATTCCTGTGTCTTAGCGCTGTGTTCGAAATTCATGGCAATGTCCTCAAAGTTGTCTAAACGACTGGTGATACAAAAAATTCTTCTTGAAGCTAGAATACCTTGCATATGAGTGAACAAAATGAAATATCATAGACCCAAACTATGAATTACATTCACTTTAGAAATGCCTGATCCAAAACGAATACAACAGCTGGATTTAAACCTATTAAAGATTTTTCAAACTCTTTATCTGGAACAAAACATGACCCGCACAGCCGAAGTCTTACATATCACTCCTTCGGCAGCGAGTCATGCAATGAGACGATTAAGAGAAGCACTGGGAGACCCATTATTTAGGCGTTCACAAAATCGGATGCTACCTACCACTGCTTGTCAGCGTATGGCACCTCAGATAATAGATAACTTGGCGAGATTGCAACAAGTTCTTCAACAATGGGGGGAATTCGATCCCATGACCAGCGAATATATGTTTCGAATCGGTATGCACGATGCACTAGAGCCAACGATCGTCCCGAAATTGTCCAAAGTACTCGTACGTAGAGCACCAAAAGTCGGCTTTGCTAGTGTCAAAGTGGATCGAAATAATCTGTCCCGCGATCTTGGCTCAGGCCATATAGATCTTGCCCTAGATGTATCTATGTCTGTAAAACCACCCGTCCGCCAGCACCAACTATGGTCTAGTGGATTTAGCGTGTTAATGCGCAGAGACCACCCTTTTAGTTCATCGTTAGATAAAAAAAAATACATGAGCTGTCAACATATTGGCGTGTCGAACAGGCCTCAAGGAATGACAATGGAAGATACATTTTTTCAGAAACTTGGTTTAGAAAGAAAGACTTCGGTGCGCTGCCAGAATTACTTTGCCGCAGCGAAAGTACTTAAGTCCTCCAACCAACTTCTAACCGTGACCAAACATATGGCCGAACAGTTGGCAGATGAAGATCTTTGTATCGTTGAAGTTCCTTTTTCTCTCCCGAGCTTTGGAACCAGTGTTTATTGGCACAAAAACGCTGAACAAGATTCAGCGCTTGCATGGTTACGTTCTATTTTGGTAGAAATTAACCCATTGAGTTAGAGCTACGATAAACACCATATTAGGCTTACAACACTTCCACAATGATTCGACTTACCATTTGCTTAGCTGTGGTTATACCACTCAGGTCCTGATAAATTTTTCCATTTTTGCCCGAGTGATGGCCTCGGCCAATTAGCTTCATAAAGTAGTAGCGCTCATCATCATTCAAATTAATGGCGGTTGAATATATTAAAGACGGTTGTGCCGAAAAACCGCTACCGCTATAAACTGCGTCATTTGGGAATGCGTTCGGGTGATAAACTTCGTTAAAATCAAACGAACGATTAATTTCAAATTTAACGATCACTTCGCTTTGAGTTGTGGCGGTGACAGTGCGCAAATCAAAGCTAGACATTGGCGTAGCACCAGTTATCGCATCGGCAACGGGCTGATCGCTACTTGGCATCATCAGGCCATCATCAGACCTAATACCTCTAGAAAAAGACCAATGTGGCAAAGCTTCAGGGCGTCTTATCTCCTCATCGCCAAATAGGGATTGAATATAAGAACTGTTGGATGCTTTCTTAGTAACATATAAAGTTTCTAGATAGTTCCCTTGTTTGTCTTCAACCCACACAGCCATTTGCGGAATTCCGGTGGTGGTGACGCCTAAAATAACGGCACCGGGGCCTGAATAGTGCTGACCAGCCTTAATATCGATATTTAGATCTCGACCTTGTTGTTCAAACCGAGTCGTCAATGTTTCGCTTAGTTGCCGATCAATCGGCCTCAATTCTTTTAGGGCATAACCAGCATCGACCACGGTTTGAAATGGAGGCAACCCCGCCGTTAAAGCTAATACATTAAGTAAAATCAAAAATCCGCTTATCCAAGCCCACCGTCGGCCTCTCGCCTGTTTGAAATATTGAAAAATTGCCGTCAAATTGTTTTTTAGATGAAAAATCCCAAAACCAACGAAGGCCAAACCAAACACAGTATGCACAGCCGACAATAAGGCGCTGTAGCGTAAACCGTAAGATAAAAGCCCAGTCACAACGATAGTGATAAACCCGAATAGCATCAAAATACTTACGACGGGTCGATTTGTTTTTTTTGCAGCGCTCATAATTTATTCTTCTCCAAGTGATTCTTTGCCGACATTAGGCTTTAACGTTGATACCAGATAGTGAATACTGTCGATCATTCGATCCCAAGCTTGTTCGTCAGCAATATTCATACCTCCGTAGGTAGTGATTTTTCGACCACGAATCGCCAGATAATGAATACCGCCTGACAAAAGGTTAGTGATTGCTTGCCAATCACCCTGCGGAGGGTTCGAATATGATAAAAATTCCATGAGTTCTTGGCCGGTAGACTCTCTAACGTCCTCAAAGGCAATGGTCAAAGCGTTTCTTTCGATAGTTTCCCATGACATGATTTCCAACGTCAGAGGACGCGATCTTAGCGCTCTGGCGTAACGGCGAAAGACTTCAGTAAACGCTTTGGCAAATGGAAGCTCGCGTAACTCATCAAATGCCTCTCCTTCGCCCAATAATTCCGATACGGGCGGCCAAAAATCACTCGACTTGGCGTAGGCCTCCATCAAGCCGTTGATATCGCCAAAATATCGATAAATCAATACCTTATCAACACCAGCTTGCCTAGCAACGGCATTCACGCCTAATTTACCAAACCCTTTTTCAGCTAACACTTCTGCTACTGATTGAATCAATTTGGCTTCGGTTTTTTCACGGTTTTTCACGATAAACCCCAATGTCACTATAAAGTGACAAAAAGATATCACCACATGGTGACATTATCAAACTATTTTTATCAACTAATGAAAAAACAGGCCACTTAACGCCAGCTAACTTGAGTCTCTAACCAAGCATCCATTGCCGTCGTTTCGAGAAAATGAGAGCCAAAAAGCGCCTCCATACGTTGTTCAATATAAGTCGAGTATTCGCGTTTCTTCGCGACTAATTGGTCAATCGAGCTAACCTCTGATTGCTGTAATAATCTAGCCAAATACTCACTGGGTAGGCTTTCAAGTGGCTGTTCGGACTTCCCCAGTAACCGTTCCCATAGCTGTTGGATTCGCCAAAACTGGATGATATCGATTAACATCTGAGACTCGTCGATTTGAGCTAATAGCTCATCGAATGCTAAATTGGAAACATCCAATTCACCCCCGGCTTCAAGTATTAAGCACGCCGCCAAATACTCTGCTTGCATTAGGCCTCCTTCTCGGAGTTTACTAAACATCATTTCTGGCCCAACCGGCTTGACGCGATGTTCGGCTATCCTACACCACATTTTTTGCGAATCGTGAAGTAATTGAGCTTGGTCGCGTGGCTGACTGACAAGTTGCGCCTTGATTTTTTCGAACCTTGCTTCAGGAGCACGATTGCCGGCGACTATGCGGCTCGGCACCAGCGCGATATGTTCCCAGGTATGCGCGCGAGTTAAATGATGTGCGGCGAAACTCTCGATAGATACCGTCGGCGCACCCGACCGACCTGACGGGCGAAGCCGTGTATCTAATTCGTATAAAATCCCCTCTTTCATCGGGGTTGAAATAGCCGTTTGTAAACGACTAACAAAGCGTGAGGCTAAATCTAGGCTAGTATTTTCTTGATCAAACACGAAAATTAAATCAAGGTCTGATAAGGGCGACATTTTGCCTAGCGCAACTTTCCCCATTCCAACCACGGTAATAGGAATGACATCAAGGTTCATGTTGTCGGCAACCACTTTTAAGGCGAGCTCTAAACTATGTTCGGCCAACTTTGTTAAAGCAGTTTGAAACTGATCAACCGTTAAATGCCCTTCAAGAAAACTCAAGTACAGTTGATATAGATGCTCGTTGACAAAGCGTCTCATTCGCTCAAGACGCTCACCATAATCATCAGCTTGATTTACATAGCTGCTATCAAACTCTTCTGGATAATTCCATTGTTCGCGTACATAGCAGTCGATAATATGCGGCGATTGTTTTAGCAACAGTGTCATTGCGGGCGAATACAATAATGGCGGTACAATACTGGCCAACAGCGCGGGCGATTCGGCTAATAGACGAAAATACTGCTCGCCACTGGGCAAGGAACGGAAGAATTCATGTAAACGAACCACAGTGTCGCTTGCATTGTTGTTCTTGTCCTTGAGATAGTGTGCAATACCACGAGTAAGGGGTCGCAACCGGTGCCTAACTTGATTTGAAACGCCGTAATTAATAAACCCGGCCTCCCATCCATCAATAATTTCGTCCGCCTGTTCGCTCAAATCATCTGGCCATATCAAGGCTTGGCCCTGAGCGGCTGTTTGTTCGGCGAACAATTGCTCGAATTGAAAATGAACCGATTTTCTATAAGCGTTTAATTCAACGACCAAGGTCTGCCAGTCGTCCACTCCGACTAAAGATAAGAATTGTTCTTGTGACTCTTGCGAACTAGGTAGCAAATGCGTTTGCTGATTGCCTGACATTTGCACGGCATTTTCCAGTCGACGCAAGTATTGGTAGGCCATACTTAGAATGTTAGCTACATCGTCTGGCAGTTTATCTAGGCGCCTTAGTTCTTCAATCGCCTCAAGAGTGTTAGGCGTTCTTAAGGCGTAATTTCGGCCACCCCACAATAACTGTAAGGCGTTAGCAATAAATTCTATTTCTCTGATTCCACCGCTGCCAAGCTTTACATTAAACCCATTTATATCTTCGGCGATGGGTTCAGCCCATTGGCGCTGAGCCCTTAGCGAGGGATGCTCTAGATTTATCCGTTGTTTAATTTCAGCCAGTTCATCCAATGCGCGAAAATCCAAATTTTGCCGCCAAATAAATGGAGTAAGTGTTTTGAGAAACTCTTGTCCAAGCGCGATATCTCCGGCAACAACTCGTGCCTTCATTAACGCTAATCGATGCCAAGGAGATGCGCGATAAAAATAATAATCTTCAGCGGCGTCAACCGACATTGCTAGAGTCGTTGCAGAGGCGTTTGGCCGTAATCGCCAGTCAACTCTCCAAATAAAGTTAGACGCTCCGCCTTGGGTCAACAGTTTGGTTAATGTTTGTAGCACTTGATGGCATACGTAACTTTTTCCAAGCATCTCAGGTACAGGCAGAATTCGCGGATCAAAATAAGCGACTAAATCGACATCACTTGAAAAATTTAAATCATTACCTCCAAGCTTACCCATGCCGAAAACAAATAGACCAGCAACGGCGCCCTGACTGCTAATGAGCTGCTCTGAGATCGCTTTATGTTTTGGCGCGATTATTAGCCACGACAATCTCAGCGCAAAGCTAATTGTTATTTCGGCGAATTTTGTTTGCCAGCGCCCAAGTTCGGGCTGATCTAAGGCACGAGAAATTTCAGCCAGTGACCACAGATAGTTAAAATCGGTCTTTGCGTCGAGTAGAAAAGATTGAGCAGCCTCTAAATCGTCAAATTGATATCCCTGTAAACCGTCACATACCTTAGATAACGACAATACTAAGGACTCGGCGTTCAGCTCAGGTTTAAACGAGCATTGTTCAGCCAATCGACTTAGATAAGGCGACGAGGCAATTTGATTCTCAATTACCACTATTGATGAATTACCGGTTTGGTTTTGCGTTATTGGTCTGGGCTGCCGCCACGTGGACTCTCAGATGATAGATCTTGCCGCGCACGGCGATCTATTTTTTTAGCCGCATACCAGCAAGAGGTCTTTATATGCAAATCGTTTTCTTCCGCCCAAGCGAAAGCATGATCCACTAGCTTGGACGCCAGTGCTTTACCCCGATAAGCATCGGGGACAAAGGTGCTGTAAAAATCAACCATCGCTTTTGCTGATTCACTGCCCGAGCGGCTGTATTTTACGAAGGCGCGTTGGCCGTCTTCTAAATGAACGTAAAATAAGGACTCTTCGGGCTGATGATGAATTTTATATTCGGTCATTCTAGTATGCGACTAAAGGTTGAGTATTATTATTTTAACAGATGTTAGTTATTAGCGCGTCGAATAATATTAACGCCGAGGTGTCCACGCTGACGCTTTTTCCATGACCCTAAGAAACTCATTAGAATCAAGAAAATAAGCCAACCAATGCTGTAACCTCGGTAGATCCAATCGGTCAAATTTGGGTTTATCTACAAAAGCGAACTGGCGAACAAAAGGAAAAATCGCTATATCGAGTACCGTCACCTTTGAAGAGTCTAAAAAATAATTGACGTCATTGTCGACCATCATCAAAGATTCCAATCGCTCTAAAAAGCTAAGCGCATGATCGAAATAGCTTGATTGCGTTCGCTCAGGATAACGATCAAAATATTTATACCGATCAAGGTAAAACTTAAATTCCTGATCATTGCACTGAATTAACTCATGATCCAGAGCATGATCAAGCCAATCTGCAGGATCTGCTTTTTCTAACGCCCATGCCATCACATCTGTACTTTCATCAATCACCTTTCCACAATCAATCAGGACTGGCACAGTACCTTTTGGTGAGGCTAATAGCATTTCTTCTGGCTTGTTCTTCAGAATGACTTCGCGATGCTCGCAATCGACACCACTATAAGCGATCGCCATTCTTGCCCTGATAGCATAGGGGCAACGTCTAAACGTATACAAAATAGGCCGAGCATCAGGTGTCATGTCGTTGGTGTTAATCAGGTTCTGGAGAATTTTTAAAGCCAAACAGCTCCTTCTCTATGATACGTTTGGCCACTTCTGGAGGAAGTTTCTCCTCCCACTCCCCCCGTCCTTTTGGGAGTTCTTTCACGATTTCACGCGCAGAGATATCCAAATTGTGCACATTCTGAATGTCGCCAGAAACCATCGCACGATTAGACGTGAGATGTTTTAATAGGTGCCGCAACGATGAGTCAACATCAACGTTATCCAGAGAAACCAATTTGCCGTCGCGAATCGTTGGGTAAACGTAAACGTTGGTGTTATCGGAAAATAATTTACCGAACGCTTCTAAGATTCCACCCTCTAAACCTTGATAATATTGCTCGGCAAATAAGTAATCAAAATCCAACACGCTCAACATAATGCCGATACGGTTCTGAGTGTAACGCCGAATCCATGAACGCAATCTGAAAAAGCGTAAATAGTCGGAAATTAATACCGAAAAGCCCAATTCATTTAACAAATCAACCCGCGCTAAAAAATCAGAATCGGCATCGTCATTTTCAGTATATAACTCGTTAAGAGTGATTTCGGCGACCGCCAATATTTTATCCTGTTCGACGCCATCTTCTTGAGAAAAGTGCTTAATAGCTGAATTTCTCATGTCCATATGTACATTCGTT
The DNA here is from genome assembly GCA_964420885.1 of uncultured Gammaproteobacteria bacterium. Lineage (GTDB taxonomy): Bacteria > Pseudomonadota > Gammaproteobacteria > Arenicellales > Arenicellaceae > Arenicella. Next base: position 33,114 of record CAYQVT010000010.1, read on the forward strand.
GGTGGCTTAAACGAACCGCGTATTACTACCGTGTCTTTCTTTCTCAAGGCCGACGCTGGTACCACTGATTGGCCGCTAGGATCAAACATCACGGCTCGGCAATTCCAACTATGAATCAAGTGAAGATTCATTAATCGATTTTCCACAGCCACAAAATCTGGCCCAGAGAAATGAATTAAATCAATTTCAATGCGCTTATCAGCCCCCATTCCGTCTTGAAGCTTGTCAATAATCGACTTGGGGTCATCGGAATGGTTATAGACACCATGAACCAAGTTAACACCCAATACTCCCAGGGCTTCAGACTGTTCGCGATTAGTATCGTCCAACATTCGGACATGCAAAATAATCGAGCTCGGCTCAGCATGTGGTTCTAGTTGTCGTTTGACTCCAATCCAACCATGACATTCATTTTTTTGGCTATAACTTCGAGCGGTGACAGTCGCGGCATAGGCAAAAAAGCGAGAATCACCCCCGCGCGCCTCGTTCAATCTTTGAACCATCAAATCATATCTTCACAATGTTATTATCATTAGTACCAACCTTTAATTTCAGATGGATGACCATTCTTTATTTTGAGTCAATCCCTTCA
>CAYQVT010000011.1:0-32683 GCA_964420885.1 uncultured Gammaproteobacteria bacterium
GATTCTAGGTATTCGCATAGGCAAAGTCAAGCAAATACAAGGCCTCTGCCGTATTTACCCGCTAAGATCTCGATCTCACAATTATTTCGTTTCTGCCGCTTGAATGAATTATAAAACTCAAGCAGATGCCGTCTTACCAAAGAGGCCAATCTTGTTTCTTTATATAGCTAACTACTTCTAGCACTGAATAAAAAATCAAGAACCAAGTTTGGGTCTAAAGCAGTAACGGCTTTTCAGTGGGCGGATTCTAGGCTTGTAAACAACTCAATGCAAGTCAATGAGCTGGAAAAAGCGACTAAATACTGGTTTTTTCTTGTGAGTAAGCTGACCGTAAACAATTGATCACATGAATACAGTAGTTATTGCGGAAAGCAGCCCTTTGTGCGCAAAATATGCACCGCTAGCGAGGTTAGTGCCATAAGTACTTGCCAAGCAAATTCCACGCAATTGGCGCAATGGATAATGCCAACAATAGCGCCATCGTTATATTGAAGATTCTTTGATGGTGTGGGTTACCTAATATTCTCTTAAGGGCCGCACCAAACATCATCCAAACCCCTGCACTGGGAAACGTCATGGTGAAAAAGACAAAACCGACTAAAAGTATCTGAATATTTATATCAGCGCCAACAGTTGTATAAGTCGCTATTGCGCTAGTACCCATTATCCAAGCTTTTGGATTGACCCACTGAAACAACGCGGCTTGAACGAAGCTTAATGGCTTAGATACTGACTCTTCATCTAAGTTCGCAGGCGTGGCGATCGCTATTAGCCATGATAGGTATAGCAAGTACAAAATACCCGCTGCTTGAATCAACTCATGTAACAATTCAAAACGTTCGAACAAGTACCCCAATCCAAATCCTACGGCCAAAAACATGCTTGGGAAACCAAAACATATACCAAAAAAGTGGGGCATGCTTCTACGCCACCCAAAATTTAAGCCCGACGCCATAATCATGATGTTATTCGGCCCAGGGGTGAACGCCGCCGCTATGGCAAAAGGGATGAGTGAGGGGTGAATTTCCACGATAAATTCAAACAAATAATTATGCCGCCATAATAGCCGCTAACACGTATCAGGCAAGCCATTCATAGAGAATTCCAATTGATAATAGAACAACATATGGGTAAGGTGACTAGAATTACCGAAATTGAACCAACGCGGCCACACTAACCATAGTGACAAATAAAGAACCACCCATGCTTAAGTTCTCATTCTTCATCGTTTTAGCTCTTGCCGCCAGCGTGGTGAACTATACGCCATCAGCCTTAGCCCAAGGCATTAAAGACCAAAGATTTCTCAAAGAGAGACCCAATTCTGATGTCGTGGCAAAAACGTTATCTCAATCACGAGGAAACCTGCTAGCCGCAAAGACGACCAATGCTCACTCCAAGATAGACCAATTTCTATGGACCATGATGCAAAGACAAAAGTCGAATATTCCTCAACGAATTTCGCCGATGGTAAAAACGCAGGCCGGAGAGCGAGTTCAGGTTTATGTCACACTTGACGATGTTGGTGAGGAAGTATTAAGCCAGTTAACGGCTCTCAAGTTGACCATTGAAATTGTTAACCCGGAACTTAATAAACTGCAGGCCTGGATCGATATCGCATCGCTAGACCAATTAGCCAACCTTGAAGAGGTTATCAAAATCACCGTACCCAGCTACGGTGAACCTGCGTCAGGCAGAGTCCGGACTCAAGGCGACACCATTTTACGAGCGGCTGAGCTTCGCGCTTTGGGAGCGACAGGGGCCGGTGTCAAGATCGGCATTGTGTCCGACGGAGCGAACAATTGGCTCACCGCTGCCAGCACCGGCGACTTACCCGAACAGATTACTACTTTTGGCAGCTGTACGACACGACCAGACGACCCCCGGAATTGCCGTTCCAGGCTGACATGCAATGAAGGCACCGCCATGGCTGAAATCGTTCACGACATAGCGCCAGATGCAGAAATTGCGGTAGCGGCGGTTAGTACATCGCTAGAGTTTATTCAACAAATTAACCGTTTGGCCAACACCTTTAATGCTGACATTATTGTCGACGACCTGGGTTTTTTTGGCGAACCGTACTTTGAAGATGGAGACTTAGCGAGAGCTGTCAGCGCTTTACCAAGTGATATTCTTTATTTTTCAAGCGCCGGGAACAGTGCCAACATACACTATGAGCAGGAATTTAGTGCATTAGGCAGCTTGCACAACTTCGGTGTTCAAAGCGGCACGACTGACGACGCTATCGGTTTCGCGATTCGACCAAATCGCGGCGTCTTTGTACTAATGCAATGGAGTGATCGCTATGAAAGCCCAAATAGCAACTACGATTTGTTTGTATTTGATCAAAATAGCGAGGTAGGTAGAAGTGTAGGGGTTAACAGCCAAGCTATCGAAGGTGTTTGCGTTTTTAATGGCAGCAGTACCGACGCAGTGAGGTTCGCCTTCGCAGACAAGGTTTCAGGCTCGAACCGTCGTTTAGAATTGTTCTTTTTAGGTGCCAGCGCCATCGAATATCCTATTCCAGCAGGAAGCGTCTTTGGTCACGCGGGTACTCCAAGAGCGATCGCGGTTGGTGCTATTAATGCAAGCAGTAACGATGTCGCGTTTTATAGTTCTCATGGGCCAGCCAGAATCAATTTTCCATCAATCCAGTTACGTACCAAACCCGACATTTCGGCAACCGATGGCGTAAACGTTACCGGAGCGGGCGGTTTTCCGTCGCCTTTTTTCGGGACCTCAGCCGCGGCCCCTCATGCTGCGGCCGTAGCGGCTCAACTTTTGAGCAGTAGTCCAGAAATCACTCCACAAGAAGTTCGAACTGCTCTGCTGAATTCAGCGTCTGGCGGCGGTAGCCGGTCTGTTGCGGGAAGGGGTAGAATCAATGCGATACGCGCTTTTGAACAACTGAACATTGAACTCAATAGTGATGGTCTAATTCAAAATACCCTTGAAAATCGGCGCTCGGTCATCGCGCCGACAATCATGTTACTACTCGAAGATGACGATTAATCAGCCACCACTGAAACTACCGTCTATTTAGATAAGCACTTAGCTCTAGTCTAGCAACAGCTGCCGCCGCTAGTATCAGCAATCGTGGAATCTTGATTCTCAAGGCGACTAAATGGCATCGCAGTACCGCAGCCTTCGAATATTCCAAAGTGATTTTCCCAATCACCGAAAAACTCAAAATGTTCCGCAAAGCGAGAATCTGCGAGCATTCGGTAAGTATTTCCACATACGGGGAACATTTTGCCCGTTTCAATTATGTGATGTTCGTCCAAAACAAACTTATCAGCATGATGCTCAACAGTACCCTTGTATCGAACTGCCTGACCATAATCTTCGCAAGCTGGTTCAAGATCATCAAGTTTGAACAAACGATAAGTCGCCGAAAAGAACTTCCTATCTCCCAACATTTCCAGCAAGCGGGCGTTCTCTATCGCTAGCGGCCGACTCTTAACTAATCGTGGGTCTTTGAAGCCACATTGTTTAGATAAATTGACGAAGTCATTCCAATATAGGGCTCCTGAAATACACTCTCCATATAATTCTTCATCATCGATTAAATGTTGAGGCGTGCGGCGCTCCGCGTAAACGTCTGAAAAATAAATCTCGCCGCCCGGTTTCAACAAGTTATAACACTGCTCTAATACCGCGTGTTTATCAGGGGACAAATTAATAACGCAATTCGAGACGATAATATCGAATGAATTTGGCTCTAAATCTAATTTATCCAACTGTTCAATGAAACCTTTTTTAAAGGACACATTAGGGGCACCAAAACCAAAAACATCAGCGTGATACTGGCGATATTCCTCAGCTACGTTCAACTGTTCTTCAGTCATATCTACGCCGACAACTTCACCCTGCTCACCAACCAAAGCCGACAATGCGTAGACATCTCGGCCTGCACCAGAACCTAAATCCAATATTCGCGTTCCCTCTAATTGCTCGGGCAGCACTAAGCCGCAACCATAGTAACGAATCAAGACTTCATCATGCACCTTGGATAAAATGGGCTTCAGGTAAGCGGGTAGACCTTCGTCAGTACAACATGCGTCGGTTTTCAGGTCGTCACTGGTTTGCAGGACTTTTCCATAATAATCTTGGACCTGAGTGTAGGTGAGTTTTTCGTTCATGATCTTTGCGATTGCTTGGGTTAGTCAATTAATTAATATAGTGCGTCGTCTGGCACCAAACATATGGCCAATTCTAACGCATCCAACATACTTAAGCAGGTTAAATTAAGAGACTTGGCCTGCTCTTAATATTACGACTTGGTCAATACACGCTTGTGATTAATGACTTTTGAGCATTCGGCCGTTTATAGCGACATCATCAAAAATCCAGAAAACGCAGCATTGCTCGGCGATAAAGCTGCATCAACCTTCTTTTTACTCTGATTAATCAAATCACGATATCCTCGATAAAAATCCCAAGTAGGTCGCGGTTTGTAAACCAATCCATCAACTTCAAAATGAGCGATCACTCCCTTAGCGGTGGTAGGTTTAACAAACACTTCTTGCATAGGAGAGTAATAGACTGGAATAACCGTCATTAAACTCCACTTGGCCAGTTTCTCGCTTGCCAAAAGATCGCCCATACCATCAAAGCCCGTTCGCTGATCACCATGCAAAAACTCGATTAGAGAATCCACCAAAAAGGCCTTTTGCATGCCATCTAATCTGGCACAGAAATCTCTAAACTTGGGTTTCTCGAACATCGATACCATCGATGAACGGCTTACGCACTTAACCATGGCGGCAACCGTCTGATCAACCTGTGAATAGCAGTCTGGTGAAAAGCTTTGCTGCGCAAACTCGACCATTTTATCCATATTGTGCCGCTTCAATATTTTCTTCATCCCATCGTCGGCAAAGCCTTCTGGGTAATGACTTAGAAAATTAGATTCGGCTAGTTTAAGTTTTTCTTGATTCACATTCAGCCGCTTATTTTCACGCCTCAGCCATTTAAAGAACTTCGAAACTTAGCCCGCCTTTATCTTCAAGGCGGTTTAAGTAAGCATCTCCGAGTCCACTCGCAGGCGTCCAAAAACCGCCTTCAATTGTTAGAGAATCTAAGGCGAGACAAACCGCCGATTCTGCCAACATCTTTGAGGTTGACCCATAACCGGGGTCTCCATCGCCGACCAACTTAGTAACGAATTGTTGTCCGTCACTCGTTTCACCGTTAAATTGAATATGATAAAAGCCTGGGTCTTCAGGGTCTACCTTTGGGCCTTGGCCTTGTGCAGGTAAAAATATGCCTAAGAATTTTCGCCCAATTCCGGTGACGCTGGTAACCACCATGGTTTTCATTCCACCAGAAATGGCCTTTGCAGCGAGGTAGCCTTTCGCCCCCTTATCGGTAACCATCACTTCCGAGTATTTAAAATCTTCTCCATAAGAAAACCCCAATAGTGCATTTGACCTTCGAACTATCCTAGTATTAACACCCGCCATGGCAAAGGGGGCAGTCCATTTATCTAAAACTTTACTGAATTTCGCGCTCATCTGATCGCCTTTATCAGGTCCTTTAAAACTTGGTTCTGGATTAAGTGAATACGGGTTGGCCAATAATTTACGAATCGCTTTGTCTTTAACCGCTAGTTCGATTAAGTTCATCATGCTCGCAATGGTCCCGCCACTGACGCCCCCTTTGGCGTTCATCAGCTGATAACGTAGTTCTTTAAGCGGTTTTCCCAAGACATTTTGTGCCTCACGTTGGGAAAAGTATGTGCCCATATCAGAAGGAACCGAATCGAATCCGCAGCTGTGTACAATCTTTGCCCCACTTTCTTTTGCCAACTCCTGATAAGAATCGATCATCTCACGCATCCAAGGCACTTCGCCACAAAGATCGACATAATGAGTACCTGACTCAGCACACGCCTTAACGAGTGAAGAACCGTAGTGAGCATAAGGACCGACGGTGCTCACAATAACCTTAGTACTACGCACTAACTCTAATAAGGAATCATAGTCGTTACTATCGGCAATCAAACCATCAATTGATGAGTCACTATCGCCAATAAAATCACGAACATCGTTAAGTTTGTCTGGGTTGCGGCCGGCAACTGCCCATATCAATTCATCCTCAGAATAGTGATCAAAAAGATGCTTGGCCACCCACTTTCCAGTAAATCCAGTTGCACCCCATACTAGAATATCGTATCGCATAGACGTCATAATCAGGCCTCAAGCTCATTGTCGTTGATGAACCCGATAATAACACCGGCGAGTTCTTCACCTTTATCTTCTTGAAGAAAATGACCACCATCTTTTATGGTCACATGTTTCTGACCTTTAGTGCCGGGAATCATCTTCTGAAAAGCTCTATCCCCGCCCGCCGTCACCGGGTCTTTATCACTAAAAGCGGTCAAAAACGGGAGGCTTAATTCTGACAGTACAGCCCAGGCAGCTCGATTTGGCCCTGCAGCTGGATCGTCAGGTTTAGTCGGCACCAAGAGCGGGAACTGTCGTGCCCCTGATTTATAAGTTTCATCTGGATACGGCGCGTCATAGGCGGCTTTCACCTCATCGCTTAGCTCAGAAACGGTAGCTCCATTTATAATGTTTCCTACGGGGAACCCGGGAACAGTCTGTGAAAAGTTTTGCCACTTTAAAAAGGCCTCTCCCGGGTCAACATCACCTGTGGGCAAAAATGTATTTCCTGCAACAACCCCGGAAAAGCGCTGGGTTTGCTCGGCAACTAAACGCAAGCCAATTAGGCCACCCCAATCCTGACAAAACAACACAATTTTATTCAAGTCTAATGCCGACAAGCAACGCGTCATCCAATCTACGTGGCTCTGATAACTATAGTCACTCCGTTCAACCGGTTTATCGGAACGCCCAAATCCAGGTAAATCTGGTGCTACAACACGATAACCAGCACTCACTAGTCCCGGAATCATCTTCCTGTATAGATACGACCACGACGGTTCCCCATGCATTAGTAACACCGTTTGACCATCAGCACTTCCTTCGTCCAAATAATGAATTCTTATAATTCCTCCCTCACCGTCATCGATGTTGACGTAGTTAGCCTGGAAATCGTAGCCTGGTAAATTTTCGAAGTGATGGTCTGGGGTTCTAAGCACGTTCATAATTTTTCTAAATGTTCCGATTTGATAAGATGTTAAGCTTATCAGATTGAAGCGCAATCCAATGTGCAAAGCCATTCATCTGGACAATCATCCAGATGAATGGCGCGAATTCGCCGCCTTCACCAAACAGTGCCCTCCTCGAGGCTAAAATGGATTGCCTGTACCGAAGGTAAAAGGTACCCTTTGTAAAAATCACAATCGCGATAAGATATAATGCTTGCTTATCTTGTCACCGTAACTGGATTGTAAGTGAACGCATGAAGTGAGCATGATTAGTAGAGCGCCCGATCGATGGGACTCGAAATCACGCTGAAATAGAGAGAGAAAAGAATGATCCCTAATCAAAACGTGACTCCAATGGAAATGTTCGCAATTCGAGTCAGTGAAACACCAAACAAAGTATATCTGCGTCAGCCTGCAAATGGCGAATACGTGGAAAGTACGTGGACCGATGTTTACGATAAAACTCTGCGCTTGGCACAAGGTTTGATTGGTTTGGGCGTACAAAAAGGGGATCGTGTCGCGATCCTAGCTAATAACTGTGCCGATTGGTTTATTGCAGACTACGCACTCGTTGCAGCTGGGCTGATTCCCACACCAATCTACGCAACCGCTGGAGAAAAGGTAATCAGCTATGTCCTCGATCACAGTGACGCTAAGGCAATTATCATTGGTGATGTGGCCAAACCCTCCATAGTTCAACAATCAATCCCAGACAATGTGATCTCTATTGGCATGTCAACTTCTCAAGTTGAGTGCCAACACTCTATGGTTGATCTGATTGAGAACAACGAACCTCTTGCAAAAGAAGATATCAACAAACCAGATCTAAACGACGTTTTCTCCATCGTTTACACCTCTGGATCGACCGGCAATCCCAAAGGCGTGGTTATTAGTTATGAAAATATCTGCTTTTCTGCGGCGATTAGCGTTCATGCATTAGGCACGGGTAGTGAGGAGAGATACCTATCGTATCTGCCGCTGGCCCACGTTACAGAAAGAGGCTTAGTCGAGTACAATAGTTTGTACAGCGGTGCGACCGTAACCTTCAATGAAAATTTAGACACCTTTATTCGCGATTTACGCAGCGCACAAACCACTGCATTCATATCGGTACCGCGTTTATGGGTTAAATTTCAGTCTCAGGTATTAGCGAGTATCCCTCAGAAAAAGCTCAGCCTAATGCTCAGCATCCCGATTTTAAGTGGTATCGTTAAGAAAAAAATCAAAGCCCAATTGGGCTTCGACAATACTCAGTCATATGGTAGTGGCTCGGCTCCTATTTCGCCGTCAATTCTAAACTGGTATCACAAACTCGATATCGATATCTCTGAAGGTTGGGGCATGAGTGAGACAATGGGTTTGGCAACGAGTCAACACCCTTTTACGATTAACAAGCTCGGCACTATTGGCAAAGCTGTCGAAGGTTTTGATGTTAAAATTTCTGACATGGGCGAAGTACTTATCAAAGGCCCTGCGGTGTTTCGCGAGTACTATAGAAACCCAGAGGTCACGGCCGAATCATTTACCGAGGATGGATACTTTCGAACCGGCGATAAAGCCGATATCGACTCAGATGGCTATCTCACGATTACTGGGCGCGTAAAAGATATATTCAAATCAGGAAAAGGCAAATACGTCGCGCCGGTGCCAATTGAATCTAAGTTGGCCAGCAACTTGCTGATTGAACAACTTTGTGTGATGGGCAGCGGTCTACCGACGGCTATGGTTGTGGTTGTGTTGTCCAAAGAAATTGCCGACTCCATGAGCAAAGAAGAGATTGAAGAAAGTCTAGTTTCCACCGTAACCGAAGTGAATGGTCAAATCGAAAAACACGAAGTGGTCGGTGGTATTAGAATTGTCGATGAAGCTTGGACTATTGAAAACGGTTTATTAACACCGACAATGAAGGTTAAACGCGCTGAATTAGAAGAGAAGTATCTACCCACACTAGAAGGTCAAAAAGAAACCGTTGTTTGGGCCTAATTCAGGCGTAGTGAAAGTTTTTTCGCACGTCAACGAAATCTAGTTGTCAGGGCTATTTACCATTTAAATATCCCTGCAACTCTTTTCTGAGTTTCTCAGCTTGGTAAGCTTCGTCACTTTGTGTGTGTTGATAAGCTCTATTGATAACTTGATTTAGGCGTGGTTCGTCGGGCAAACTGTAACTTAAGGCATCCATGGCCATGACCGCTTGTTCGGCTGCGACGTAGTCGCCGTATTCTCCGGCTACGCCTAAACGCATTAGCTCGCTTATCATCTTGCGCTTATCTGTCTCCGTTAATTCGGCTTGTTCGAATAAGCTTTGACTGGCGCGTGACAAGGATTGCATCTTAGCCGCTGCAACTTGAAGCTCTGAGACAGACTTGGTTGAGGCCAAATGCAAGGCCTTTATGCTCGCCAGCATATCGCTTTGTAAATTGCTGTTCAACGCACCAGCGAAAGCCGCCACCAAAATGAAACTACTATCATTAAGTCGAATGGCACCGGGCTCTAAATTTGTGGTGGTGGGTCTTTGTCGCCACTTAAGCTCACTCAGAGAATGATGACAAGAGTGGCAATCATAAAGTGAAATTTCTGGGAAGCCTTGCGGGTTATTGACCAACGACCCTCCTAAATTCTTCGCCACCGATTGAGCGTGTACGGCTGAGCCGATCAACAACCTTCGAACAGGAGAATCCGGATTCTTACGCCTGAGGTAATCGTCGTCAACAATATGATGCTCAGGTTGCCTAATGGTAAAAGTATCGAGTTCAAACGACAGCCGCGGGTGCCCTGCTCCCATGATATTATGGTTTGCGAGTTTCTTCTCACTGCCAACGTGGCAGCTTACACATAACTGAGTACGAGTATCGAGTGCGGCCGTTGGGTACATTCCATCAGCTAGATTTCGTTCAGCGCTGTATGGCTTTATTGTATGTCGACCGATCCACTTCTCGGCACCCCCATGACAAGCCTCACAGCCTACACCATCACTCAAGTGAAATTCTGGCCCTCGTAGGCTAACTGGCACATTATCTGAATGACAATCTAGGCATACGCCTGCGGTTGAAGCGTCTTCTAGTCCTAGCTTCGCCGCAATTTGCTTCGACTCTTCGGTTAATAATGTTATGTACGCCTTGGAATGGCCGTCGTGAAACAGCCATGTATCGTATTCATTTTGCTGAACATTGCTCGCTTCTTCAAGTTGCGTGACTGAATGACAGGTTGAGTTCCCGCAAGTCGCCACTCCCATATGCTTCTGAGGTGCAAACTGCGGTAGTTCAGAGTCGGCGGCAAAAGCAGCGGTAATTGAGCTTGCAATAAGTATAAGCAAACTTAAATTTGTTGACCGCATAATATTAATCATACGCAAGCCTACTGTAAGTCCACTCTGTTTTTAATATCGACCTTATTGTTAACTTTCCAAGGCTTACCATTTTCATCGAGATACAGTTTTCGCATTTCCTTAATATTAAGAGGTCTGGAGCCAAGTCGACCGAAAACGGCGATCTGCCCTCCCGTTTCATCGACGGCTCGATCTCGGTCCAAGCCCTTAGACAATGCAATTGCGGGAGACTGAGTTTTACGCCAAGCAATTAACTCGGGTTCCGGTTCTGGACTAAAACCATAAAATTTTGGTTGTGAATCCGGCGAAGTTAATTGAATAATTTTCAAGCCATTTACGCCGTCAGCCACATACGCGAAGAGGCTGGCGTTAGTGCTACCAACAATTACATCACGAGCGTCACTAATTTTTCCTTGCGCGTCGAATTTTTCAAGTAGCTTCATATTCTCAGGCTGTTTGACATTCACAATCGCCAAACCCTCTGAACCAGCAGCGACGTAGGCGTAGGTACGCGCAACATAGAGTCGCTGTGCCTCTTTAAGACTAATAACGGTGTCTAATAGTTTTGCTTTTTGTCCCTGAGTCACATCAACTACTTTTAAACCGTCGGCGTCAGTAACAAACAAATAACGAAATTGTAAAGCCGAGGCGCGGCCGTCATTTAACGCGATTACTTGCTCAAGTTTCGGCTCGAGTGGATTATCTAAATTTACGATAACCAAACCGGCGTCCGCTATGATGTAGGCATAGTAGCCGCCAATGACAATATGTTTGGCGCCATTCAACACCCCACCATCATTCCAAACCAACTCGGCTTTTAAGAAATTATTACGAAACTCACCGTCCGCTAGGGTGTTTACGTCGACTAAAATTAGACCACTTTTTGAGTCTGTGACTAGAGCGTAATTATAAATTGGGTGAAACGGTTGTTCTTGATTAACAACGCGCATCAACTCTCCCTGATTACGCTCAGGCGCGATATTTTGATTGGTTGGCAGCGCCATGCAAGTGGCATTATCGGTATCTACGCGGGTGTCGTGCCCAAGCGGACTAAACGGAGCGGTCACAAAGCGCAAGCTATACCCTTTGTTAGCGATATTAGAAACGTCGTAGGCTCTAAAGCCGTTTTTACCTTCAGCGACGAAAAGATATTCGCCTCGTAATTGTAAGCACGACGCTCGCGCCGACTTGTGGTCATAGGCTGTTTGAAGTTCTTGTTGATTCTCTTGATGTTTAGCGAACCAATCAGGGTAGGCATACTTTTGTAAATAACTTCCAATGACCGCTTGTGGCTCTTCCCACTCAGTAACCTGAACTGCCGAAATTGCTTTTTCAGTTCCAACCCAAGCGTTATAACCAACAAAATTAACAAAGTTGGTTCCCTGCAATAACAGCTGAGCCATGATGGCATTATTATCGTCCTGCTCTGATAAATGGCAATCATCGCAAGTTTTAGTTTCGGTCAAACGGGCCGTGTGCGGAAAGTGTGGCGCGAACGCTTGTGAACTAAAACCGCTCGAGGCTATTGGCGGTTGTTGAATGTATATTTTCTCACGATTAGCATTGGTAGAAGACAATACTAAACCCGATGAAGATCTGACAGGAGCAATACGGCCACCGTTTATATCGCCTCGGCGACCTAATTGAAACATCTGATCGCGGGCCACTTGCGGATTATACGTCGCGTAGTTTCGAGATTCGCCGCCTTCATAATGATTGCGTTCTGTTTTCCAATTGGCTTCGATCGGCAAATGGCATCCCGCACAGGAGGTAGTCCAGGAGGTATGACATGAGTAACACTCCATTTCATCATCACTGTGTGCGCGATCATCAATCGCGATTCCCTGACCCCACTGTTGATTGGTCGTGTCGGTGCTCACCGTTTTTGCGAGCGCTGCTTTTTCGTTGTAACCAGAGTGATTTGGATTAATCGTATCCTTTACTAATGACATCTCCCACTCTAGTCCAGGGTTAAGCAAAGAACGTTGAATGAGTTTCTTGCCAACCCATTCAAAGCGCAACTTACCATCAGGGTTTCTTAACCCGGCCAGCTTATTGCCTCCAGGAGGCGCGGCAGGGCCCGAGGCCGTAAGATTAGGGTATTCGTCGGCAGTTCCATGACAATCCACACAGTCGATCTCCACCGCGTTAGCAACTTCGCCATAAATATGGCCATTACCATGGGAATCCTGAGAAAAGTGGCAATCTGAACAATGCATACCTTTGTCGGCATGAATCGAAGACATGTGCACTCCCTTTTTAAATTTATCGGGATCGTCATCGCTAATATGATTGCCCTCAGCGTCTAGCAAGGTTCCGTCACGATCGCGCTTAAATACGGCTCGAAAATTCCATCCATGGCCATGGTAATCGGCAAATTGAGTGTCTCGTAACTGCGGGTTGAGCTCAGATACCTTGGCTACAAATTCAGGTTTTGCCCATTTACCACGAATAGCCGCTTCCTCAGGATTGCGGAGATTGATTTTACGTATTTCCGAGTCAGTAGGATACTGTTGCTCTTCTGGCCACATAAATGGTGCATCCGATTCGTAGTCCCACATCGTATATCCGAGGTAAGTATTAACGAACATATTCGGTTGATGCATATGGCAGATCATGCATTGGGAGGTTGGTATCGCACGCGTAAACTCATGTTTCAGTGGGTGACCGGGCTCTCCTTTGGGTATGGTTGGGTCGCTGGTCTGAGTATGACCTAAATGTCCAAATTTAGCATAGGGTCCCGAGTGTTTGGGGTCTCGGTCATTGGCGTAAACAACATGGCAAGAACTGCACCCCGAGGAGCGATAATCCCCAGGGTTATCGTTAGTGCCTAAAAACCAAGAAATCGGGTCATTTAATCGTGTTTTTGTGAGATTGATAACGGGTACTGAGATACGCGCCCCAGTACCAGGCCCTCGATTCGACTGACGAATATCTGGGCGTCCAGGTTCTTCTAGGCGTTGAAGTTGCCCCAAGGCATTCGGCAGCCCCGTTTCTGGAAACAAGTTAGTAATGTTTCGCCCACCGCGCTCAAACACTCGAAATATATCACCCGGCTTCACCGTTTCCCAAGCTGGCAACGGCGCTAAGCTCGGCAACACGCCGTATTTTTCGGCCAGTAATTCGGGGTTTTCAACCAACGGTCCCTGAACGGCGGCGGGTAGCCCCTCTCGCGTATACGCCTCTCCAAGAATATAATTTTTGTAAGGCAAAATTCCGTTATTGTAGGACGCGCCTCCCCATAACATAGCACCGGTGGACATCAAGCTACGCTTTGCCGCTTTAATTATAGGGAGGTGGCACGCGCCACACGCTTCCTCAGCAATTCGATAATCGCCAGGATTAACGAAACGAACGTACTCAGGGCTCTCAGTATTCAGAATAGTATAGGCATGAGCTGGGTTTGCGCTTGACGGGTAATGCCAAGTTTTAGGCAGGGTCGGAGTAACATGCGCTGCATCCATAGCGGCTTGATAATCTGGTTTATACTTTTTATGCGAGGATCCATAACCATCTTTATCATGGCTATCCTTATCAGCATGCTCCTCGTCTTTGCCATGATCTTCGCTGTCTGATTGTTTGTACGACGCAGCCGATGCATGCTCTACATCACCGTGAGATTTCTGATCCGAAATGTCACGCAAATGTTTGCCAATGCTTGCGTATGCATCGTGATCACTCGGTGCGCGAACAGCTGCATCACCACCATGACAGTCAGTACACCCTAAGATCACCGCAGGATTAGAATGCATGGTATGCCGGTCCGTTGAAACATGACAACTCACGCAGCCTTCGGATTTCGCCTCAGCAGAACTAATTGTTTGGGCTTTTGGAGCAGGTGGATAAAAAGGATACTCAACCTTAAGTGGCGTTTCACCACCAGCCGCGAATAGCTTCGAAACCCCAATTACCGACCCCAGCGAAACAATGAGCAGCGGCACAATAAATTGCAACAGTCTTTTATCGGTGATTTGCTTAATAATCTTAGTAGGCTGAAAAGTCTTCATCTTATGTAATTCGTCTATACGCATTATTTAGTAAGCTAGAATCAGATTACCCAACACTGAGTACGGTGTTCCATCGCCAAAGAGATCTTCAAAGCCACTGCCAGGATTTAATACAGCGCCTGATAATCTAAACACGATGTTTTGAGTGGCGAGTGGTCGCCATATTAAGGCTGCCGAAATATCCTGGCCAATATTCTTTCGAATACGGCTTTGGTTTCTAGAAACCTCAAGAGTGTTGGTTTCATCGAACCACATTTGATTCACATTGAATGACAAACGCGTCTGTGGTGTGAGATCAAAATCCGCTCCGACACCGACCAAGGTGATGCCAGGGTTAGTGAAATTAGACTGACCATGTTCTTTTGATGATCTTAGTGACGGAATAATCGAATTACGACCGTTTAACGCTACGCGCCCGCCACCAATCAGAGGTACATTCTGGCGTATGAAAAACGCGGTGTCTCCTCCTGCGAACTGAGGGTTTTCAAAAATTGCATCAAACCCTTCTTCATCGGTATCAAAGGCATCATCATCGCCACTGGAATGTAAGAACGAGACTCGAGCTCTAATCCAGTCGTAATCACGTGAGGCCTCGGCAGCAAAGAAATAGGCATTGATGTCCGTCTCTTCGTTGGTGAAGACACCATTTGTAGCGTCCCCAATGGCGTAGTAGGCTGAAAACGTTAGGTTATTACGTCCAAAATGACCATCACCACTCAAGCCCAGATAAGTGACGTCATAGTCGCGACCCCGTTCAAAACCTAGCGAACTTGGGCGGGCAATAAACTGATTGTCGTCAAAAAAGAAATCGTCTGCTTCCCGATTACGATTGTGGGTAATCGAAGCTTGGGAGATGAACCCTTTGGTTGGGAAGTCTTGCCAGAAAAGATTGGCAATAAAAATATCGTCTTCACGAATATCCTCAGCGATGTCGTTTAGACCACTATTCGAATCTTTCTCAAGGCGTCTAAACCACGCGAGATTATATTGGAAGATATTATTATTCCGAGTACCAAAAACGCGAATGCCTAGCTGGTTATCTTGAAACAGGAAACCACGGAAATCGGTGCTAAATGGCTGAATGCCGATTCGAAAGCTATCGAAGTCATAGCGATCTGAAACATTTCGAATGTGGTAGTCCCAGAATGCGCCCTGAATGCCAACAAAGCCTTCTGTACGTGTGTCTCCCTCTGCCGGGTCTGCTTTCAGTACCCCAACTTCGTCGACAACCGTATGATTAATATTGAAAACCGTAATCAGTCTAAACTCATGATCTGGTGGCCTGAAAACCGTATCACCTCGGTATAGAACATTTTCGATGATGAGGTTTTCGTTGATCAAATATTGGTCACCATCAGCAATTAAATCCAGTTGGCCTGCGTTTGCGGTGGTCGCGTTGCCAACAGGTAACGGGAAATTTCTAGGTTCGTAAACCGTATCCGAGATTGCTGATAGATTAAAAAACCAATCTTTTCCGTAGATCGGTTTATCACCTTTAAGCGGGTTATTATTGTTATACGGGTCCCAGCGGTTTTCAGCGTAGCCTAAGGATTCAACTATGCGCCAGCGATCAGGCACCGGAGCAACATCTGGCAAAAGCAAGGCTTTAGGCGGAGCAAGCCGATCGGAATTGCAATAATCTTCCTCAAACACAAGGACCGGGTAAGCAGGACGCCGCAGCGGTCTAGTGGTCTGCTTTGGCTCTGTATCTGCGCAGTCGTTTGCCACAAAAGTCGCCGGGGCTATGCCGGGTCGTTCATCGTTAAGCGAGCCATCACTTGCGACATCAACCTGCTCGACGGAGATAGAGGATATTTCTGGCGTTTGCTTATCGACTTTTACTATTTGATCAACAACAGCGGGTGCTTCACGCTCATCCTGTGTGTCGGCTACTGAAGTGCTCTCTTTTTCTCCCTGCGCACAATGAGAGCGATAATTAGCCGCCAGAGACGGCATATCGCAACGCGTATTTAAAATACGAGGGACATAATTAACCAATGCTCCGTTTAACCCTTGGCTCTGAGCGGCTTGTTGAGCGCTGTCTAAACTTTCGTAGCGACCTGATACGGTAAACCAGCGGTCTTCCACCGAGCTTGATTCGAAACAATAAACGCCGTCTTGGCTTTGCTCGACCGACAAACATCGACTAAAGCCTTCGATTGTCGCTAATTGTAAGGTAAAACGCTTTTCGACTTGAGAGTTTAACCACGAATAGGCGCGTTCATGCTGGCGGGCTCGTATTTCGCTCTCCTCGGTTTGGGCAATAACAGGCGAAATCATCAAGCCTGAAACCAGAGTCGCTAAGCTGATGTGCCTAACTGCTTTAATCTGCATTTTATGTAGAGCTTCTCTATTTTCCATTACTCTCTATTTCCCGTTACACGGAAACGCTTCAGTCGAATCTACAAATGGTGCTTGAGGACAATTCACATAGCGCAAACGCACACCTTGTGGCGACAACGTGTCCGCCCGAATTGATGGGTCTGCATTATTAATTGCTCCGCCAAGTTCTAAGCCTGCGTTATGCAAGCCAAGAAATGAAATCATGTCGTCTTGATCAACGCCATCGCCCGAGACACCAATCCCCCCGATTAACTGTCCACCTCGATAAATAGGCACACTCCCCGGAAAGATTTGAATACCGTTGGGCAAATTCGGGATCCCAGTACATCCAACGCCTGGCAAAGTTAACCGGTTAGCAACAAGATTTAACTGTAAACCCACATTAAAGGGGCTCCATACATTAATCGGAAAACTAAAAGGCCCTGGTGGGTTAGCATCAATACCATCTGGGTAGAATGGGCGTGATAGGTTACCGCCCGCACGATCAGAAAAGGCGATGCCATCTGCTAACGCGGTGGGTGAAACAAACGCTCGCACAGTATTAACAAAATGCGCGTGGCCGGCATCTATTAAAATTTGGCCCGCGTCGCGTCTCGAGAAGAATGCTGCGGTACGTGCTTTCTGTAACGACACATCGGTACCGAAGATGGGTGCATCCGGGGTTCTCGCTACGCCCAAAATCACACCATTGCTATCGACCACCGACACCGAAACTCGCGCTGTTGATTCCGCTGGATTACGAATTTGAGCTCGCGAGCGCATGGCAACCCGCAAGGCATTAGCAATGAGAACTCTGACCTCGTTGGCACTTAGCGCTCCCGCATCAGTACCCGCACGCGGAATAAATCGATCACCTAAGACAACAGCCGGTACGCCAAAGCCATTGCTCTCGGTAAAACCTGAAGCTCGGGTTCCAAATGCGATACCGGACTTCACTCTCCCATCAAAAAAGCCTGCAACAAACGGAAAACTGCCGCTTCCAAGACCGCTAGGAGTAGCGGTAAGAAGTCTCGAAATACTCGTATCAGAATAACGAACTATTTTACCGTCAACCGTGATATTACGCAGCGGTCCAGGGCCTTCAAAACCTCTTGTCCCAGCCATTGCCAAAATTTCATCAATGGATTCATCCAAATCAGAAATAGAATTATCGATTGAATATAAGCCATCTGCGATAACCCCTATTCCACCGACAACTTCACCGTTCTTATAAAGAGGGAACCCGCCTGGGTCGGCAGACAAGCCTAATGGCGACGGTTTCGGACCAAAAGTGGTGCCCGCTTCAGCGGTTAAATCGGAACACTGCAATTGGCTAAACTGCACGCCGAACAATGGCCCCGCTGGCTGATTAAATTCACCAGGATTAAAGTGTTCTTGTACAATTTGACTGGCAACTCGTGTGCTGAATGAATTTCCACCACTTGACAGATAATTCCCTGTAATCGCTTTGGCAATTGCTGCAAACGTCGAAGGGACAACAGCGCCCTCTAAACCTGTTCCAGCAGGAATACCCCGCTGTGATGAAATTGTCACCTCTCCAGCCGCACCGGCCATCTGAAAGACACCTAAAACATTACCCGGCCGGTCTACTACGGCGATGGTGGCCGGCGCTCCCCGAGCATTCGCTTCACTTACCACCATGCCGATAATGCGGCGCACTTCTGCACTGTTGAGGCTCTGCTGAGCAAACGCCTTACTTATCGGCAGAGTTAGCAATATCACAGACAGTGAAATACAGAGACTCTGTTGCTTAAGGTTCATAGTTTTTCTCATCGCGTACTTTGTTCTTATAAAAATTTTGTCGACGCTTGCTACCAATCATGGGCATCAAAATTCAGTTTTCATTCAGGCCGTGACCAACCACTCGCCTGACCAACCCGACCCGTCAAATTAAGTTGTTCGATAAGCTTTCGAGCCGAACCGGATTCAAGCG
The DNA here is from genome assembly GCA_964420885.1 of uncultured Gammaproteobacteria bacterium. Classification (GTDB taxonomy): domain Bacteria; phylum Pseudomonadota; class Gammaproteobacteria; order Arenicellales; family Arenicellaceae; genus Arenicella. The sequence goes on from CAYQVT010000011.1 coordinate 18,720, forward strand.
TTTCTCGCCAATCATCTTGTTTTGGTGAATGAAATTGGTGACAAGATATACAACTGCTTGGTGTTTTGTCTTCGTGAGTTCTGGCTCCGGTATGACAGGCCTCGCAAAGATCCAAATTTGGCATCAACACGTCACTACTGTCGTCAGAATTCGCCGCGTTATGACACAAAGAACAGTCTGAAGTACGATGACTATAGTGATCGAATTGAGATTTAGGCATCCAATGTTCGGTAATGCGAATTGGGTCGACACGCCATTTGGACAAGTATTCACCGCTTTCATCGATACTCACCACATGACAGGTTTTACACGTAGTTTTCTCGAATATTTCTTGCGCTACGCTATTTGCCTTACCCCAAGGACTCGCCAGGGTTAGTGCTTGCTCAGCTCGACGTTCGACGCTTCGCCCAGGACGTCTCAGCATAAATTCTTGAACTTCTTGAGGAGTTGGATTGCGGCCTAAACTGTCTCTGAGAAACTCTCTAGAATAGTATTCTTCCAAGGTTAACAGTACAGTGTCAGGGTCGCCATGAGGCACTTCTCGATTAGGCGCCGATGGGTCAAATACCAAAGTGTGACAAGAGCGACAATTATTTTCCATTGTCACAGGCCGCATCAATTCGCCCGCATCGTCGGTTACGTGACAATCATTACAAGCAAGGACCTCGGTCCCAGTTGGTGCATCGATGCCTTGCGGGTCCAAATGTAAATCATGAGGAAACACGAGATTTGACTTCTCGACGGGATTATCAGCCAAGCTAAATCGACGGATTTCCCAAGTCATTGCATCAGCCCTGTCGGTCGGCACCAACATACTAACTTTGAAAGAAGGGTGTGGAACGTCGCCACCACTAAGCTGTTCCTTACCAAAACTATCGACGTCGAGCAATGTCGTCGTCACCGCCCCCGTTTTTGCCATGTCTTGGTGACACGAACTGCACAATTTATCATCGTGTCGAATAATACTGGTCGGTTCATCATGCTCAATGTGACAGCTGGCACAGCGAGAGCCATCGAGTTTCGCCACATCATGCACCTTAGTATCGAAGTGATGATTGGTTTCCCCATGACAGGCCAGACACGAGTCATCCTGAACCATTTCAAAAGCTTCAACGTGGCAGGCCTGACAATTTTGATTCAAATCTGGTATTTGGTGCGCTCGAGATAGATGACCTGAGGTCCAGGCATTATCGGAGGGCAATGGCGAGCTTCTAAGTTTTTCGGCTGCATCTTCACTGACTAAGCTGGCCAATGGCACAATTAGAAATAACACCAGAATTCCGACAAACAAAACCCACGATACCCACCTTTTACTCAGATGGGTATCTTCTAGAGACAGCTTATAATCAGGCTTATCGTCGCTCACAATTGCGTTATCCAATTCATTACAGTTAAAAATACCGCCGTTATTAATATATCAGTCATAATCACAAGGGCTACCAATAAAAGAAAACAACAATCACATGTGTGATCAGGGTCGCCAATAAAGCAAACGACACAGGCACATGTACGTACAGCCATATCTTCAAAATCGCCCTAATCTGGACATCTCGTTGAATGCGTCTTAACAAAGTTTGCTTAGCGGCGAAATTAGCAATCAAATTTTGTACAGAACCCGATTCGTCACCGCCACTAAGTTGAGACAATCTATTTGCCAACACATCAATCACCAAGGCTTGATCTTTATTTGGCTGAATTTTCTCTTGTGCTTCAGGATCCAAAGCAAAGGGCACACGAATTGTCGACGAGCCTTTGGCTCGAATTTGTTGCCACCAGCTTCCACCGATCAGGCAGCCATCAATCGCACTCTCGACCAACAGCTTTAAATCTTGGGTAGTTGCGTTTTGACGACTTCGCTCGTCGATTTTGATGACCTTTTCAAGCAGATCGTCTAAGGTATCGCCAGAGCGATTAGCGTTCATCATATTAGGAAATCGTACGTAGACAAAAATCCCAAAAAAGCCGCTTAATATTACCACCACCATAAGCACGTAAGCCAAGGTGTGTACGTTCATACCAAACTGAAAGCCTCCGTGCAGCGTCCCAACCAGCAATAAAGCGGTACCCAAATAAACGTGTGCCGAGGTCCAACCTTGCACGGTGCCCATGTTTGAAGCGTAGCTGCGTTTCCTAACCCCCAGCAATAACAACCAAATAATCAATAAAGCGCCTATGGTACCGAGCGTATAACCGAGCCAAGTGCCTCCATTAGGCATACCTATGGGCTGATGCCAGCGATAAGCAACAATAGACGCGAGGCTGAGAACAAGCGCCACCCAAAAATAGCGTGCTCGTTTAAAATTTAAAATTGATTGATACACGATTCACTCATCTCATTAGGCATATTAGTTGCTAGGCTGCTGGTTCTAGCTGCCAAAACGGCTCCCCACTAAGTCTACAAATTCTTTTGGATTCAAACGCTTCGCTGCTCCTGTAGGACAAGCTCTTACGCAAGCCGCGCCGCCCGAGTTATCTTTACAAGCATCACACTTTACCGCCTTCTTAATTGTCTCACCTTCGGCGTATTGTTTACCGCCCGGCCCCGGGCCTTTACCGGTGAGCAACCAATGTAACAAGCTAGGCTTTGGAGCCGGATTTTTCTGCAGAGAGATCACGTCATAGGGACAATTGCGCACGCAATTACCACAACCGATGCACGCCTGTTGATCAATAAACACTTCGCCATCACTGGCTCGATGGATCGCATCCGGCGGACAATCCTTCATGCAGTGGGGCTGCTCACAATGGCGGCAAGAAATCGGCACGTGGATATCGGCAAACGATGCTCCGGCTTCGCGATTCAAACGCGAATTGCCATCGTGTGTTTCGGCACAAGCTTTTTCACAGTTATCGCAACCAACACACAAGGTTTCGTCAATCAAGAGAACATCGGTGCCTTCTCCGAGTCCCTCACTCATCAAAAACGACATTAATTCACCGCCCTTGGGCTGAGCTTCCATTCGTGCTTCGACCGTTAATCGATCACGTATATGAGACTGTATTTCGTCTTGCAGGCCAGCTTCTTTTTCAATCAGCGTAAGAAAGCTCTCTTTGCTCAAGCATATTGTCTCGGTCCGTACATTAGCCCTTGCTGTATCGCTTCTAACGCCGTCACCTAACACTCCGGTCTCGCCAAAATAATGACCAACAGGCATGTAGGAAGTGATTACCTCTTTACCGTTTGACTGTTTTACCGAGGTAACAGAGCCCAAGCGAATAAGGTGCACATCATCCCCTTCATCGCCCTCGGTATATATATTTTGATTTGCATCGAAGGTTTTGAGTTCGGTGTTAGCCACCACCTCCGCTAACTCAGAATGAGCCGTATTGGGGGTAAACTTGGAATGCAAAGCGCGTAAAATAAACGCTTCATCGAGCACTCGTTTTACCGAGTCTACCGAGTTGATTAACTTAACCATGCTACGCCGTGGGGTTTCAACCACTACACAATCTTCACCAGCATAAACGGTGGCCGTTCTTCGACGACCCGATATCAGACTCTGTTCACCGAAGAAACCGCCGCGATTAAAATGGAATTCGCCAACACCTGGTAGCTTTACATAGGCATTGCCATCGATCACGACAAAAAAGGAATCGGTGAATTCGCCTTTAACGCACAGTTCATCACCAGACCTTCGTTTAGACACCGTGCTATCAAGAATGAATTCACGGAAATTCAAGGGGTTGATGCCGTTATAAATTGGAGATGAGCCCTGCAAATATTCTAGAATTTCATCAATCGTTTTGTCGTAGGGTAAACCATCGAACGCTTCGACAAACAAGGGGTGGTCTGCGGGCTCAATGTCATTACCTTCGATGTACTCAACTACCTCGTAGCCCTGATTCATGGCTTGCTTAATTAGAGGATAGCCACCCAACGCGCCAATCACGTACATACCAGGCACATTCGATTCGTATTGGCTGCTCAACTCAGGTAGTGCCGCAGGGCTGTCGTTTGGAAACTCAATCCCAAAAGACTCGACAAGCTTGCGTGGAGGAATGGCTCCCAAACGCGCAATCACTCGGTCGACCGGTACCGGAACTTCACCAGTCGGTGTGTTCAAAACGAATAGATATCGACTTTCGTCACCGGGGTTCTCTTCAATTCTGGCAGGGTTAGCTTCATAAAAACATTCTATCTGACCGCTATCGATTGACGACATGATCAAATCTAAGTTCCCTTGTTTGGCACGAGCAAATTCATCTCGGCGGTTAATAATGCAAACTTGATTTTGCTTGGCAAGACCAATCGCGTTCTCAATCGCTGCATCACCGGCACCAACGATGGCGATACGCTCGCCTTTATATTCATCCGGGTCATCCAGTTGATATTGAATGTGTTCAAAGTCGGCACCCGGACACGGAAGTTTACGAGGGTTACCCTGAACACCAATTCCTAAAATAATAAATTTGGCGCCGATTTTATTGCCATTGGCTAAGGAAATTGTAAAGTCGCCCTTAGAGCCTTCGATACCCGATACCTCATGACCATACTTAATATTAGTCTTGGTCGCACTCATCCCCTCTTCCCATTTATCGAGGATGTATTCGCGTGTGCCAGCAACAAATTCGAGTGGGCTCCGTAATGGCAACTTATTCGGGGTATCCATGACGTGCTTGCCCTTTTGGTACTTCTGAATGGTATTAGAATGCTTCGGTGAACCTTCTAATAACACGTGCGACAAGCCAAGCTCGGCAGCGTGTGCTGCTGCGCTCATACCTCCGGGCCCGGAGCCGATTACAGCTATGTCATACGTTTCCATCTACACCCCTCTATCATTTTTATTAACTCCCCGTAAGACAAATAGTAACCAAATTGTATATCAAACGAAAGAAATAGATATACGTAGTTCGGACTATTTCCTTGTTCAACCATGTTTGACAAAATAGAGGACCAACGGCAAGATGTCTTCGAATCATTAAAAACATTTAACAACACATCTACCAGCAATAGAAGCCTGAGGATAACAATTCCTTAGTAGCACATCGCCAGGCCGATCACTTTACAGCTCAGAATTGGGATTCTTCAAGCCATGCGCTTAATACGCTTTTCACCACAGTACGACCAAATTAACAAGAGTGCTTTTGCGAGCAGTATCAGCCTTCGCTTAATTCTAACCATCGGATTAGCAGCACTAATAAACGTCGCGATAAGCCACCAAGCTGATTCGCAAGAAGCGATAAAGCAACAGCTTAATCAGCAAAGCAAACATATGGGCGTTGCTAGTTGCGCGGCGAGCACCTGTCATGGCAGCACGGTTTTATTCGCCGATTCAAATGTGTTGCAAAATGAGTTTCGCACATGGAATGAACAAGACCCCCATGCTCGCGCTTATCAAACTCTATTGAGCCCCGAGTCGAAATTAATGGCGCGAAAACTCGGTTTAGCCTCGGCCGAAACCGCTGAAGTGTGTTTAGCGTGTCATGCCGATAATGTTCCCAAGGAATGGCACGGCGACGATTTTCAATTGTCTGACGGAGTCACGTGTGAAACCTGCCATGGCGGTGCCGAGAATTACCTTGATTCTCATACCAATGCTACCCATCAAGAGAACCTAAGGGCAGGTTTGAGAGAAACCGAAAACCCTGGAGTGCGAGCCGAGCTTTGCCTATCGTGTCATTTGGGCAATCATACTGATCGAAAAATCACTCACAAAATCATGGGCGCCGGCCACCCACGATTGAGCTTCGAATTAAACACATTCACTGGCATTCAACCTGCTCATTATCAAGTCGATGAAGATTACGTGCGCCGTAAAGGCGAACAAAATGAGCTGCAGGTCTGGGCCATCGGACAAGTCGTAGCGTCGCAACAGCTGCTCACAAACATTGACAAATTCCCCAATTCAGGGCTTTTTCCTGAATTGGTTCATATGGACTGTCTTGGATGTCATCAACCCATGAGCAAGGTTGATTGGAAACCCAACCCCTTAACCAAATTGTCAGCCGGTGCACTGCGATATAACGATGCCCACTTGCTAATGAGTTATCAATTAGCCAAGACGATCTCACCTGAATTAGCCAATGAAATGCTTAGCAATACTCAGACGCTGCTAAGCAATGGTGTTTCAGCAACGGCGAACAGTAAACCGGTCGCTAAACTACTCGATAATTTAAAATTAATTCGTGCCGGCTTAGAGGAAAACCCGTTAACAGCTGCGCAAGGCGGCGAGATATTAGATATCTTAATCAAAAATGGTTTAAGCGCTCACCATCAGGGGTATGCGGCAGCCGAACAATCAGCGATGGCTATCAATTCGGTGGTGCGCGTGATGATTAAAGAGCAAGCTAATTACGCCAACAAAGAGGCTCTATTGGAAGGCATCGAAACCATGTTTAAAGCCGTTAATGATGCTGAACGCTATAGGGCCGGTGTCTTCGTCGCTGGCCTAAGAAAAATTAAATCGTCGATAACAAACTAGCTTAGATTTTTCGCAGTCGTTACCTCGACAAGGTCAACAATTCGCGCTTATCACCTATGGCTAAGGTAACGCCATTAGATGTGATTGACTCCACTAGCCAAGCGTCGAGTAGCTCTCCTTGTTTCAGACGTCTAGTCTTACCACCAACTAAGTTGGCAATAATTGCAGTACGAGAATTCTTAGAAACATTAATTGCCGCTAAGCGATAGTGATCAACGCTGGGCGAACGAAATCGTGCTCTTGCGCCCTGGTCAAACAAGCCAGCCAAGTTAGTGTTTTCTTGAACGTTGCTCTCAATATTCTGACCAGTGATCATATCGGCAGAATTATCCTCGGCAGAAGAACCAATCATAAACCAGGCGACCAGGCTCAGCGTCATGTCTAAATCGTTTTGTAGGTCTTGCGAGAGCCCTGCAGTAGAGCGAATATTGATAAACTCAACGTGCAAGCTGTGCTTACCTCTCGAAAGTGCCTGAAATATCAGTGAAATTGACTCGGCATTTGTTCTCAGGTCAATTTCTAACTTACTTTTTAGCAAACCATCCGGTTCTTCTTCAGTACTGGGTCGCATTTGGGTAATGGTGGCGGAGCGTGGATTCAAAACTGCCTTAATGCGCTCTTGTAAACGATGAGTTGCATCACTCGCGTGAGACGTAGTGCCTATCGCTCCAGAGTCAAATAGTGTTGCGAATTCTGACGCAGCCGACGTACTCGCTTGCTCGATTTCAGACAGGGTTGACCTAGCCTCAACAACATCGTCGGCCAACGCCTGTGTTGTCTGTTGCTGAGACTGCCAATTAGCAAACACCGGTGCAATTACGAGTTCAATCACTAACAGTGTAATCGCCAATAATAGTATATAGGCGAGCAGCGTGTGGCGAGTGAGGCTCATTTTGATACCTCATCTTTCACTGTCGCTTTTAGGCGAAAACGTTCGCTTCCATCTGCGACATTGCGTGATATAGAACTTACGAATTCAGTCATTGCAAATGCGCCCGAGGCATCAAGCTGAGCTTGCACTTGGGTCGCGCTGTCGGAGCGGGCGTCGATAATAAGTTCATCGCCCGACAAGATCACTTGGCTTAACACCGTGGTATCGGTCAGTGACGATGTCAGTGAGCTTAGCGTCTCAGATAAGTCGGTAGCGCTGCGTATTTTGATCCGCTCTGAGATTGCTTTCTCCGAGACCAACTGTGTCGCATCTATGTGCGACTGTAGTTGCCTTAGTTCTTGGCGTAACTTTATTTGACGTTCGGTTTCAACACTGAGCGCTTTATTGATCGCAAACCCTAAACCAAATATGCCCAAAATAACGAATGCCGTGATCATTTTGGTCTTCAAATGCATGATGGTTTGACCATTCCTGGGAGCGCTTTCAAGCAATTCATCTAAAAGCACGCCGCCAGTAAAAATCAATTGACCATCAAGATCAAACGCGACACTTAATGCACGCGCTCCTTGTTCTTGAGCAAGCTCAACATCGGCTGACATATCAGACTTGAGCACAGCAAGAAGGGTTGTTTCTCCACTGTCGCGGGCCAGCACCAGCTCGTGCTGTTTAAATGGCAAAACCTCCTCCGCGAGTTCCCCCAAAGGCACCCCTTTTTGCGATTCGGTGATGCGTTTCGACATAAGCTTGTCATGCGGTGCAAGAAGGTATAATTCGATACTTCTATTGCTCGCTAAGGAGTTATTTATGCTGAACGGCTGACCTTTAAGATCAAGAAAGCTATTGCCAACTCGTTTTAAAACGAAAGTCTCAAAGGGCTCAGCTAGGCCTTTTTTCCACCAATTGAGAAAGCCAGTGATTGTAGTAGCGGTTAGAGGCATAGAAGTAATAATTTAATTAGCGGACACGGCAATGACAAGCTGCCTATCTTAAGGTGAATATAACGTAGATTCTATAAAGTCGCTTGCACTTGATACAATTGCCCAGCTTGATTGATCATCTTTATTACTTGAACCTTGGAATACTGTCGACCTTCAAGTTCAACCAACGTACTGACTCGATAGTAGGCTGAAACGATAGGCGTAAAATAGTCACTGCGTACCGGGTTGCTGATCAAACTTGGCGTATCATTGCGACGTTTAGCGATCACCCGATCTCGCTCCGCCTTTGAGAGCTTTGGCACCAGTGATAACACCTGTTCCGACGCCAAAGCAGGGTGAACGCCACGTTGCCCACCGTGTAAAGTGGCGATCGACATTAAACCGCTTATTGAGATTGAAGACCCTTTAAGTAGAGCGCGTAGATTGCGATAACTCACCGTTCGCCCTTGATCGCCGAGCGACTGAATCTCATCCACTAATGCGGGTATATCGGCTAAGGTTCCACCATGCGCCAATAAGGCCGATTTGATTAGTTCGGGGTCGGCGGTAAGCAAGTCTATAAAACCCGCCTCGTTTTGAATTTCAATGACAACGTCTTTGTCGGCAAAGGTATACACCAATCGTTTTGACGGAATTGCCGAACCGGACACACTCGCGCGCGGCGACGCTAAGCTCAAGGCTGCAAAGCGAACCCCCGAATCAAGTAGATGACCGGCCCTTAATCGCTGTGTTTCTAAGCCTACAGCGCGCGTATTGGTCAGGTAGGTATTGACCATAGCCACGCTAATCAAACCTATAATTGCTAGCGACATCATTACCGAAAATATCGCAAAGCCTAAACATTGTTTAGTTATTGTCATCGAGTTTCAAACCTCCAGCGACGCAATTCGCCACCTTCGACCCAACTAAGATCAACTGCACTGGGGCTCAGTTTGGAGTTCCATTGTGAGTGCCTTTCGCCTGCGGCAAAATAACTAAACTTTGCTTGATCGAGCTGAGACAACAATAACGACGCTTGCTGATCAACGTCGACATACGCCCATAGCTCGCCATCTGGCGTTAGAGCGAACTCGATATTTTTTGCCTCTTCCAACCAAATGCTATCGCCGGTAGTTAGATCGATTTCAATGGTGTGCTGTGCGCCGATTACCCGTGCTCCAGCGTCAAAGGCATTTGCCAAGGTACGATAGGCGGAACGCTGTTGAGTTTGCAGGCTTGCTGATTCAGACACGCGTTGCTTAGCTTGCGCGCCAGTCACCAAGGTTTGATAAGCGATCAACAAAATTAAACTAAAAATACTCATCGCGAGCACGGTTTCAATCAGAGTGAAACCACCTTCTCGCCGTAGGTTAATGGTTCGTTCTCTTCCCTGACCGCCGGAATACGTTATAGATAAGCGAGTCATATACCACTCTCAATCTTAAATCTCGGTGTTCCGCTCTCTTGCTTCTCTATGGGTTTAGCAAGTACAAGCGTATGAAAACGCAATTCGCGCGTTCCTTGATCAACCCACACCGACAAATTGGCAACCAATGGGTGTACCTTTTCGCTTAAAGAGATTGATTCAGGCTGCAAGGCATCATCGCTCAATGGCAATAGACGCAGTTGCCAAGGATAGGTCTCAACTCCAAGCCCTCTGGAATACTCGCCGGATTGAACACCGATAGGGACAGCGTCATCAATATTCAAGGTGGCCAAATGGCTACTCGCGAAATAACTCGCCTCTTGAATCTCCTGAGTTAACATGAGGTGCTGAAACGCTGAATGTCGCAATTGAGCGACACCGGCCACACCAAGCGACAGCAAGGCCAATGCCACAATCACCTCAATAAGAGTGAAGCCTCTAGTAGAGCTTACATAGCTATTTAGCCTGCGCATCTCGTCTAACACTCACATTGGCGGTCAATTTCTCAATCACAATCACGGTCGTAGCGTCATCGAATTCACCCTCTCCTTCAACAACTATATGAGCGGTATGACTGGCGGTGCCGTCCGCATGAAAAACTGGGTACAACTCACGTTCTGCCACGCGGTAGGGATTCTCCGGCAATGGGCAATCCTGAGTGCCAAGCTGAATTGAGCGTTGTTGTTGCTGCGCAATAATCGTGCACTCTCTTGCCGCTACAATAGTCGCTTGAACCACCGCTTGGTGACTACTTTTCGCATAAAGACCTGTCAACCCCTGTGGAACTAAGGCGACCATCAACCCAAGCAGTGCCAGAACAACCAAGATTTCAATTAGGGTGAAACCCGACGAAAATGCCAAGCGTGTTGTCAAAGCGGTAGGTCCCCCATACCTTGTAAGGCCGAAAACACCGTGTAAATAATCAAGCCAATCACCAATCCCAAAACAAGAATGAGTAAAGGCTCAACCATTGACGCTAAGCTCTGAGCACGGCGGGTAAAGTTTTTTTCTAAACGTTGCGCTAATACGCCAAGGGTTGCCGGTAATTGACCTGCGCGTTCACCGCTTTCAATACTGTGAGCATAAAGGTCACCGAAACCGTCTATCGACTCAATCGATTGGCTCAGACGCTGACCTTCCTTTACTTTTACTATTGCGTTCTCAATTTGCTTACGACTATCGGCTTGCCGAAAACTTTCGGCAGCTATCGCCAGCGCATCCGTTTGCGATACGCCTGATGCCAAAAGGCTGGACAAGGTCGAGGTAAATCGAGCAAATTCAATTTGTCCAAACAAACGCTTGATAAACGGTATGCGCATCATCATCGAATTAATACGTTCCGTTGTTTTTAGCTCCTCTTGCAGTAAGTACAACAATAAGACTGATATCGATATTACTACCAAAATGGTTTGCCCCCAGTTTTTAACAAACTGACCCACCGCGAGCATCGCTTGAGCTGAAAGTGAAAGCTCCCCACCAAAGGACTCAAACAATCCAGTGAGTTTAGGCAAGATAACCGCGAACACCAGCACCAAACTCATTGCCATAGCCACCGCCAGAATTGCCGGGTAAACCAAGGCATTATTTATTTGATTCTTAAGTTCTTGGTTTTTTTCTAACTGCTGGGCTAACTGTTCTAGCGCATTCGCCAATTGACCTGACGCTTCGCCACTTCGCACCATTCCGATAAAGAAATTGTCAAACACATTTTGGTGTTCCTCGAGCGCTGTACTCAAGAGCAAACCTTGCCGGACCTTGGTTCTAAGCTCAGTAATCAGTGGCTTGATGTCACCATTTGATCGTGAATTGATCATAAACCCTAAGGAAGAATCCAAATCAGAACCCGACTTAAGCAAGACCGCTAAATCTTCGGCGAAGGAAATTAATTGATTAGAACGAATCATTGTCACTTGCCTTGAGCAACTCTAAAGAACTTAGACATTAATGCCAAGCACTCTGAGCACTTCTGCGCGATCAACGACTTGCTTCGCATACAAGCGCCGGGCATCATCGGCGAGACTGGTGCCGCCTAGTAACATTGTGGCTAAGTTATCTTCGGACAAGTTAGACCCGCGTTCGAACGCCGAGGCAGGTAAAAGCTCAGCAATAGTGGTGCGGCCTAGGTACCCAGAGCCCGCGCATTGTAAACAGGTATCATGCTCATCTCTATTGCAGTAGCTGCAAACTCTTCGTAGCAAACGTTGCGCCATTACCGCTTTAACCGTCGCCGACACTAGATACTCTGGTAAACCTAAATTGTAGAGACGTGTGATCGCAGAGGCAGCCGATGACGTATGCAGCGTGGCCAATACCAGGTGACCGGTTAACGCTGCTTGAGCCGCGAGTTGCGCTGTCTCGGCATCGCGAATCTCCCCCACCATGATTACGTCAGGGTCTTGCCGTAATACGGTTTTCAATGCGGCTGCAAAGCTGACACCGTATTCTTCATCTACCTGAATCTGATTCACGCCGGAAATATTCAATTCAACCGGATCTTCAATACTAACTAACTTAACTTCAGGCCGATTGAGCTGATTAAGCAAGGAGTATAAGGTTGTTGATTTACCAGAACCGGTTGGCCCTGTGATCAAGACCAAGCCTTGTTGAGTCTGAATAACTTGCCCAAGGGAATCGGCGACTACGTCAGTAAAACCCAACTCCTGTAACGATAAATTACTCAAACCGAACTCTAGTAATCTAAGAACAATGCTCTCACCATCGTGCAAGGGAAGGGTCGACACTCTTAAATCGACGACTCGCCCATCAGCGGGAAACTTAAAGCGACCGTTTTGCGCGTGACGTCTTTGTGTGACGTCTAGCTTTGACATAAGTTTTAAGCGAGCAACCACCTGATCGCGTTGTTCGGCTTCAAAATCATGAATATCTCTGAGCATCCCATGAACGCGGAACCTCACTCGCAAACGCGAATCAAACGGTTCAAAATGAATATCCGATGCGTTAACGGTAACCGCGCGCTGAATCAAACGGTGCAAGTCGCGAACCAAGGTAGAATCACTGCCGAGGTCATCGGGCAGATCGATGACCGACGAGACACCTACGCTACTGTCACCTACACCGGTCACCTCAAGCTTGCCAACTGAGTAAATCGAAGACAACCCCTCTAACACATCACTGCGTAATGAGACGTAAATCTGAATCTCGCTGTTAAATTTAGATCGCAACACCTGCAATGAAAACTCATCTGAAGGGTCCGACACGGCCAGTCTTAATACACCTGCCTCGTGCGACAAGGGCAACACCTCATGTTCTAATAAAAAACTCGCGAGCTCTTTAGTGTTTTTTACCGCGTCATGCGGAAATTGATCTCGGCTTATTTGAGGAGCACCAAACACAGCACTGAGGGTCTCAGCGAAAAAACGCTCTGGCACAACACCGTTTTCGATCAGTGATCGGAGGTTTCGGTCACCAGACGCGTTCAATTGCTTTAGGCGAACGTCTGAAAGATAACCTTGCTCTACAAAGCGTTTAAGGACATCGTCAATAGCGGGCTTAGCGGCGGCCTGATTCATTAAAATATGCTGATCCATGGTGTTGCTGGTAATCGCTCTTAACCATAACAGCGCACCAGCAAGCGATCAAACATTGATCGCCATAATTAACCACAAACCGAACGCAGCAGATATAAGACTGTCGCTCAATCGCGATAAGGCTAACTTAAATCAGATTTCAAATCGCTGATGAATCTAAGCCAACTGACCACCCAATGCTTGAATCTCAGGCAGTAATTGCTGATAAGCTTTAAGCTCAAAATTACAATATGGGCACCAACCACCTCGGTAGTAATTTATTATTAGCGGGCCCTTAGCCAACAAGGACGCCATTGAAACCGATTCATTATTGGCATCGACCAAGGTTGCATCTGGCAGCTTATCACCCAAGCCTAGTGCGTTATTGCCAACACCTTGCGCATCGAGCTCGGCGGTGCTTTTCATAATCACCTCAAGCGCTTCTGCGGGTATACGGTTAACCGAAGCGGCAGCGGTTTCTTCTAAAACTCCTCTAAGGGACATACGATTCTCACTACTAATATTAAACGTAATATCTAACTGGATATCGAATCACTGTAAGCATGATGTCAATTCCAAAGGCTTGTATACTTAGTTCCTTTACCCCTAAAGGCATTTAATTTTGCAGTCTTACATTAGCATCTAGGTTTTGGTATCTCTTGAAGTCTGGTTATCAATGTTTTAAGAAACCTTGGAAAATACTCATGACAACGAAGTTCACTTGGCGGCCCACATGTTGTTAAGCAAACACGGCTGTTGTACTCTTTGACGCGGTAGCGC